>CAYLMV010000147.1:0-4530 GCA_964384415.1 uncultured Chitinophagaceae bacterium | reverse complement strand
AAGGGGTGGTGGAGGAAGAGAAGGCAGTGAACAGTTATCAGTCATCAGTAAACAGGTTACAATCAACAATTAACAATCAACAACTTACAATAGCATTTTCTAAAGACCAAGAACTAAAAACTAAGCACAAAGCACCTAGCACTAAGGACCACGGACCAAGAACACAACACTCATCGTCAAACGTAGAACGTAAAACGTAAGACGTAAAACGTCAAACTCAGAACTCAGACTAACGAAATGTCACAAATACACTACGCAGTCGGCGTCGACTTCGGCGGCACGACTATCAAAACAGGATTGATCTCATCCGAGGGAAAAATTATTGCGCAGGCAAAAGTTCCAACGATGGGGGACGAGGGACCCAAAATTGTCATTCAACAAATGCAGAAATCGATCGCGGAGGTTCTCACGCACGCAAAGAAAGGGAAACTTCGCGGAATCGGGATCGGCTCTCCGGGGATCGTTCATCAACAAGATGGAATTGTGTTTGATCCCCCCAATATTAAGGGCTGGCATCGCGTTGCCCTGAGCCGGGAGATACGGAAGGTTTTCAAAGTCGAGGTCAAAGTCGAGAATGATGCCAACGTCGCGGCCATTGCCGAAGCAAAATTTGGAGCAGGCAAACGGTACCCGAATTTTCTCTTCGTGATCTGGGGGACCGGGGTAGGCGGCGGAATAATACTGGATGGAGAGATCTTCAGAGGGCCTCATGGCGGGGCCGGAGAAATTGGACATGTGTCCATCGACTACAATGGGCTCCTGTGCAACTGCGGCGCCATCGGCTGCGTAGAAGCATATATCGGACAGCGCAATCTGTCCAAACGCGCGGTCGAACAGCTGAAAAACCATCCCACATCTCGCATCCTCGATCTTGTCCGGGGCGATATCTCAAAAGTGGAGCCGGTGTATATTTCACAGGCCGCCCTGGAAGGGGACCAGCTCGCCCGCGAGATTTTCACCGAAGCGGGAACCCTGTTGGGCGTCGCGCTCGGCTCCGCTCTCAATACTGTGGATCTCCGGGTGGTGATCATTGGCGGCGGGATATCGGCCGCGGGCGATTTCGTGTACGATGCCATCAAGAAATCTACTCAGGCCCACGTCATGAAGTCGATGCGCAAAGATATCACGATAATCCCCGCGAAACTCGGCAACACGGCGGGGATGCTCGGCGCAGCCGGACTTGTTCTGTAGGGACAAGTGTCCACTATGATAAGAATGCAAGATTGAGTGACTAGCAGAGATCAAAAGAAATTTCTTGTCGAAGGATATATCCTGCAATCTTGTAACCTCCGCTATTTTCTGCCGTGGGCCATTCCTGCGTTTGTCCTCCTGCAGTTGATGTGGTGTTCCCCCGCTCTTTCCGAAACCGCCGACACTCTGAAAGCTGCCAGAGCCGACACGCTTGCCCACGCAGATTCGTTGAAGAAGAAAACAAGTGGAATCGATACCAGTGTTGTCTATGCTGCAACCGATTCCATTGTCTATTCGTACCCTCACAGGCTGATGCAAATGTACGGTAAGGGGGACGTCAAGTATCGTACCCTGGGACTGAAAGCCGAGCGGATCGACGTTGATTGGAACGACAATAATATGGAATCGTACGGTGTCCTCGATTCCTCGAAAATCGGCAAGACAGATTCCTTGAAGCATCTCTACTATGGAACGCCCGTGATGGTCGACGGCGGGGAGACGTATGAGGGATGGAAGATCGGATATAACTTCAAATCCCAGAAGGGGCGTATCTCGCTCGGTGAAACATCGATGGGGGAGGGCTTCTATCACGGCGAGCAAATAAAAAAAGTTGACAAGGATGTTCTCTTTATCGCGAACGGTATATTTACCTCGTGCGACCTGGACGATCCTCACTACTATTTTTATAGTCCGCGGATGCGGGTCACGCTCCACGACAAAATCGTTGCGGAACCGATCTATCTCTACATCGCAGACGTGCCGGTCATGGTGCTGCCGTTCGGCGTTTTCCCCAGCCAGGGAGGACGTCATTCCGGAATTATTGCCCCGGCGTACGGCGAAGACGCAAATCGCGGGAAATTCATCAGTCATCTGGGATACTACAGCGCGATCAGCGATTACACTGATCTTGCGCTGGGAGGAGATTGGTATACCGAGGGAGGCTGGCGAGGTTTCTCAACTTTTCACTATGCAAAGCGGTACGATTTCACCGGTTCGCTGACGGGTGAATATTCGCGGCTTCTCATCG
Source organism: uncultured Chitinophagaceae bacterium (assembly GCA_964384415.1). Classification (GTDB taxonomy): domain Bacteria; phylum Bacteroidota; class Ignavibacteria; order UBA10030; family UBA8401; genus JAGVPT01. The sequence continues at coordinate 2,312 of CAYLMV010000147.1, read as the reverse complement.
GTCAGCGCAAAGACCCGGGCTTTAGAAATGAAGCCAACTACCGTGCAAACCTGACGCACAATGAGACGATTGATCCAACGACACGTCTCGACATCAATTTCACTTTTGCAAGCAACAACTCGTACCAAACAACGAACAACTACGACCAGTACCTTCAACAGGAAATCTACTCGAATGCCACCCTGACCAAGTCGTGGGAGGGGACGAACAACAGCATGAGCATCAACCTCTCCCGGCGGCAGGAACTCGTCGATCACAGCATCGATGCAGCGATGCCGACGATCGATTTTACGCACAGCCAGAGTTATCCGTTCCGGAGGACGCAAAAATCACGCGGCCTGAGCGGCGGAACAGGCCAGGATTTCGCGTGGTACGAATTGATCGGTCTCGGTTACAGCGGCGAGTATGTTCACAGGCAGAGTAAGACGGCGACTACCGACTCCATCGATTATCCCGATCGTTTCGTCCATTATGACCGGCAAGGCGTAGAACATAACTTCACCCTCAACGCATCTCCCAAGGCCGGTTATTTCACTATCGCCCCCTCAGTCAATTACTACGAGCGGTGGTATAATAGAAGCGTCACGGTCGACAGCATCAATCGTCAAACGAATGCCCCTGTTTTGAAGGACGTCGATGGTTTCAACGCGGTTCGTTATTTCAACACGAGCTTGTCGGCATCGACAAAGCTATATGGAATGTTTCAGCCCCCAATTCCCGGCGTCGCGGGTTTCCGCCATACCTTGACGCCGAGCATTTCCTACACCTATCAGCCTGACTTTTCCAAGCAGAAATTCGGTTACTACGGGACGTACCTTGATACCCTCGGCCAACGTCAGACCTACAATAAGTTTCAGAAGGAAGTCTACGGGGGCGCTCCCGCGGGCGAATCCCAGGCAATCGGGTTTAGCGTGGGGAACCTATTCGAAATGAAGACCGAAGACAGAGACTCCCTGCACAAAGGAACCAAGTACCAGCTGCTGAATCTCGGAGCATCTCTCTCGTACAATTTCGCCGCCGATCAATTCAAACTTTCCGACCTTGGGCTGAACTATCGTACCGATATCGGACAATACCTGAACATAAGCGGAAACAGCGGATACAGCTTCTACGCCTTTGACCGGGGATTGAATCAGAGAGTCAACAGACTTCTGATCGACGAAGGGCAAGGCATAGCACGGCTCACGAGCATCGGTGTCAACCTCTCAACAACACTCAAGGGCGACAAGAAGCAGAGGGAGACGGAGATTCATCAGTTCGATACAACTGAAAACGTGAATGCCATGGCAGGGAGTTTTACTCAGAGCGGATATCGCGGAATTTACGATGAGGCGCCTCCCGATTTCAGCATCCCGTGGAATCTGGGATTGAGCTTCACCTTTGCGCAGAACCAGGAAAATCCTGCGATTAAGTCGCGTGCGGTGAACTTGAATGCAAATTTGGGCTTTAATCTGACGGAAAATTGGAAATTCACCGCGGTTGGAAGCTATGATATGGTTCGCGAGATGTTTGCTGCGCCGCGCATCACGATCGATCGCGACCTGCATTGCTGGACAATGAATTTCACGTGGACGCCGATTGGTCAGTTGGCAGGATATCGGTTCGAGATTAAGCTGAAGGCCCCGCAATTGCAGGATATTAAGCTGACGAAACAAAGCAATGCGTCGGGGTATTACTAGGGAGATTACAAGATTACAAGATTACAAGATTACAAGATTAAGGGATCACTAGAATCTGGCTGTATCAAAATCTAAGGGGAATTTACTGATTCACAAATAACATACGTTGTATGGCTCAAAGGGGGAAAAATGAGTATTCAACGATTTGAAGAATTAAAGGTATGGCAGGATGCAAGGAAGTTCACAGGGATTATCTATAAGATGACTTCCACTGATCCTTTCAAGAAAGATTCTGGACTTAAGTCTCAAATCCAAAGAGCCGCTGTCTCCGTGATGTCGAATATTGCTGAGGGATTTGAGCTCGACAACAATAAAGAACTAATTCGTTTCTTGCACTATTCCAAAGGATCAATCGGAGAGGTCAGAAGCCTTCTCTGCGTTGCGCTAGACCTCTCCTATCTATCCCAAGAGGAGTTCCTTCGAAGGGAAGAATCGGCGATCGCGATTTCGAAACAACTTGCTAATTTCATAAAGTATCTTCGAACCAGGATTTTGAAGAAGCGTTGATCGTATTAGATCTTGATTTCTAAGGCCTCGAACAGCACGATTTTGTTATCCTGTTATCTTGTAATCCTGTTATCCTGTTATCCTGTTATCCTGTTATCCTGTTATCCTGTTATCCTGTTATCCTGT
>CAYLMV010000146.1:0-8561 GCA_964384415.1 uncultured Chitinophagaceae bacterium | reverse complement strand
TTCGATCCCAGCAGCGCCCACTTAAAGGGAAGAGGAAACTCTTCCCTTTCTTTTTTCCGCCGAATTACCGATTTCAGAACGCCTCCCCCAATTGGTGCCTAAGCCCTGCACCAATCCATATTCCCATCCCATCAGCAATCGGCACTTCTCATTCGAAGTCTCAAACAAAAAGCCCCGTCACAAACGGGGCTAGTTAGAGTGCATCAATGACGGCGTGATGCTATCGGAGAAGCAACATCTTCTTTGTTTCAACAAACTGCGATCCAGTTTTATCCAACGATGTCGCTTCGAGCCGATAAAAATACAATCCTGAGGAAACAGCAGCATTCCATACTGCCTGATTCCATCCCGACGGCTGCTCAGCGTTGACGAGATCAGCAACGACCCGCCCCAATTCGTCATAAACCCGAAGCCGGACTCTGCTGGCGGTTAGCAGAGCGTATCGGATCGTCGTAGATGGATTAAACGGATTGGGATAGTTCTGCTCCAGTCGAAAGTCTGCCGGCACAATCTGACGGCTTGTAACGTTTGTGGGTGTCGCAAGCAACTCGATCGTGGTCCCTGGGCGCACTATCATTTTATTGGGGGAAGTAAACCGCGCGACCATTGCGTCGCTGTAGCTGTCCGGCGGCGGCATTGTGTGGATCGGAATATCGTGTTGTGCCTGGATCATTGCCGCGGCCTCCGTCGCTTCTGCCGGCGACATTGTATAGATGCTGTCCATCGGTAAAAGAGCGTACGTAATATTCTGACTCGCAAGATCTGCCATCTCCGGTATGTTTCCGGTATCGCCGGCGTGATAGAGTTTGATGCCGTCAAATTCAAGAAGATATCCGACGCACTGATATTTAAGATGCCATTGTTTGTTGCGCTGCTGGTTGTTATATGCCGCGACGCCGGAAATCTTGGTTATCTTGACCGTGCCAACCGTAAAACTCTGAAAAACATTGTTCTTCACCGCCGTTGCAGCGCGAATGACCTGACAGGTCGACTTCTGTCTGACGCAGCTGAGATCGTTGTGGTCCGAATGTTCATGAGTGATGAGAACGATATCCGCCGAGTCGGCATAGTCGTCCACGGCATACGGATCTATATAGATGACTGTTCCATCCAAAGTTTTGATTTTCACAAATGCATGCCCGATGTATTTAAGCGAATCGGAGGACGAACTGTTATTAGCGGGAATATTCTGGGCACTGGCGTCGTCCCCTCGTCCTCCCACAATGAGGATAGACCAACATACAACCGTCCACATCAACCGAGCTTTGAAGACCTTGTCCATACTTCTATCCTTTCAATGATAATGATCGACTTGGGGATTTTAGCTGCTTCTTCATGACTCCAATATAGAATGCCCTTCCCCGAGAGTCGTCCTCCTCGATAGAGACGAACAAGAACATTTTCATCAAAATTGGCCAAAAAGAGCAGGAAAGGTCGTGGAATGGGATGCCGGAAGGAGAAATCTACTGCAGTTGAGCTTGGATTGGATTTTTCTTGAACGCCGTGGGGGTCACGCCCGTCTTCTTCTTGAAGGCAGAATAGAACGCAGTCTTCGAATTGAAACCGGAATCAAGACCCGCCGCCAGGATTGTCATATTATCATACTTCTTATCAGCAAATCGTCTCTTTACCTCTTCAACCCTGTACTCATTAACAAAATCATAAAAGTTCTTCCCCAGCTTTTGATTGATGACTTGCGATACATAATACGAAGGCAAATTCAATTTCTCCGCGACGTCGTCAAGTTTCAGGTCGGTCTGTTGGAACAGCCTTTCCGTGTCCATGAGAGCACGGAGTCTGCTTAGATAATTGTCTATTTCCTCGTCGGTGAGCGCAGAAGTGGCATATTTCTTTTTTTCTGCCTGATCGGGCTCCGGTTCTGCGGCAATTTTTGGCTTCGGAAAAATAAGAGGCTGGTTATACCCGAAATACCCAATGACATAGATTGTCGTGAGCGCCAGGAACGCGCTTATCTCCCATATCAGCGGGGAATGATAGAACACCCTCACTGCAAATGCGAGCCAAAGAACGATAAAAATGATGAGCAGATTGCGCAGCCAGGTGAGGCTTACCTGCTCAGTGAAAGAAAAGCTATTTCTGATGCTTCTGGAATGTTCCACGAGGATCCGGACGGAGAAAAGCAAATAGGCAAGGATGTGGATTTCACCGCAGATATAGAACGCCGGATTTATGATGAATTCGTGGTTCAGGAAAGCCTTTGCGATCAATCGAACCTTGTCCTCTCCGCTCAGAGAATATATGGGGAAGAAGTACGCATAGAGTCCTGCGGCGGGAAGAAAATGTATAACGAGCATTCGCCGGAATTTCCAATCGAGCGACGTTAAGGCTCTGACATAAAAATAGATCAACGGCCCCAACACAAAGAGCAATGGATTAAGGACCAGCAGCATATGCGGGTAGTCTACAAGAAGTCCTGTCTGTATGAGAACATCCCAGATTTGAAGCAATGAGAAGCAGAATATCAGCAGTGCAAGATATTTGTTTGCTTTCATGTTTCCTTTCCGGGAAAAGAAGAGCATGAGAGACAAAAAACATCCTACCGATGAGGCAACGAAGAAAGCAACGCTGACGATTGTGATGCCGGGAAGCGGAGTATTCATGGGACGGAACTCGATGTATGTCCTTCGTATGCGCAGCCGCTTTTGCGGATAGCGGAACTTTACAGTTTATTTATTCAAAATTCAACCGGCAACACATGCAGATTCTAAGAAGGAATCAGTTCTCATCCCTTTGCATCCGCCACCTGTCAAATCCAAATGCAGCTGCAAGCATACACACCGAGACCGAGGCATAGCAAAGAAGAATAGCTGGCGTCGCCATCCCCTGCAATCCGGCAAAGTCCAGCGGCGGAGCCCCTTTTGAACTCGCGGCTGTATACAGGAAGAGCAAAAAGATTACCACGAAAGCCTTCGGAGTTTCCGTCACAATGCCGAAGAGCGTCGCGGCCGAGGCGATAAAGAGCATCCCGTTCAACGCAGCAACCGCTCCGAACGGATCATCCATGCCCAGCCGGAGCAAAGGCATGATTCCTAATATCAGCGTTGAGAGAAATGCAGAAAAGAACTTCAAAAGGGCAAAGTGCGGCCTCACGCATGGAGCGCTGAAGATCAAGCGTGCCGTATTCCTGGACCTGTCTCTTGTCGAGATGGGCGCCAGGAGGGGGACAAGAATCACGAAAATCGCGGGAAGCACCGTTTCACGAATCGCGCTCATCGGAACAAAGAGAGTGATGAGAAATGATGCTGCGATCGCTGCGAAAAACACCGGAGATAGCGCCAGCGTCAGGCGGACATCGAGTATGCTTGCCCTGAGTAATGACGGCGGACCAACAATCCATCCGCCGCGAGGCACGACAACGCGGAGCCACACAGAAACGAGCTTCTGCCACAGACGAATGAGCCTTCCGGATTCCGTTCTTTGACGCGAGCTTCTTCGCGCCGGATCGAATCGACGAAAGGCAGCCCAGGCAATAACGAAAAATGGGATCGTGAATAAGAGGGACGCCAACCGGAGAAATACTAACTCAGGAATCCACTCAAGTCCCGGAAAGAACCTCGGCGATAATGCCGCGTTGAATGGAGCGGAACCGATCGTGAAATTCGTAGCCCCTGTCACCGCTATGATCTGTTTGACGAAAAATCCCATCCCGGTGAAATCTGCGGCAAGAATCCATGGATGTCCCTTCGAAGCCGACACAAGAGCCGGCGGAAGCGCAAGCGTGGCAGTCCAAAAGAAAAAGAACAGGACGTCTCCGCTTCTCCCGGAAAGAAAAGGCACACACTCGAACATCAGCGCGATGGCCGCGATGCACGGGATCAATGGAATGAACATGATTCCAAAGGTTTGCGCGAAGACGACCGGCTCCAGCGCCACCTCTCCGCGAAGGAGGTGCATCCCCATGCAGGCAACCATATAGACGGCGGCCATTGAGAAAAGATAAAGTATATTGCCGGCCAATTTCCCGGCAAGGTATCGCAAAGACGAGAGCGGGGTGGCCGCGATGAGTCTTCCGACGCCGTTCCGCAGATCACGCCCGACAGAATTGCTGATCAGGTAAAATCCCACAAGGCTGAAGACCAATCCGCCCATGATAGCCGACGTGAGCGAAGTAGCCGCGGAATTGAGCAAGACACGACGGTCGCCGATAAGAAACATGACGCCGCCGGATTTAGTCTCGGGCATCAGCAGGAAGGCCGCGCCGCAAAGGATCAGGAAGAGAATCGGCGTAGTGGACCGCCTGAACCGGAGAATGCACTCCATGAGAAGCACCGACCGGAATTGATGGAGCTTCTTTGTCATGCGACGTTCGCGTTTTCGGTGAGAAAGAGGTACGCATCTTCGAGTTCGGCTTCAACCGCCGCAGCCCCAAGGGAACTGCCGTCCGCTGCAACGAAGCGAACGTGAACCCCATCGGCCTTTTGAACTGCCGAGGAGATCCGCAATGATGATTTTTGACGTTCGAAGTCAACCGAGCTGACAACCATCTCCCATACATGTCCGGAAGCTGATGAGAGAATTTCCTCCGGCGTTCCGATGGTCACGAGTTTTCCTTTCTTAAGAACGGCAATTCTGCCCGCAACCGCGGCAAGGTCGGAAACGATGTGCGTGGAAAGGATGACCAGCGAATTCCGGCCGAGCGTTGCCAGAAGAGTACGAAATCTGATCCGCTCCTCCGGATCGAGGCCGGCAGTCGGTTCATCGACAATGAGCAGTTCCGGATCGTTCACCAGCGCCTGCGCAATCCCAAGCCTCTGTTTCATCCCGCCGGAAAACGTCTTCACCAACGAATGTGCCATGGCATGCAGGTTCACCGCCTCCAGCACCTCCATGACTTTCCCGCGGGAACGAATGCCTTTGAGGCCGCCCAGATAGGAAACAAACTCAAACGCAGTGGCGCTTTCGTAGACACCGAAATCCTGAGGCAGGAAACCAATGCGGGAGCGGACAAAGTCCGGCTCGCGCTGGATATCGCGGCCAAGGAAGGTAATCCGGCCGGACGTCGGACGTGTGAGCGTCACGATCATCTGCATCAGCGTGGTCTTCCCCGCCCCGTTCGGTCCGAGCAATCCGACAACACCTGCGTTGCACTCGAGAGAGACGTTGTCTATCGCCACGGTTCCGGAGCGATATCGTTTGGTGACACTTTCAATTTTTAGCATGCAGTTCCTTATCGTTTGGGCGCTTGAATATACATTAAAAATCATGAGAATGTTACAGAGAGATTGAGGAGTACCCGCCTAGCTGGGAATAAAAAAGGCCTTGCCGTTATGACAAAGCCTTCTGTTGTTAGTTTGGAGGATTATGGGAATGCAGGATTCCAGAATCGCAGGATTCCATCATCCATTTTCCCTCTTCCATCAACCATCATCCATTTTCCATCTTCCATCTCTCCATTTTCCACCATTCCCTACTTCCCCATCTCGGTGAGGATTTTCTCCATCTCGTCCATCACGCGGTTCATCTTTTTCATCGTAAGATCGAAGGGCTGCGACGTGGTCATATCAACTCCGGCAGTTTTCAACAAGTTGACCGGGTAATCGGAACCGCCCGCGGAAAGAAACTTCAGGTAACGTTGCGTGGCTTCTTTGTCGCCGGAGAGAACCTCTTCGGAAAGCGCACAGGACGCCGTGAAGGCAGTCGCATACTGGTAGACGTAAAAATTGTAGTAGAAATGCGGAATATAGGTCCACTCGGATTGTATCTCAGGATCGACGATGCAGATTCCAGCGTCGCTTCCATAATATTTCTTCGTGATCTCCATGTAGACTTCGTTAAGCTTGTCCCCGGTCAGCGCGGTTCCCTGCTCTGACAGTTCGTGGATCCGGAGTTCAAACTCAGCAAACTGCGTCTGACGAAACACCGTTCCCTTGATCCCTTCGAGGTATTTACCGAGGAGCGAAAGCTTGGTTTTGTCATCCTTGATCGTTTTGAGCATATGATCGATGAGAAGCGCTTCGTTAAATGTCGAAGCGACCTCGGCAACAAAAATTGGATAATCTGCGGTCGGGTACGGCTGGGTTTTGTTGGAGAGATAGCTCTGCATCGTATGGCCAAGTTCGTGTGCCATCGTGCTCATGTCGTCGTAGTTTCCGTTGAAATTGAGCAGCATGTACGGGTGAACATCGTAGACCGAACCGCTTGAGTATGCTCCGCTTCTTTTGCCGGTGGTGGGGAATACATCGATCCATCGATTCTTGAAAGCATCCCGGATCACGCCGCGGTAATCATCTCCGAGGGGAACGAGCGACGCAAGGACATTCTGTTTCGATTCCTCGACGGTGTATTTCAAATCGACGCCGCTCAGGAGCGGTGCGTAGAGGTCGTAGTAGTGGAGGGTGTCCACTCCGAGAATTCTCTTCCGCAATTTCAGGTATCGGTGAAACGTCGAGAGGTTGGCGTTGACGTTGTCGACAAGGCTGTGGTAGACCTGGACAGGAATATTGTTGGCGTCGAGAGCGCTCTGGAGAGACGACTCGTACTTGTGCGCCTTCGCAAAAAACATATCCTTTTTGACATCGGCGTACAGCTCTGCGCCGTACGTCCTGCGATAATCATTGAGAGAGCCAAAAAAGGCTTCAAACACTTTCTTGCGGTCCTCCCTATTTCCCGAAGCGCGGTTCAGGTTGAAGCCCGCCTGGTCAAGCTTCACCTTCGCACCGTTGCTCAGCACAATCTCAGGGTAGGGAAAATCCGCGTTGGAGAAAACATTGAAGATGCTTTCGGGACCGTCTGCCATCAGCCCTGCATCGGCGATGATCTTTTCTTCTCCCTCGGTCCCCGTATGCGCCTGCCGTCGCAGGATGTCATCAAGATAATGACGGTACACTTCGAGCTTCTTCTCCTGCTTGATGAATGAATCGATCCTCGACCTTTCAACCTTGAGAATTTCCGGCTCAACGAAAGCGACGGCGGCGCCCAGCGTCGCCCCGATCTGGCTCATCTCCGACTTCATGGCGAGGTATTTGGAATCTCTCGTGTCCTGGTCGGAGTTCATCGATGCGTAGTTGGAGAGCCGGGAGTAATCCTTCGCGAGATTGCTCTCATACTCGAGACAGCCGAGAAGCTGAGCCGGCGAAGAGCCTAGCGTGCCCTGGAACTTTTTCATTCCGGGGATGTCGGCAGAGAGCTTCTCCTCCGCTTTCTTCCATGCGTCATCGTTCGGATAGAGATCGGTCAGGTTCCACTTATATTCATCGGGAATCTTCGACCTGTCGCGTTCCTGCGCATATGCGCTGTATGAGTCGGCGACAAGGAGCGCAAAGAATGAAGCGGTCACTACTGAACAGAGATGCATTGGTGTACCTTTCGAATTATGAATCATGATGACCTGTTGACCCTCCCGCTTTGCCGATAGCATCCTTTTGAGACACAGAGAAATTGACCTCTAGCCAAAACTCGGCGGAACACGGCATCCCAATGCAAATCGCTTTGGGCTGGCGTTTACACGTACTGTCTGGCTTTAGGGATTCGGCAGATGATGGATCTTACATACGCGGCAAGCTGATGTTTGTTACAATCTAAATGAAATTGAAGAGATCGGCAAGGTATGGTGAGAAGTTGGTAGTGGCACAGATTGGATGCCCGCCAGAAGCATGCGGGCATGACAAGCCCAAAGGCGCGTCATTCCCGAACGTTTTTATCGGGAATCCCTCGGTCCACAATTCAAAGGACTCACACTGTAACAACAAGAATTGATGCCATGACTGGCCCGAGTGGATGATGAAGATCTATTTCCCCTGAACCTTCATCTTGTTCCCAATCTCTGATTGGGAACAAGCTATGGCCGAAAATGCGATCCCAAACGGCCGCACGATATCATCGTAATCATCCTCGTTCCCAAACTGAGTTTGGGAACGAGGTAGTAGCAAATTGAGTCACTAAAAAAAAACGCGACACACAGGGAGCATGTGTCGCGTCCAATGGGAAGGCACGGCGCTTTGCCGGCCTCTTGGGTTTTTCTAACTCAATCTGCTGTATTCAGAAGCGTCCGGTACCTGATAAACTCTTTGGAGTGTCCACTTGGTGCCGTTGTAGTATAAGATCGCAACCATGGTCACCGAGTAATTATTGTAGCTTCCTGTCGAAGTCACGCGCATCTGACTGGAAGAAACTCCAGCGGGTCTGTCGGTCACGTAGGTAACGCTGCCGCTCATGAAACTCACCGTCGTCGTCACGAGAGCCGGACTCAATGCCGCTCCCGCGTCGCCGATGGAGAACTTCACGCCGGAATTGGCGATCTGCCGGGCCATATCATGATAAGCCTGGTTCTGGCCGACGTTGACCATTACTTGGTCAGCGGTATTAAACGCCAGAGCATAGAGCCCTATAACGGCGTAAATACCCAATCCAATCATGATCTTCGATGTTCCCACTCATTTACCTTTTTTTATTCGGCGATCCTACGGTGGCGAAGAGCTTCATCTTCTGGATCTGTTTCGCTCTTTCAACTACTACAAATCTAACTAATAGCTCAGGATATACAATACGGGGCGCGACGTATATTCATAAATACGGTGGGTATACGGTGTGCTACCTAACCT
>CAYLMV010000145.1:0-8600 GCA_964384415.1 uncultured Chitinophagaceae bacterium | reverse complement strand
ACAACGATAACCCGCCGGAATCACTGTCCGAGGTGCGAGGCATGCCGGCGGGCTTTCTTGTTTTTTTGAGAGAACGAGCAGATCGGGATCGCAGGAATTGATCCCATCATACGAATAGGACGCTATGATTGTCATGAAGTTTGGCGGCACTTCCGTTGAGGATGCCGTCGCAATAAAAAATGTTACCGACATTGTCCGTAAGGAAATTCCGCGGCACCCCGTTGTTGTTGTATCGGCGTGCGCGGGAATTACGAACCAGCTTCTCAAAACGGCGCATCTGGCGGCCGAAGGAAAGCGCGACGAAGCGCTCCAGATGATTGCGGCTATTGAGGGAAGGCATAAAAACATCGTCAAAGATCTGTTTGATGCAGATGCCGGACGGTTTCTCTACAAGCATATTGCCGCTTTCGCAGAGGAGCTGGCGGCCCTCGTCAACGGGGTTGTTATTCTGGGTGAATTAACTCCCCGGTCACTGGATGCGTTTGCGTCCTTCGGCGAACGTATGTCATCGTTCGTCATCCACCAATATTTTGAGGCAAGCCAGATCCGATCGTTCCTCGTCGACGCCCGATCGTTCATGATCACCGACGGGCAATATACCAAAGCCCTTCCTCTTCTGGATACAGTTGAACGCAAGCTGCATGAGATTGTCTTTCCGAAAACTGAAAACGGCTATGTCGTTCTGACCCAGGGCTTTATCGGCTCAACGGAGACGGGAATTACAACGACCATCGGCCGGGGCGGTTCCGATTATTCTGCCGCGATCGTTGGTTCTCTGCTGAATGCGGAAGATATACAGATCTGGACCGACGTCGACGGCATTCTCACATCCGATCCGAGCGTGGTCAGCGACGCAAAAAGAATCAAAGTGATGTCGTTTAACGAAGCCGCCGAGCTCGCGTATTTCGGCGCACGGGTGCTTCATCCGGAAACCATCCTTCCAGCCGTCAAAAAAGAAATACCGGTTCATGTTCTCAATTCGCGCCGGCCGGGTTCGGGCGGAACGCTCATCATCGCAAACCCGAAAGTCGGAAAGCAGTGTATTGTCAAATCGATCGCGTATAAGGAAGGCATCACCGTCATCAGCATTGTCTCGACGCGGATGTTCCTCGCGCATGGTTTCCTCGAAAGCGTGTTCGACGTGTTCCATAAATACGAGACCGTTGTCCACACTGTCGCGACCTCCGAGGTGAGCATTTCGGTGACCATCGACAATGTGAAGAATCTCGGCAAGATATTGCAGGAATTGAAGGCCTTTTCAACGGTGAGCGTCAGCGACAGGAAGGCGATCGTCTGCGTGGTCGGCGAACATTTAAAAGAGAGCCCGGGCGTGGCGGCAAAAGTACTCCGTTCCATCGCGGACTTCAACGTCAACATGATTTCTCAGGGAGCCTCGGAGATCAACATCAGCGTAGTCATCGACGAGGAACATGTCGACGAAGTTGTGAGAAGACTGCACAAGGATTTCTTTTCGGATGTAAAACACTTAACGGAAATATTTGAATAGAACATGAGAGGAAGCTGCCGAAATGAAGCTGTATAACGTCGTTGTCGCCGGAGCAACCGGCATGGTCGGAAGAAAAATGATTCAAGTGCTCGAAGAAAGGGATTTCCCCGTGAAAGAACTTATCCCGCTCGCGTCGAGCCGCTCCGTCGGACAGAAGGTCAAGTTCAAGGGGAAGAGCGTTTCCGTCCAGGAACTCACGCACGAGGCCCTTTCCCGCAACGATATCGAGCTGGCCCTTTTTTCGGCGGGAGGCTCAGTGAGCAAAGAGTTTGCTCCCACGGCCGCCATGCACGGCACACTCGTCATCGACAACAGCAGCGCGTTCCGCATGGAGCCGGACATCCCGCTCGTCGTGCCGGAGGTCAATCGCAAAAAGATCTTTGACCATAAGGGTATCATTGCGAACCCCAACTGTTCAACAATTCAGATGGTCGTGGCGCTGAAGCCCCTGCATGACCGGTTCAAAATAAAGCGCATCGTGGTATCGACGTATCAATCCGTGACCGGCGCCGGAAAGAAGGGCTATGACCAGTTGATGAAGGAACTGAACAAGGAAGAAATCATCGCAAAAAAATTCCCCCATCAGATTTCATTCAATTGTCTCCCCCACATCGACGAATTCCTTGACGACGGCTACACGAAGGAAGAGGTGAAGATGATGAAGGAAACGCAGAAGATCATGGGGGATGATTCGATCAAGGTTACTGCAACCTGCGTGCGAGTGCCGGTCATCGGCGGACACAGCGAGTCGGTCAACGTCGAATTCGAGAAGCCGTTTGACCTGGTTGATGTGCGCGAGATCCTGCGCAAGGCCGAGGGAGTCGTCGTCCAGGATGATCCGAAAGACAAGCAGTATCCGATGCCGATCTGGGCGTACGAAAAAGACGAGGTGTTCGTCGGCCGTCTGCGGCGCGACGAAACCTTGAAGAGCGGTTTGAACATGTGGATCGTCTCGGACAATGTCCGCAAGGGTGCGGCGACGAACGCGGTGCAAATCGCCGAAGCGTGGATTGCGGGGGAGTGATTGTGCGTCAGTTGGTTGCGTGATTGCAAGATTACAAGATTATAAGATTGCGGCACTAGTCTAATCTCTTATCAGGCAATAAATGGAGACATCTCCATTACCCGCCGCGAATACTGTTAGCCCCGCCCTCCCTGCTAAACCGTGGTACCGGATTTCGCTCACCACTCAGATTCTGCTCGGATTGATTCTCGGCGGCCTCCTTGGGTGGCTGAAGCCCGACTGGGGTGTTGAGACTGCGTTCATCCGGGATATTTTTCTCAACCTCATCAAATCGATCATCGCGCCGCTGATGTTTTCCAGCATCGTCAGCGGCATTGCGGGCGGAGGCGATCTCAAAAAGGTCGGACGCATTGGAATAAAAGCGCTGGTCTACTTTGAAATCGTTACGACGCTCGCCCTCTTCATCGGACTTGCTGTCGTCAACATCGTCAAGCCGGGTGTCGGAGTAATTCTCCATGCGGATACCGGCGGCCTCGGGCAAATCGCGCAGAGCCATCCCTTAACGATTGAAGAAATCCTCGTCCATATTTTTCCATCGAGCATTATCGATGCGATGGCACATGGAGAAGTTCTTCAGATTGTCGCGTTCTCGGTCATCTTCGGAATCGCGCTGTCGGCAATCGGCAAGAGAGGGGAACCTGTTCTTGTTCTGTGCGACAGCATCACGCAGGTGATGTTCAAATTCACGGGCTATGTGATGAAAGTCGCCCCTTTCGGCGTTGCCGCTGCGATTGCAGCAACGGTCGGCCATAAGGGACTGGGCGTCCTGGTCAACCTTGGCCTGCTTGTCGCCTCGCTCTATATTGCACTCGTGATTTTCGTCGTTCTCGTGTTGGGCTCGATTGCGATACTCATCCGGGTTCCGATAAAGCAGTTCGTCCGGGCGGTGCGTGAACCTTTTGCCATCGCCTTTGCCACGTCGAGCGGCGAGGCGGCGCTCCCAAAATCGCTCGAGGTGATGGAGCGATTTGGCGTGCCGAAGCGAACGGTGGGATTCGTCATTCCGACGGGATATAGTTTCAATCTCGATGGGAGTACTTTGTATCTCGCCGTTGCCTCGGTCTTTATAGCCCAGGCGGCGGAAACGACGACGGGCGTGCATTTCGGTTTTGGCCAGCAGATGCTGTTGATGCTGACCCTTATGGTAACGTCGAAGGGAGTTGCCGCAGTCTCGCGAGCGGCCCTCGTGGTGCTCCTCGCGGCTGTCTATTCGTTCGGTCTGCCGGTTGAGGGCGTGGCAGTGATCTTCGCGGTGGACGCAATCATGGATATGGCCCGCACGTCGGTGAACGTTCTCGGAAACTGCATGGCGTGCGTAGTCGTCGCGCGATGGGAGGGGGAGTTTGATGATAATCGCGCCAGAGTCTTCGGAACCGCGGAGGAGTCGTTTAACGGTTCATAGTTCTTGGTGCGGAGTGCTGGGTGCTTAGTTTTTGGTCCGTAGTCCATGGTCCATAGTTCTTGGTTCGTGGTGCTTGGGTTCAGAGCCCTTACCTCTTACATCTTAAGTGTTAATTGTTGATTGTTAATTGCACTTTGACCTTCTTCGAGAAAATGTTTTATTGTAGAGTCATCAACAATGAAGATTTCATAGAATCCGTTAGAAGCTGATGGAAGTTTTCCGTTACGAAAAGAATTCGCTCCACTGCGAAGACGTTCCCCTCTCCGCTATTGCGCAAAGCGTTGGAACTCCCGCGTATATTTACAGCAAAGCGTCGCTGCTGGAGGCAATCCGCGAATTCGACGCGCCATTCGCCGGAATCGACCGGCTCGTCTGCTATTCGATGAAGGCAAACTCCAACCTCAACGTCTGCCGCATTCTTTACGACGCCGGGTGCGGCATTGACTGCAATTCGGGGGGCGAGTTTTTCCGCGCACTGAAGGCCGGCGTTGATCCGCGAAAGATTATCTTCACGGGAGTAGGCAAGACCGAAGAAGAGATTCGGATGGTGTTGCAGCATCCCATCATTATGCTCAAAGTGGAATCGATCGAAGAGCTTCATCTGGTCGATACCGTGGCGGGAGAGTTGAAGATCAAGGCTCCTATCGGCATTCGGGTCAACCCGGACGTCGACCCGAAGACGCACCCGTATATCTCGACCGGGCTCGCGCAAAACAAATTTGGAATCGAAACCGAACAAGCGCTGAAGGCGTACGAGCTTGCCGCATCCCTCCCGAACCTTCGCATTGTCGGCATCGACATGCATATCGGATCACAAATCACCCACGCGGGACCTTTCGTGGAAGCGTGCAGAAAGCTGGCGGCGTTCGCGGGAATATTAAAAGATCGCGGCATCCAGCTCAAGCATTTCGATATCGGAGGGGGCCTCGGAATTTCGTACGACGGCGGTTCGAGCACAACGCCGGGCGATCTTGCCGAGGAGCTTCTCCCGGTGCTCAGAAGCGTCGGCTGCAAAATTCTGTTCGAACCGGGGCGATTCCTGACCGCGCGGGCGGGCGTTCTCTTGACGAAGGTTCTCTACACGAAACAAAACAACAAAAAGAATTTTCTCATCGTCGATGCGGCCATGAACGACCTCGTTCGCCCCAGCCTCTATAAAGCTTTTCACGAAATAAGGCCGGTCTCGAAAACGAGCGGGAGCACGATCGTTGCAGATATCGTCGGACCGATATGCGAGTCGGGAGACTATCTTGCCCAAGAGCGGGAGATCCAGAAATGTTCTCAGGGAGACCTGCTTGCCGTAATGTCGGCCGGCGCCTATTCATTCGCCATGAGTTCGAATTACAACCAGCGCCGCCGCGCCCCTGAAGTAATTGTCGATGGGAATAAATTCTTCAAAGTGCGCGAAAGAGAGACCTATGAAGATCTTGTCTCCGGCGAGGAGCTCGTGCCGGATCTTTTGAAGAAGAGCTGATGTTGAGGGTAAGAGGTAGTACATTTGGAAAGAGTTTCCCCATCCAACCTCTTGTTGTGTTCGAAGCCTGGCCGGATTGATTTGTTTGAAATTTTGCACTTTGCTGCCTCCGTATTGCCTTGACCCCAAAATCGCACAACATCGTCCGTGCGGCGTTCGCACTCTATCTGATCATCTCGCTTGGCGTCGGGGATGCAGGGTATTGGCTTCTCGCGATGATTGATCTCCAGGGGATCAGGAATGAGATCTCGGAGGTGATCAGGGAGCAAAGCGATCAGCGGGTGTTGTGTGAACTCACCTTCGCAAATAATTCCGCTGCAAAAAAAGAATGTGTCTGGACCGAAGAGGGAAAGGAATTCCTCTACCATAACGAGATGTACGATGTTGTAGCATCGGTGATAAAGAAAGACTCGGCAACGTACCGGTGCTACAAAGACGAGAAGGAGACCGATTTTCGTTTCGTGGTCGACCGGCACGCCAATGACGACGATGTGAGCACACCGTCAATACGCTTTGTCGGCCTGAAGATCGTTAAGGATTATACGAGACACGATATCGCACCTCGCTTCTACTCCTTGGCCGAGGCGTATTCCCTTCCGGTTGTCCTTCTATATCAAAGCCCTTCGTCTCACCTCTGCACTCCGCCGCCAAAGTTCTCCTAAATCAGCTGATTCGATTTCAACAAAGGCGTGCTGTAATTATTCCCTGCCGGTATCCGTCGGGCCAGCAACGCCATCTTCCAGGGCGAGCTCTTCTTGGAAGATACAATCGGACCTCAAACAGGTGTTCTAACGATTGCCGGAGTAATGTGCCATGAAGAATAGCTTTCTCAGTATCTTTCTTGCCGTATCAATCTCGTGTTCACTCTATCCACAGCAAATCAAAGTAACCGTTAACGGTTCGGGCAATCCAATTTCCGGTGCAGCAGTCCGACTTTTGGAACTCGACCGCACCGCCCGCACCGATGACAAAGGTCAAGCCGTTTTTCTGAATGTTCCCAAAGGCACATACGGTATTTTTGTTCGCGTCCTGGGCTATGCCTCTGCAACAAACTCTGTCACACTCACGGCCAGCTCCGCGAAGGCGACCTTTGACCTAAAGGAATCGGCGATCGGGGTAGAAGAAGTTGTAGTTTCCGCGTCGCCGTATGCCCGCACCGCCGACGATCAGTATCAGTCTGCTGAGTCGAGGTCTATGCAGGAGCTGCACGATAGCCCCGGCTCCAGTTTTGCCGAGAAGATCTCGGACCTCCCGGGTGTTACAGTCCGGGGAAATGGATCGGCGCCTTCCCGTCCGATTCTTCGCGGACTCTCAGATAACCGCGTCTTGATCCTTGAGAACGGTCTCCGCACCGGAGATATTTCCACCTACGATCCGGCGCACGCGGTTCCAATCGATGCGTTGAGCATCTCGCAGATCGACGTCGTGAGGGGCCCCGCGAGTATCCTCTACGGTCCCAGTACCATCGGAGGACTCGTTAATGTAATTACAAACACCATTCCAACCTTCTCCACCGATCCGTTTTCGGGAAGGGTTTCACTGTCGGGAAATTCCGTCAGCGACGAGTACTCTGGCTACTTCGACGGAGTGTACAGCAGCGGCGGTCATGCCCTCGGCGTTTCGGCGGGAGGCGTCCACTCGCAGGATATTAAGATTCCCACCGGCGACTATGTCGATCCTGGAAGCGGAGTCCCCTTTCACCTTACGCGTATGCCGCAGACGTTTGATCATACCGAAGAGGGAGCTATCGGCTATTCATACCAGAACGATTTCGGGATGATCGGGATCGGGGCGAAACACTATGAAATGAACTACGGCATTCCCGGTGTTCCGCCGAATCCGGATTGGATGGATGTGCCACCGGCAACGTCGCGCATTGCGCAGAATAAAAATTCGCTTGAAATGAAAAGTCTATATGTCACCGACGGCGCGCTGGTGAAACAAATCAAGCTCGATGCGAACTTCGTCGACTATAAACATTCGGAGTATCCGACCGCCGAAGACTCGACGGGAATCTCCGACCCCCAGGCTAACGAATTTCACAAGCGGGCGTTCAACGCGGCCCTGCAATTCCAGCACCATCAATTCGGAAAGTTTCAAGGCGCCGTCGGGGTCTGGACGAACATCGAGGACCTGACCATCGAGGGGGATATGCCGCTCGGTCCGAATTCGATCACGACGGGAATCGCCGGCTATCTATACGAAGAATATCTCGCAGATGAATACACGCGTCTGCAGTTTGGGATTCGGTACGACTACAACCGCATTCACACGAACCCTTACGCCGCCTCGACCGACTCTGTTTTCCAGGTGCTTGACATCGCCCGGACATCAAACGCCCTCACTGCGTCACTTGGCGCGATTGAAAAACTGTCGCCGGACTTGACGGCATCATTGAGCCTAGCCCGTTCATTCCGCCCTCAAACCGTTCAGGAGCTTTTCGCAAACGGACTCGACGCCGCGAGCGCCACATATTCAGTCGGAGATGAGAACCTGTCACCCGAGACCGGATTCGGCATCGATGCCTCGCTCAAAGGGAACTTTGCAGATTTCTCGTTTGAACTTTCGCCGTACGTGAACTTCATCAATAACTATATCTACGCCTTCCTGACAGGCGACACGCTTCAGAACTTCCCTGTGCGGCAGTTCTCTGCAACAGATGCGCGTCTTGAGGGCTTTGAGGCATTGGTGATGATTCAGCCGGTGTCGAGGATTGCGTTGAGGGCGAGCATCGATTTTGTCAATGCCGAGGATACGAAGAGCAATGTCCCCCTCCCGTTTACTCCGCCGATGCGTGGACTTCTGAGGATGAGTTACCAGGACGAAATGTATTCAGGAACCGTGGAATGGCGGCTGGCGGCGAGGCAAACGCGCCTGGGCGACGGCGATACTCCGACTGCGGGATACGGAGTTGTTAATCTGGGCGCGGGGGTGCGGTTCTCACATGGAGGGATTGAACATACCATCAGCCTTCATTGCGACAATCTTTTCAATCAGGTTTACCGCGATAATTTATCGGTCATCAAGGACTTTGTGCCGCAGCCGGCGCGAGGGGTGCGGCTTAATTGCGATTTTATTTTTTGAGCCTAGCGTTTGGAGGGGCGTTCTACATCTAACGAGCTGTTCTGATCTCAGTCAACGATGTTACTTTCTTTCCGAGAAAGAAAGTAACCAAAGAAATCCGTCGAAATCG
>CAYLMV010000144.1:0-8610 GCA_964384415.1 uncultured Chitinophagaceae bacterium | reverse complement strand
TCTTGCTTGCGGAAAACTTACGACTTCATGGGTCAAATGTCAAGGGGAAACGAGAGGGCATTCAAGAAAGAATACCGCGGAAGCGCGAAGGCAATAACATCTCTTCTGCTTTCATCTCAACAATCGCTCACAGCGTTCTTCGTCGCTTGGCGAATCATCTCCAGGCCGTTATTGAGAATCCAATTTGCAAACTACCACCGGCTGTTCATCTGTTGGAAGCTCTTATCCAAATCCGCTCTGGAGGCTTTGATTAATCCATCCGAGAACCCGTAGCCGATTTCAAAAAGATCTTCTTTCAAACCCTTCATTACTGCAGCGACAAATTCGTCCGGCTTCAGATCCACTTTGAAATTACCCCGCTTGGCTCTCCCCTCTGAGTTCAACTCCGTGTCGACCGCCGGCGGAACCACTTCATAGACTTTTATTCCGACGTTCGAGAGTTGATGACGAAGCGCCATCGAAAATGCATGCATCGCGGCCTTCGTTGCACTATAGACCGGCACTCGTGCCGCGGGAACGAATCCGAGGCCGGAGGTCACGTTGATAATAGCCGCACCTCCCTTACCAGTCAAATGAGGGATAAACATGCCGGAAAGAACCACTGGAGCCTCAAGGTTGATGGTGATTTCACTCTCTCCTGAAAGGAATTCGGCAATCCCCTTTGTGAAATCGATGTCCCTTTGCACTCCGGCATTGTTGACAAGAATGTTTACGCTGGGGAAATTCGCGACACTCCATTCCACAAGCGCTTTTCGATCTGAATCTGCAGCCACATCGCATACCCTGGTATGAATCTTGGGAAATTTCTTCTGGACTTCCTGCAATCGTCCTTCTCTTCTGCCGCAAATGATAACCTCATTTTGGGCTCGCAAAAAGGATTCAGCCATTGCTAAGCCAATCCCGGTGGCTCCTCCCGTAATCAAAACCGTATTTCCTGAAAGCTCCATCAAGACACTCCTTCATTATCGGGTCGCCGTTTGTAAGGTTGAATACTGGAATAATGGAATACTGGAATGTTAGAATCTTGGAATACTGGAATGCTGGAATATTGGAATGTAGCGCGCCAGACATGCATGCGCCTTCAGCGCAGAATGATGGAATCTGGAGATACCACAATCTTGCAATCTTGCAATCTTGTAATCTTGCAATCTTGCAATCTTGTAATCTTGCAATCTTGCAATCTTGTAATCTGTAATCCTGTAATCCCGCAATCCCCTACTCACATCCAAAATCCGCCGTCACGCTTTCTACGCCGGATATCCCACCGTTTGTCCAAACAGCACCCGTTGCTCCGGATGTAAATTCAAAATTGCGTTGAGCGCGTGTCTGTTGCAGTTGTGGAACCACGTAGCCAAACCCTCGGAGGCCGCAAACAGATAGACGTTTCCTGCAATGAGACCTGTATCAACATAGTAGTAGGATTCTTGAACCTCGGGATCCTGCAGCCCGGGTTCTTGATACCCGGAAGTGTTCGCGAGTTTATTGATGTCCGCTACGTAGATCAAGTGAATGGGCGCCTTCGCGGGAAAATTTGGCTGGCCCTGGCCGATCGCCAGCGAACGGAAGTCTCCGGAAATTACTGGCACAAGCCAATGATGAGATATATCATAGAGATATATTCCGCTTTCAATTGCGACATAAAGCTCAACCTCCTGCGAGTTGCTGGCAGAGCCGGCAGTTCTTCCCGGAATTCCGAATGGCCCTTTCTTCCGATTGATCCCGCATGCAGCCCAGAGAAGGTTTGAGATAATTTGCGGAGGAAGATTCTTCTCGCTTATCTCCCGGATGGTCTTTCTTTGCTGCAATATCTTTGAAAGAGGGACCCGGCTTTTGAGCGAAGGTTTTGACAGCTTAATTGGCAGTAATGTGTGTGAGACGGAACGGCCCGGTGAGGGCTTTGGGGCTTTCGTTTTCTTGTTCGAACCATTCATAACAATCTCCTTTTCGAAGGATTCTTTGGAACATGAGCAATCAGAGAACCAATTCTTATCGATTTGCTGCAACACGTCGATCTTCAACCCCTCTGACCAACAGGCACTGTCTCGATGGCTTCAGAGAGTCATATCATTTGGGCAAGTGCTGGTTTGAGCCAGGTGCGATACAATCAGCAAAATGATGATCCGATCAGATTCAGGCGAAAATCCTTGCTATTCATGCCTCAAATGTAACTAATACGCGCACACATTACAACGCTTCGGGGAATTTCTGCCGACAGTTGGACCCCAGCCTGCGTCCTTTTTCAATTCGGGATAATTCAATCTCAAATTAATTGGGAGACTCGAAGAAAAGGAGATCGCAGGGTTCGTCAAAGCGGTTCAATACTGGAAATTGACAGTTATGATTCATTCGAGTATTATTAAGTATCGGCAATAAGCTCAAAAAAAATAGGCAGAAGCGGTGAAAGCGTATGTTTCATCATCAAGGGGGGCAATATTCTCCAGCAGGCTCATCGGCGGCGATCCCAAATGGGGCAATTGTTAACCTAGTGCCGTACCTAAAAAGTATTCTTGTGTTTTGAATGAGGATAGACTTCAGCTTTTCCGTCAGTGCGCGGGCCAGCGGAATCGACGGCGGTGAGCTAGGGCAAAGCGATGCAGCGCTCAGAAAACGGCTGGAATGTGCAGGAGGGCACGGCGAGCCGTATTCTGCGGTTTGTGCGTTAGAAGCATCGCGTGCGTTTCGATTCCGCAGGCTTTTCCCGCTTTCCCAAATTATGAAAGGCGGGATCCCGTACACCGGGACTTTGGCTCTTTCTTTGGCCTCAAAGAAAGAAGTGAAAATACCGCTAAGCCATTTCGATTACAAAGTTACTTTTTGGGACCTGCACTAGCAAGCGTATGATATCGTGAATGATTTTACAAAAAACCCGTGCGTCGAAGTGGATGGGAGCTTTCAGGTTCACGAGGGGTGGGAAAGCATCTCCGGGGAGCTTAAACATCGACTTTCTCTGATTCAAGCGAAGAAGAAAATAGTCGCCGTGGAATATTACCAGGGCGTGCTGGAGACGGAAACGACAACACCTCTCATCGATGGGATCAACCCGGATGCGATTATCTACGCTCGTGAATGCATGTGGGAACCTGAGAAAATTGCGGAGATTGTCCACCCCTATGTCACGGACGATAGGATTTTTGGCTACATCGCCCCGCTCGAAATCGAGTCTTTTTTTGATCCGGCAAGAGTGGAGAACGCACGACGGAAGATTGCGTCGTTAGGAAGCGGAATTGTTCTCGTCGTTGGAACAGGCGCCTCGATTGTTGCTGAGGAGTGTCATCTGCTGGTCTATGCGGATATGGCGAGATGGGAAATCCAATTGAGGATGAGGGAACACCTTGTCGACAACGTCGGGCTGAACAATCGACGCACTGAGGACTGGACGCTCCTCTACAAACAAGGTTATTTTGTCGACTGGCGGGTGTGCGATCGCCTGAAAAAGAAAACGATGAAGAAATGGAGTTACCTCCTCGACACCAATAATAGAACAAGACCGAAGATGGCGGCGGCGGATGCGATCAACGAGGGGCTTAGCCAAACTCTTACACGCCCCTTTAGTGTGGTCCCCTTTTTTGATCCGGCGCCGTGGGGCGGACAATGGATGAAGCGGCACTTCGGCCTGGATCCACGCATCCCCAACTATGGATGGTGCTTCAATTGCGTTCCGGAGGAGAATAGCCTCTTTTTGAACTTCAGCGGCAAGGTGATCGAGATCCCCGCTCTCGACTTAGTCCTTTACGATTCTGCAAGTCTCCTCGGCGCAAACGTGCTCGCTCAGTTCGGCGAGGAGTTTCCGATCCGATTCGACTACCTCGATACTTTTGAGGGAAGTAATCTGAGCCTGCAGGTTCACCCGACAACCGAATATATCCAAAACAACTTTGGCGTCCGGTACACGCAGGACGAAAGTTACTACATCATGGATGCGAAGCCGGGATCCGTTGTCTATCTCGGACTCAAAGAAGGATCCGATTCTTCCCGGATGATCAGTGAATTGGAGACGGCTCAGCGCTGCGGCGCGAAGTTCGACCCGGTTCCATACGTTCAAACGTGGCCGGTGAAGAAACATGATCACTTCCTGATCCCTGCCGGCACGATTCATTGTTCGGGGAAAGACAGTCTCGTCCTGGAAATAAGCGCAACTCCGTATCTCTTCACGTTCAAGCTCTGGGACTGGGGGCGTCTCGGCCTCGATGACAGGCCGCGGCCAATCAACATTGAGCATGGCAAACATGTGATCCAGTGGGAACGAACCACCGCATGGACGAAGGATAATCTCATCAACCGAACAGAAACGGTGGGACACGGAGATGGCTGGCGAGAAGAGCGAACCGGGCTGCACGAAGCTGAATTCATCGAAACACGCCGCCACTGGTTTTCGGCGCCGGTCCGTCACGATACGGGCGGAACAGTCAACGTCTTGAATCTGGTCCACGGCGATGAGGTTGTGATCGAGAGCCCGTCGGGCAAATTCAATCCGTTCGCGGTTCACTACGCCGAGACGTTCATCGTTCCGGCTGCCGTCGGTGAATATGTGATCCGGCCAATTGGAAAGAGCGAAGGAAAAGAATGTGCAACGATAAAAGCATACGTTCGAACCTCAGTATAACCGGCATGCCGGACCGGAATTAAATAGAATGAAAACAAAGATAAGCACCGCAACACCGATCAATGTTCGGGTGAATTGTCGAAAAATTATCCACTCGATGCGAGGCGGTATCGGAGCTTCATGGCACGCGATGGCCAAAGAGATAGCGCTCAACAACGAAAAATACGATTACCCCGTCCGGCATACAAACCCGCGCGGAAGTGCGTTCGGCGCGAATCCCCCGATTTCCAAAAAGAACATGTGGGATCAGATCTATAGACACGCGTCATGGCTGGGGTTGAACTTCATTCGCGTAGAATTAAGCCAGAGAATGTACGAGCCTGAGCGGGCCCATTTCGACTGGGAGAATGAGGAGATGCTGGCGCTCTATAAGATTCTCGATTGGTGCGAAGCGAATGGCGCCGACGTATTTCTTCAGCAAATGTGGGGGCATGTGGATTGGAACGCTTTTCCCGGAGTTCATCCGCTTCTTAGCGCACCCCGCTCTCTCGATGACTTCGCTTCAGGGATTTCCGCGCTTCTGCACCACTTGCTCCGCGAGAAAAAATACTCGTGCATCAAATTTTTCAGCATCACCAATGAGCCCCCCGGAGGTACCTGGGGCTACTGGTGGTCGCACGGTGACGGCTCGGGTACTATCACACCGGCGCTGAAGAAGGTAAGAGAATCCCTGAACGAGACAGGCATCGAACTCCCTTTGTCCGGACCGGACTGGACAAGCCTTCCCCCGCTGGATCCCGAACGAATAGATTTTGACGAATCTATAGGCGCTTACGATATCCATTCGTACAACGGCATCGACGCGAAAGGTGAAAGCATTATCCGCGCTTGGGTCGAGTGGGCTCACCACCGAAAGAAACCATTTTTTCTGACCGAATTCGGGAATATGAACCTGGGATGGGGCGGCGACGATCCCGGGCCGAAGAGTTTTGATGCGGCTCTTTCCAACGCGGCCGATATTATCAGCGCTCTCAACCTTGGGGTCGACGGCATGAACCGATGGAGCTTCGTCAACCGGGGAGATCTGGACGGACAGTGGCAGCTCATTCGCACCTGGGACAGGAAGAAGAAAGCGTACGTAAAGAAAATAACCCCCGAGCCTGCAGCCTACTTCGGCTTCGCGGTCATGAGCAGGTTCATGGGAAAATACGCTGCCGTCGTGCAAACATCGGCAGCCGAAACGACACCCGACGTTCGAACATTGGCGGCGCTGAATCGTAGCGGCGAGTTGAGCGTTTTTTTTCTGAATAAGAGCCGTGCCTCCTGCCGCATGACGGTTGAGATAGTTGGACACGACGTTCATCGCGAAATGCACTTCTACCAGGTTTCGGAGAAAAAAATTTCCGCCGACGGTTTTTCCATGGATCCGGCGCCGGCGGCTCCTAATGCTTTGGGAGTGCGGTCGGTGACTCTCCCTCCAAAAAGCATTTCAGTTTTAACAAACTATTATCTCACTTCGAAAGATCCCGGCATCATCCGATAATCTCGACGGGTGAACGATCCACCCGCTCAATGACGGTCTTATGCTCCCACCATTTTACCGCCCCGGCGAATTCAGCCTGTGCAGTTCCTAATCCCAATAAGTCCTGCGGCGATTTTCCTTCAGAATACGTGTTTTTGAAGGCATAATTGTTGTAGAAGGGAGTATCACTGCATTCCATTGAAAGTTGAATTCACCCCCTAGAAGTCAGGAGTTGTCATGAATAAGAAAGATGATAACCGAGATTCAGAGTCGAGTTCATCCAGGCGGAATTTTCTAAGGAGGCTGGGCACCGCGACCGCCGGTTTGCTCGTCGTTCCGTACCTGAAGCCATCCGGAGTTTTTGCCTATGATTTCAAGCGTTCCTCATCCTACCTGGCGCAAGTAGCGATTACCGGTACTCTCAATACGAAGGCCGATAGTTATGACTACGCAACCGTCAAAACCAAAGTGCAATATCTCTTCGACACTCTCGGCGGCATCAGCGACGTCGTGAAAACGGGGGATAAGGTGGGAATCAAAATTAATCTGACGGGAGGCTCGGGCAACTCCGGGAATTCAAAACTCAACGGGACCACGATCATCGAATCGATGTGGACGCATCCAGCGGTATTGCAGGCCGTGGGCGAACTGCTGATCGATGCGGGGGTCAACGGCAGTGACATCTATATTGTCGATGCTCTCTGGGATGCAGCATCATACAACAATTTCGGATACGCCGCCGTCGAGAAGGCATTAGGGGCGAATCACGTGGATCTGAACGGCGTGAGTCCTTATAAAGCGTTCATCAGCAGGAATGTGCCCGGCACGCCATTCCACTTCCAGTCGCTCACGATGAATCAAATTCTTGCCGATGTCGATTGTTATGTTTCGATCCCGAAACTGAAGCAGCACGCCGAAGCAGGGCTGACGTGTTCGCTCAAGAATCAAGTCGGCGCTGTTCCATTCTCGGAGTACACGATAACCGGCACGGGCCGCAGGCAAAAAATTCATAACCCGGATACAACCGCTTCGACGGCTTCGTATCTTCCTCAATCTATTTGTGATCTCAATGCTGCCCGCCCGGTCAACCTTGCCGTTGTCGATGGAATTAAGAATGCCAAGGGAGGAGAAGGGGTGTGGATTACGACATTTGTCCCCTACCAGAGCCATGTGTTGTTTGCAGGAAAGGATCCGGTAGCCACCGACAGCATCGGTGCGTACCTGATGGGACTCGACTGCGAGGCGGCGACTTTCCCCCTGCCCGGCGGCGGAACCTGCGACAATTATCTTCACCTTCTCAACGCGAAAGGTGCGGGTACAAATCAGCTGAGTGCAATTGAAATCCTCGGCGACGGTGCACATCTGATCACTTCCGTTCGGCCTGAGAACAACATCAAACAGCCGAATGATTTTCAACTCTGTCCGAATTATCCAAACCCGTTCAATCCATCCACCAGAATTATTTTCTTCCTTCCAAGAACGGAACACGTTTCCATCAAGGTCTACAGCATCACGGGTCAGGAAATTGAGACGCTTGTCGACGGCATCGTCCCAGCCGGCGAGCACAACTTGAACTGGAGCGCGACCGGTTTGTCGAGCGGCATGTATCTTTGCAGGATGGACGCTCCGCATTTTTCTGAGACAATAAAGATGATGTACACAAAATAGCCTCTTTCATTTCAATCATGAGCGGCTCGAACATTTGAGAAGCCTCTGTCGGAAAAAAACCGACAGAGGCTTTTTGATATTTGGAGGATGGGGGATCCTATGAGGCATCTTGAAAAGCAGGTCCATTGCCTGGATCGCCACTGAAGAGGGAGACGGAAAAAACCTCCTGCAAACTCGGGACGCGCTTTTCTCATTCTCCGAGCCTGCGAGGCTTGACCGTAGCTTCAATGTCATTCAGGAGCGCTCCAGCCGGTCTTGCTTCTTCTCTTGATTCCCCCTACATTTTCGCATTGAGATACCCCGGCGGAACTGGCGGGAATTTTTGAAAGAAGGTAACCCTCAGATTCGCAGTCGCGATGATGAGGGTTTTTCGTTTGAGGCTTAAGAAAGAGGCTGCATGTTCGACTGTAATACCGAGGGGCCGCCAATCCAAGAAAGTGAAACTCTGAAGCTGTCAAGTTCCATCATTCCACAAAAATCTGGAGAGGTCAATGAAGAGCCCCGAAGGCAAACGTAGTTGTCGTTTTATGGATCAGAAATTTTCCACCTGTATTCTTTTCATTGTCCTCTTACTGTTCTGCGCCGGTCCGGTCCATGTATCGGCGCAGCCCGAAATGGCCGCGTGGGGCAACCTGACCGGAATTCGGATAGACGGCCAATTGATGAGGTTCAATTCGAGCCTCTGCCTGATCGGTCCCTCGATGATGGATGTCACGGGCACGGACAAGGAAAAGCAGCGCCCGGTATACAGACGCGACGGCGATAAGCAAATAGTCACGACCGAAGTCTCACAATTTTCGTTCGCCGAAACCGTTCGGGAAACGGGACAAGGAACGGCCTCCATCAATGTGAAAGTGAAAGCCGTGCCCGATTCAAC
>CAYLMV010000143.1:0-8694 GCA_964384415.1 uncultured Chitinophagaceae bacterium | reverse complement strand
GCCGAGTGGACTTTTTACGGAAGGCATGACAGCACATATAATGCATTGGTAGATCTGATGGGGCACAAAGATCTGGGCGGGAAGACTCTTCTCTTCATGGTTGAAGGGCTTTACGTAGGTCAAACAGAAGGATCGCAGATTACGAAGGATAGTCGATGGATTACTCCGCCGTTTAATAACGGCTGGATGTCGAGCCTTTTCGTGTCGCAGGATAATGTCGCCATCGAATCGGTGTGTCTCGATTTCATACGTGCCGAAGCCGCGGCCCAGATGGCTGCAAACGTACTCCATGATACGACCATCTATGGAGCTATAGATAATTATCTTCATGAAGCCGCACAAGCGGATAATCCTCCCTCCGGAACTTTCTATGCACCGAGCGGCGATGGTGTCCGGCTGCAAAGCCTGGGTGTGCATGAGCACTGGAATAATTCCACAGACAAAATGTATTCCCGCAACCTGGGGACAGGGAATGGGATAGAGCTCGTGAAATTGAAGAGCACGACTACCTCCGTCCCCGAAGCGGCAGCAGCTCCGGCGGGTTATGCATTGGCTCAGAATTATCCCAATCCCTTCAATCCATCGACGACGATCCGGTTCGATATCGCGACGAGAAGCCGGGTCCGGCTCTCTATCTTCAATTTGCTCGGCCAGAAAGTTGCGGATTTGGCGAACGAAGAGATGAGCACAGGAAGTTACGAAAAGACATGGAGCGCCCATGTTGCGTCGGGGCTCTATATCTATCGGATAGAAGCGGTTTCCGTCAGCGATCCGGGCAAACGGTTTGTGGATGAGAAGAAAATGGTGCTCTTAAAGTGAACGGTGACTACGCTGATGGCGCAGATTTTACGCAGATGGCAGATTACACAGATGTCTTGAGAGGTGTAGGGAAACAATAATGTCGGACACTGGGGATGTGTCCGACTTTTGTTTTTTTGGGGTTATTGGATTTGGACAAACAACATGAGTATGTATAACTGATATGAGGAAATATGAGGCTTATTCTTCCGTCTTGCATTATGGCTTGGGTGCTGGCTGGAACGTATGTGTATGGCGGAGTGGGTGACACCATTACTATTGTCAACAGTAGAGCAGGGGTACTAGAAACCACGATCAACGGCGATGTGACCAACAACGTTCGGAACAATCCCAACCGGGTCTACCTTCTTCAGAAGGACCAAATCTACGTCCAGAACGCCCCGATCGCCATTATCAATCCTACGGGAACGCTTACGATTGTGGGGGAGGCGCGCGGGCGAAAACCAATCATTGTCATGAACCCCGTTGGCGGCAAACCGATCGGACAAAACACCGTTCAGGGAAGCATCAAATTTGTAAATATCCACTACCAGGGGATGCAGCTCGACAAAACGCAGAACAACGAGAACTGGTTTATGACGACAGGATCGGCAGTGCCAGGTGGACCGACATTACCGCAGGTATTAACCATCGACAACTGCCTCTTCGAATTCACGAACATAGACTTTTTTGAATGCAACGGTTGGACAAACGGAGCGAAATTTTTTATCACGAATTCCTATTTCCGCAACCTGTTCCATCCGGGCCAGTGGTGGGGATCGAGGGTCTTCATGTGCAAGAACCCGGTCGATACCCTGTGGATTGAAAACGTTACGACAACAGGGGGCGGGCTCACCTTTCTGATGCAAAACTCGCTGACGATGTTTGCATATCTTAATCACAACACCATTGTCAATAACAAGAAAAACTGGCTGCAATCGCAGTTCTATATTACATTCATTGTTACGAATAACCTCTTCATCAATCATAACTGGGCAGGCGAAGATACCAACATCGTGTACAACGAAGATACAGACCGGAGAGAATTTACCAGCACGATCAATATCGATACCACAGATTCTCCAGGCTCGAAGATTATGGTCCAGCCGCAATTTCGCACTCCGGATCTCAAGGGGTATACCGAGGACCTAGGTCTTGACAGAATGAAAGTCTTTGTCTCGAATAATGTTAACTTTAATGACACGCTGATGAACAGCTACTATCTTAATCAGGACAACGCCTACAACAAGGTTGGCCCTTACCCAGTGTCCTATGTGAATTGGTGGGGTTGGGGAAAAGGCCCGTGGAAAGTACACAATGTTCCCGGGGCGTGGATGAACGAGCGGACACAAGCTCTGTTCGCGGCATATCCTCAAAGCATGATCGAGGACAATATCATCACTGCTGATCCCCAGACCATCACTCCAGGTATCAAGGACGCCTCAGTTGCCAATCAAATGGCGTTGTGGGATGAAGTCCAGTGGGGAGTGCCGAACGTACCTGCGAACGATATCGTCCACAGCGCCTACATCTTCGGCGATTACGATCCAACGACCATTCCGGGCATGGTGGAAGGAGTAAAAACGGAAGATGCGGGGACATATGCCGGTATTACAAATTTTACAGACCTCACAGAGAATTTCAGCCAGTCGGCACACATCTCCGCGATCGACAATCTCCCGATCGGCTCGCTTATTTGGAATGACAGCCTGCTTGCCGGTTATGATTCAAAATCCGATTATCAGAAAGTGGTCGCGAGATATGTTGCCCTCGGTGGAACGATGACTGCCGTAAAGGAAACTCCCCAAGTTCCGCATGAGTTCAGTCTCTCACAGAACTTTCCGAACCCCTTCAACCCGTCAACAACGATTCGTTATGAATTGCCGAGCCGAAGCGACGTGGAAATCGTCGTATCAAATGTGCTCGGTCAGCAGGTAGCTGTGTTGGAGAGAGGAGAGCGTGAGGCCGGTATTCACCTCGTCCGATGGTCTACAGCCGCCTCCTCAGGAGTGTATTTTTATCGCCTCGAAGCTGTAAGTTTGACCAATCACGGAAGTCGCTTTGCGCAAACGAGGAAAATGCTCCTTCTGAAATAGCGACGTCTTTGACGACCAAAACTCTGCCTTTTATGGTTCTATCGTCGGACTGTAGCGGCTCTGCGTCTTTCGCTCTTGCAAATTGTCGGGAAACTTCGTATATTTTTTGAGTTAATTACCCGAGATTTTGGAGGTTTTGATGAAAAAAGGTATCCATCCCGAATACAAGCGCGCAATTGTCACCTGTATTTGCGGCAACACGTTCGAAACACGGTCAACCGTCGGCAATATTCACCTTGAAATTTGCTCGAATTGCCATCCCTATTACACGGGCAAGCAGAAGTTGGTAGATTCGGCGGGACGCGTAGAACGTTACAATAGAAAGTACGCAAAGAAAGCGCCGGCGGCTACAGAACAACCGACAGCGGCTACAGAACAACCGGCAGCGTAAACTCTGCTGGAGATCTTATGCCCAAGCACATTGAAACGGAATGTATGATCCATGCATTCCGTTTTTTTACTTCGTAGAGTTCGCAAATAATTCCGTAGCACCTTTTGAAGGTCCTTGACCTTTTCGCTTTAGAACTTCATGCCAACAAAGATTTATCTTTTCGAAGATAACTATTACTCCCGGCTTCTCCCTCTCGCCTATTTTCGCCCCGTCTACTCACTGAAATGCGGCGCCCGCAGCCTGAAAGAAAAAGTCGAGGCGGCGTATCCGCGCCTGAAGCTTGACCTCCATTGCAGGAAGTATCTCGCCGGCGTTGTTCGATTGCACAATCCGCTTTCGAGCGTCAATGAACTTTCCGGAGAGAAGTATTTGTTTGTCAACGGCAGAGCGATCGTCGATGAACAATTTGTGAAAGCTATTCCGGCAGAAGGATCTGCAGACATTGTTTACGTTAGCGATGAACAGGTCGTTGCGGCGCGGCTTTCCGGCGAGAACCTCAGACGGGTTGCGTCACTCGCCCGGGAAACGTACTCCATTGCCGACTTCGGCAACGTAACGAAGAAGGAAGTTCATCTTACGCTTATCCGGTACCCATTCGATTTGATA
Organism: uncultured Chitinophagaceae bacterium; assembly: GCA_964384415.1. Classification (GTDB taxonomy): domain Bacteria; phylum Bacteroidota; class Ignavibacteria; order UBA10030; family UBA8401; genus JAGVPT01. Next base: position 4,803 of record CAYLMV010000143.1, on the reverse strand, counting down.
AAGCACAACAGGGCACAGCTCTGCGCCGACTTCGCATCAAACACGAAACGATTGGGAGGGAAAAAGATCAGAGCGAAGATCTCTCCGGGCGTTTCGCTCCTTAACAAAAAAAATATTTATATCGGCGAGGGATCCGTTTTGAAGCCGGGAGTCGTCATCGATGCGGAAGACGGACCGGTGTATATAGGCAAGAACGTTACGGTGATGCCGCAATCGACGATTATTGGACCGGCTTCCATCGGAGATGGTTCTATCATCAAAGTCGGGGCGAAGATCTACGAAGATACTTCGATCGGCCGGATGTGTAAAATAGGGGGAGAGGTCGAGGCTTCGATCATTGACAGATACTCGAACAAACAGCACGATGGATTCCTGGGGCACTCCTACCTCGGTTCATGGGTCAACCTGGGCGCCGGAACGACCAACAGCGACCTCAAGAACAACTACGGTACCGTGAAAGTCAGCGTCAATGGTGAAGTCGTGGACAGCGGAGAGCAATTCGTCGGGGTTACCATCGGCGACCACACGAAAACGGCGATTAACACAGTGTTCAACACCGGGACTGTTGTCGGCGCCGTCAGCAATATTGTCGCCAATGGATTTCCGCCGAAGGCAGTTCCCTCATTCGCATGGGGAGGGGAAGACGGAAGTTATGTCACGCACGAAGTGGATCGTGCAATCGAGACCGCGCGCAAGGCGATGGCCCGTCGAAAGGTGGCGCTCTCCGACGAGGAGATTGAAGTGTTTAGGAAAGTCTACGCGATGACGGAAGATGCTCGCCGCATCGCCCGGCTGACGCGCTAATATTGGATTTTCATTCAACTCGAACATGATGGTCAATGGAAGTAGAAGAAAAGAAGTTATTGTTTCACGGAGTTCGCGGAAGTGCGGTAAAAATTCTCAACAGGGTCGAGCGCACAGACGCCTATCTCGATAAGCTGCTCGAGGCTGAACTTCGGTCGGACGAGATCAACGACCTCGACAAATCGCTGCTCACCGAGATTGTCAACGGCGTGCTTCGCTGGCAGATGAAGCTGGATTGGGTCCTCAACGGCTTCTTCCACGGCAACTTCACCAAAGCCGAAGTCACGGTAAAGAACGCCCTTCGGGCGGCGCTCTATCAAATCATGTTCTTGGACAAAGTGCCGCACCACGCGGCCGTCAACGAGGCGGTAGAGTTCGTCAAACGAATCCGCGGCGACAAAGCGGCCAATCTGGTCAACGCCGTTCTCCGAAATATTATCCGCAACCTCGAAGGCATCCACTATCCGGACGTGACGATCGATGCGGCGCAGTATCTCGCGGTGATGTATTCGCATCCGGTGTGGGTCGTGCGCCGGTGGATGAACCGGTTTGGATTTGCTGAAACGGAAAAACTGCTCCAGGCCAATAACGAACGCCCGACGCTCTCGCTGCGCATCAACACGGCCAGGATCCCGGTGGAGAAGTTCCTCGAACTTCTCTCAACCCAGAATGTCACCTTCGAGAAATCGAAGTACTTGAGCAACTTCGTCAGGACGTCGGGCCTTTCGAATATTTCCCAGACCGAGTTGTTTCGCAAAGGGTATTTTTCGGTTCAGGACGAAAGCGCGGGGCTCGCCTGTCAGCTTCTCGACCTTCACCCGGGGGACCGGGTCATTGACATGTGTGCCGCCCCCGGCGGAAAAACCACATACATCGGCGAAGCGCTCCACAATCACGGAGTGGTTATCGCAATCGACAAATACTCGACGCGGCTGAACCTTGTCAAAACAAGCTGCGACAGGCTGGGGATTACGAACGTCAATTGCGTTGCGGCGGACAGTATGGAATATTCCACGGAACCGGCGGACAAAGTTCTTCTCGACGCTCCTTGTTCCGGCCTCGGCGTTCTGAGCAAGAAACCCGATGTAAAATTGAAGCGGGAATCGGAAGATGTTCGAAAGCTAGTTGATCTTCAACGGCTCCTCGCGGAAAATGCAGCAAAGCTTGTAAAACCGGGCGGCGTTCTGGTCTACAGCACGTGCACGACAGAGCCTGAAGAGAATTTTGGCATTGTCCGCGGGTTTCTGGAACATCATCCTGAGTTTTCCGTTGAGTCCGCGGCTTCGTTCGTCCCGCCGTCGGTGGTAACGCCGGACGGGTACGTAGAAACACTTCCGCACAGACACGGAGTTGACGGGTCCTTTAGTATTCGATTGAAGAAGGCTCTGTAGAAGCGCGGGATTGAAGCGGTGTTCTGCGAGGAGCATATCGTTCCCGGTTTTCTTTTCTTATTCCTTCCCGATCTCCGAAGGAGCGTAAGACTCACATCGATCCTCTTCTTTCGATTTGCTCATGCATGTGCTGCGATGGGGAATTATGAAGGCTCCCAAATCGAGTTTATGTGAATACCCAACAGACCACGATATCATTCAAAGAGTGAAGCCAGCGGTGATACAGTAATGAAATTGGCGGGGCATAATCAGGAATCAAACACCATGAAAGCAATCGTTAAGCCGCGCCCTGTAGCAGGTGAGGAATGGATGAAGGGTTTTCGTCTCGTCGATAAGCCCATTCCCACGGTGGTATCTCCATCAGACATCATCATCAAGGTTTTTGCGGCCGCTGTCTGCGGCACCGATGTCGGAATCTACACCGCGAAAGAATCGCTTCGTGTCGAGATGTCGCGCGCGCTGACGGATCCGGTGACAGTGGGCCATGAGTTTTCCGGGAGGATTGTCGATGCCGGTGCAAAGGCCCGCAAACATATTGCAAGGCTGATTTTTGAGAAGGCAAAAACGAATCCAGCAGTGAAGAAGCTCCTCCGAGGAGAAAAGGAGGCTACGTTCCCGAACAGCAAAAACTTCTTCCCGATCGTTCAATCCTCCTTTCACGCATCGGCGGAGATGCACGTAACATGCGGCAAGTGCTATCAATGCCGCCGAGGAGAAAAGCATGTCTGCCGGAATACCGTCATCAAAGGGGTTCACGATGACGGGGCGTTCGCAGAATACGTCAAAGTCCCCGCGAGCAACCTGGTTCTCTTCCATGAGAAGGAAATTCCTCTCGAGATCATCTCCTTTATGGATGCACTGGGCAATGCGACGCATACCGTCATGTCAGTGGACGTCAAGGGAGGGAGCGTCGTTGTCCTTGGCTGCGGCGTTCAGGGGCTGATGGCTACGGCGGTGGCAAAATACGCCGGAGCCCGGAGAATATTTGTGACGGACGCTTCTCATGGCGAATTCTCGCACGAGAAGCTCGATGCGAAGCGTTTCCGTATGGCCCGCCTTTACGGGGCCACCGACTGCTTCGACATGGCACTCCCGGGCGAGCGAGATCGTTTCCATTCTGTCATCATGGAACAAACGGAGAAGACGGGCGTTGACGCGGTATTCGAAATGTCCGGCAGTTACAAAGCGTACGAAGATGCGTTCAAAGCGATCCGGATGGGGGGAACATTCTCCTTGTTAGGCCTGCCGACCGGAACCATGCCTATCGATTTTGCCGGCGATGTGATATTCAAAGGGATCACGATCAAAGGGATCATCGGCCGCAGGGTGTTTGAAACCTGGAATCAGATGGAGCATATTCTCAAGGCGGGATTGGCCAGGAAGTTCCTGACAACCGGGTTCATCACACATCAGTTCCCGCTGGACCGCTACGAGGATGCATTCGAGGCAATTCGCCGCGGCGATGCCTTCAAAGTTCTGCTGAAACCATAAATCAAGCAGGGATCTCTGCCATGAACTATATCGAACTTGTTACATCCGAGCTGTCGCGAATACGCGAGGCGAACACTTTTAAGCACGAGACGCCCCTCGAATCGGCGCAGGCAGGAGTGGTGAAGGTCGGTGGAAAGAAAGTGGTGATGATGGCATCCAACAATTATCTTGGGATGTCGAATCATCCTGCGGTGCGCAAGGCAGCCATCAAAGGGATTAAAGAGTACGGCTACGGGGTTGCCTCGGTGCGGTTCATCTGCGGCACGCAGACCATCCACCTTGACCTTGAAAAGAGAATTTCGAAATTCCTCGGGGCAGAGGACACGATCCTTTTTTCCTCCTGTTTCGCGGCCAACGAAGGCTTTTTCGCAAGTCTCGTGAATGAGAAAATGGGGGTAGAGAACTATCGGGACGCCATCTACACCGATAAGCTCAATCACGCGAGCATCATCGATGGGATGCGTCTCTGCAAACCGGAAACGACCGACAAAAAGATTTACAATCATGCGGATGTTGCGCACCTTGAGCAGCTTCTCCGCGAAGACGACGACAAAGGATACAGGCTTCGTATCGTCGCAAGCGACGGCGTGTTTAGCATGGAAGGAGACCTCGCGCCGCTCGACAAACTTGTCGAAGTTGCCCACAAACACGGTGCGATCTTGTTCGTCGACGACTCGCATGCGATTGGCGTTTGCGGCAAGACCGGCAGAGGGACGCCCGAGCAATTTGGAGTTGTCGGCCAGGTGGACGTGATTTCGGGAACACTCGGCAAAGCGATCGGAGGAGCGGCGGGTGGATACCTGAGTGGAAGGAAGGAGCTCATCTCGTATCTGCGCCAAAAATCGCGTCCCTATACATTCTCGAACTCTCTGCCTCCTGCAATTGTCTGCGCCTGTTCGGCCGCCTTCGGGCTGCTCGCGAAAGATAAGTCGATCGTGCGCCGTCTCCACGCTAACACTGCCTATTTTCGGAAAGAGATCAAGGGATTAGGATTTAGAATTCTCGAGGGAGATCATCCCATTGTTCCGATCATGCTGGGAGAAGCCTCGCTGGCGCAGGAGATGAGCGCTCAAATGCTGAAGGCTGGCGTCTACATCAAAGGACTCTGGTTCCCGGT
>CAYLMV010000142.1:0-8797 GCA_964384415.1 uncultured Chitinophagaceae bacterium | reverse complement strand
ATCTAATCGTTGCTGCTGCTGTTGATACGGCGCATCCATCCCCCTACAATCTCTACGGAGCCAAGTTCCCCCGTATAGAAGCCGACGGACGGGTGACGTTCCGCTTTAGCGCTCCCTACGCAAAGAAGGTGCAGGTTTCCATCGCCAATGTTCCGTTTGATATGATCAGGGGCAACGACGGTGGGTGGACGTATACCAGCGAGCCGCAAGATAAAGGGTACCACAATTACTGGATGCTTGTTGACAGCGCTCTCGTGGTTGATCCGGCTACTAATGCATTCATCGGCTACAGCCATATGTGCAATGGTTTTGAGATACCGGATTCGGACGGCGCTTTTTATGAACTGAAAGATGTGCCGCATGGCAACGTGCTTATCAAGAATTATTACTCTCAGACAATTAAATCCTGGCGTCACATTTTCGTATACACTCCTCCGGGATATGAGGCGAAGACATCAGCACGATATCCGGTACTGTATCTTCAACATGGCGGCGGTGAGGATGAACGAGTGTGGATTGAAATGGGACGAACCAATATCATCCTGGACAATCTGATCGCCGAAGGGAAAGCCAAGCCGTGTATCGTTGTGATGGAGACCAGCGCTGCCTACAAACCTGGCGAGGTTCCCCCTCAGCCATTTCGCCCGCAACCTGCCGGAGCAGGACCTCAGCCCGCTTCAGGCGCACGTCCCCGCATGATGTTTTCATTTGATACGTACAAGAAAGTCATGATCGACGACATGATTCCTTTTATCGACAGTAATTTCAGGACACTGACAGACGGGAATAATCGTGCGATGGCAGGCTTGTCGATGGGTACTTTTGTGACCAGGGTGGTCGCATTGGCGAATCTCGACAAGTTCGCCTACATCGGCATTTTCAGCGGCGGAACCGTTGCACCGGCGGATATTTCGGACAAATCGAAAATCAAACTTGTTTTCATGAGTTTTGGCAGTCGCGAAAGAGGCGCCGACGGTCTCAAAGCGGCGGCAGACACATTGCAGCAAGAGGGCATCAATGGTGTTTCGTATGTTTCTCCGCTTACCGCTCATGAATGGCAATCCTGGAGACGAAGTCTGCGTGAATTTGCACCGCTCCTTTTCAAGAATTGATCTACCGGATAATAATAGAGTGTTTTTGGTCGTTCAATACTAACAAAATCATTTATGGAGGTTTCATATGAGATTCAAGTACTTAGGTCTGTTATTAGCAGGCCTTTTGATGTGTGGAGTTAGCATGGCTCAAACGAACAAGATTGATTCCGTCGCAGTGGAGGACTTCAAGCCTGCGTCTACCAATCAACCGGGCAAGCAGTATCCTCAGGTCAATTCCGAAGGCCGGGTGCGTGCAAGTATTTCTGCACCGGAGGCGAAGAGAGTCCAACTGGATATTAGCGCAGTAAAATACGACCTGACGAAGGACGACAAAGGTGTGTGGACTGGTGATTCGAAACCCCAGGACGAAGGATTCCACTACTATCAGCTTTGGATCGACGGGGCTGCAGTTCCTGATCCCAACAGTATGTACTTCTATGGCGCCAGCCGTTGGGGGAGTGGCATTGAAATCCCCGCCAAGGATCAAGATTTTTACGCCCTCAAAAATGTGCCTCATGGTCAGTTGCGGGAGAATCTCTACTTCTCCAAGAGCACCAATGAACTGCGTCGCTGTTTCGTGTACACGCCTCCCGGATATGACGAGAGCACATACAAACGCTATCCCGTGCTATATCTTCAACACGGAATGGGGGAAAACGAAACCGGCTGGGGCAACCAGGGACATGCTAACTTGATCATGGACAACCTGATTGCCGAAGGAAAAGCCAAACCCCTTATTATTGTCATGGATAATAGCAGCGTCACTTTCCCCGCAAATCCCGATAGCGGCAGAGCAGGTATGGGTGATCGCCGACCCGGCGCTCCAGACACCGCTTCAGCAGGCAATCCGAACCGGCCACGCAGGGGCGGTTTCGGGAATTTCAATTTTGCCGCACAATTTGAAAAAATCCTTATCAATGAATTGATCCCTTTTATCGATGCTAACTATCGAACGCTTACTGATCAGCCTCATCGTGCTATGGCAGGTCTCTCGATGGGGGGCATGCAAACCCGCCTGATCACCTTGGCAAACTTGAAAACATTCTCGCAAGCAGGTATCTTCAGCGGCGGCAGCTTTAGTATGACTGATGTCAATAGTTCGCCTGGCTTCAAAGGGAGCGTTAAGCTCGTTTTTGTCAGCTTTGGCAGCCGCGAACTGGAGAACCGCAGACCAGGCGGCCCCTTCGGCGGTGATCCCAAAGTCAACACCGATTCCCTCAAAGCAGCTGGCATTAATTCTCATTTCTACGTCTCTCCCCAAACGGCGCACGAATGGCAGAGCTGGCGGCGCAGTCTGCATGAATTCGTTCCACTTCTATTCAAAGACTAAAGGAACAAAACTATGAATCGGCATATCATTGGATTAGTTTTACTACTGGCTTTTTCAGGATCTTTGTGCCTGGCACAGACCGCCCAGCCACCGATTACGGAGGATTTCAAGCCCTCTAGCTTGAATCAACCCGGCCAATTGTACCCCCAGGTCAACTCACAAGGCTATGCTCGATTCCGAATCGTGGCGCCTCTAGCCCAAAGTGTCAGCGTGAGCCTGGGCGGACGCGGGGGCACTCCTCTCGAGAAAGCCGCGGATACTTCCTGGATGGGCACCACGGCGGGACCGGTGGATAAAGGATTTCACTACTATCACCTCACGATCGACGGAGGGGTTTTTAACGATCCCGGCACTCTGAACTTCTACGGTTCTATTCGCTGGGAAAGCGGCATCGAAATTCCCTCCCCGGATCAGGACTTCTATGCGCTCAAGGATGTTCCGCACGGTAAAGTCCAGCAGATTCTTTTCTCCTCCGGGAGCACCAATACCTCGCGGCGTGCATTTGTGTACACTCCGCCAGATTACGACAAAGACCAAGCGAAACGCTATCCGGTTTTGTACCTTCAGCACGGTTGGGGCGAGGACGAAAACGCCTGGAGTAATCAGGGCCGTGCCAATCTGATCATGGACAACCTGATCGCCGAAGGCAAGATCAAGCCCTTTCTCGTTGTGATGACATACGGCATGACGAATGAAATCAAGTTCGGCGGCCTCAGGAATTTCGATATCAAACCGTTCCAGACCGTTCTTGTCGATGAGTTGATTCCCTACGTCGATGCCAACTTCCGTACGCTCTCCGATCAACCCCATCGCGCCATGGCCGGGCTCTCCATGGGCGGAATGGAGACAAAGACGATCACAATGGCGAACCTCGATAAGTTCGCGTATATCGGTCTTTTCAGCGGCGGGACTTTCTCCATGGATGATGTCAAAAAGACATCCGGTTTCAAGGAGAAGGTAAGGCTAGCCTTCGTCAGCTTTGGTAGCCGCGAAATTGAGGGCAATCGCGGCGGCAGAGGTTTCTTTGGTGGCGACCCCAAAGCAAATGCCGACAGCTTGAAACAAGCTGGAATCAACAGCGTCTTCTACGTTTCCCCGGAAACAGCTCACGAGTTCTTGAGCTGGCGACGCAGTTTGCACGAATTTGCACAGCTCCTTTTTAAGGACTGAACGATACGATGAATGACAACAATCCCTTCTTGTGCATAGGAGAGTCTGACAAAATCATTTAAGGAAACCGACATATGAAGCAATGGCCTGCAATTGTCTTAATAGCTCCTCTATTGATAAGCGGAATGTGTCTCGCTCAGTCAATCCAAACTGCAGCCGTGGAGGACTTCAAGCCTGCCTCTACCAATCAGCCGGGCAAACAATATCCTCAGGTCAATTCCGAAGGCCGGGTCCGTGCCGGCATTTCGGCCCCCGAGGCACACAAAGTGCAGCTGGACATCAGCGCTGTAAAATACGACCTGGTCAAGGACGAGAAAGGTGTGTGGATTGGCGACTCGAAACCCCAGGACGAAGGATTCCATTACTACCAGCTCTGGATCGACGGAGCTGCAGTTCCAGATCCCGGGAGCATCTACTTCTACGGCGCAAGCCGCTGGGGCAGCGGTATTGAAATTCCCGCCGCCGATCAGGATTTCTATGCACTCAAGGATGTTCCCCACGGCAAAGTAAGCGAGAATCTCTATTTCTCCAAAATCACGAACGCATGGCGCAGATCCTTTGTCTATACTCCGCCGGATTACGAGAAGAACGTCAGTTCCCGCTATCCTGTCCTCTATCTCCAACACGGCAGCGGTGAAGATGAGACAGGCTGGTCTGTCCAGGGAAGAGCCAATCTGATTCTTGACAACCTCATCGCCGATAAAAAAGCAGTCCCAATGATTGTTGTCATGGACAATGGATACGCATCAAAGCCTTCCGGGTCACTGCAGGGCACTGGATCTCCGGCTATGGGAGCTGGCGTTTTTTCAGCATTTCAAGAAGTGTTGACAAAAGAGATCATACCGATGATTGACGATGTGTATCGTACTATTGCAGACCGAGAGCACAGAGGGATGGCCGGCTTATCCATGGGAGCCAATCAGACCATTCAAATCACGATGAACAATCTCGACAAGTTTTCCTACATCGGCGGCTTCAGCGGCACGTCGAACTTTCCAAGCACGGCGGAAATTGATCCAGCGACATTTTTTAACGGAAAATTTAGAGACGGCGAAGCACTGAACAAGCAGATCAGACTCTTCTGGCTTGGCCTTGGAACGAAAGAGCCCAATCCTTTCCCCGGCTCCGTTGGAGCGTTTCGCAATATGCTGAATAAAGTCGGAATTAAGTACGTCTATTATGAATCTCCTGGTACTGCTCATGAATGGTTGACATGGAGAAGAGATCTTTTCCAATTCGCACCGCTGTTATTTAGATAATATTACGTGGTAAAAAAATGAACCTGAACACGACGACACTACGAACATGTTTGCTTGCGGTCTTGTTGCTTCTGACAGGTCTAGAGATCGAAGCTCGAGACTTCCAGAAAACCAAATATGGGATTACTGCAACCATCAATTCTGTTGATGTTGAAATTCAGTTCTATAACCCATCGACAGTGAGAGTTCTGAAATCGCCTGAAGGGAAAACTCCTGCGCACAAAAGTCTCTCGGTGATTGCTGCTCCAGAGACAACGGTATTGAGCATAACGGAGGCGGGAGATGAGCTTGTCCTGAAGAGTGATCGCCTTCAGGTAAGTCTCAATACGAAGAATGGCACAATCTCTTTTTCAACATTCGCGGGTAAACCGTTGCTCCGTGAACACGAAGCGGGTGGAGCATTTCGAGATTTCAACGATGCCGGTGTGAAGACATACAGTGTATCGCAGTCCTTTACATTGGATAAAGACGAATCCATCTACGGATTGGGACAGCAACAGCAAGGCAAGATGGTGCAGCGCAATGATACGCTGCGCATGATTCAGGGAAACACTGACGATTATGTCCCTTTTTTCCTGTCGGTGAAGGGGTACGGGTTGTTCTGGGACAATTGTTCGCCGACTCTTTTTGAAGATGATCCGGAAATCACGTCCTTCAAATCGGACGTAGGCGATGGCATAGATTATTATGTGATGTACGGCGGCAATGCGGACGGAGTCATCGCTCAGATGCGCGCCCTCACCGGACAAGTTCCCATGTTTCCTCTCTGGACATACGGCTATTGGCAAAGCAAAGAGCGATACAAGAGTCAAGCTGAAATTGTCGGCGTAGTCAAGAAGTATCGGGAGCTCGGCGTTCCGCTGGACGGCATCATTCAGGACTGGCAGTATTGGGGAGACAATTTCCACTGGAATGCGATGGAATTCCTTAATCCCCAGTTTCCCGAACCCCAAAAGATGATCGACGAAATCCATTCAATGAACGCCCACATCATCATTTCGGTTTGGGCATCGTTTGGCCCGCAAACGAAGCAGTTCGAGATCATGGACAAGAAGGGAATGTTGTTCGATTTCAAAACATGGCCAATGAGTTCGAAGGATGAGTGGCCCCCCGATCCCAAGTTCCCGTCGGGAGTGAGAGTATACGATGTCTACAACCCGGAAGCTCGCGGGATTTTCTGGGACTACCTGAACAAAGGCCTCTTCTCGTTGGGAATAGACGGCTGGTGGCTTGATTCGTCGGAGCCCGATCATATGGACTTCAAGCCCTCCGATTTCGACAACAGGACGTACCTGGGTTCGTTCCGCAAGGTGCGGAACGCGTTTCCGCTGATGCACGTGGGAGGCGTCTACGATCACCAGCGTTCCGTATCGTCCGACAAACGTGTGTTCATTCTCACTCGTTCGGCATTTGCGGGACAGCAGCGCTACGGAGCCAACACGTGGTCGGGAGATGTTGTCGCATCCTGGAAGGCGCTCAGGCAGCAAATTTCGGCAGGACTGAACTTTTCGCTCAGCGCTATTCCTTATTGGAACAGCGATATCGGTGGATTCTTTTTGTGGAATTTCCCCAACAAGCTGGATGATGCAAATTATCGCGAACTCTATGCGCGCTGGATCCAATTCGGCGCTCTTTGTCCAATGATGCGTTCGCATGGAACCGATGCGCCCCGTGAGATCTATCAGTTTGGCAAGAAGGGGGACAAGATCTATGATGCGATTGAAAAGGCGATAGCTCTGCGTTACGCCCTCCTGCCGTACATCTATTCGACGTCGTGGGACGTCACAGCCCATCAATCCACCATGATGCGCGCTTTGGTAATGGATTTTGCGGACGACAAACGCGCGTTGGACATCAACAATCAGTATATGTTCGGCAAGTCATTGCTGGTGTGTCCGGTCACTACGCCCATGTATTCAAAAATAAGTGTCAATGGCAAGGACAGCGTTCGTGTGGAAGATTTCAGTGTGCTAAAGAATGAAGAGCTGTATTTGCCGAAAGGAACTGATTGGGTTGATTTCTGGACGGGCGAAAAGCATGCCGGCGGACAAACGTTGAGCAAAGTAGCCCCGATTGACATCACTCCGTTGTATGTCAGAACAGGTTCTATAATCCCCATTGGCCCAAAAGTTCAATATGCTGCCGAGAAGAAATGGGACAGCCTCGAAATACGTGTGTATGCAGGCGCCGATGGCGAATTTACGCTGTATGAAGATGAAAACGATAATTATGATTATGAGAAAGGGGTCTACTCCACAATAACCTTTACCTGGGATGATGCGAGAAATGTGTTAACCATCAACGAGCGCAAAGGCTCATTCCCCGGAATGCTCAACCAACGCAAGTTCAATGTAGTGATCGTCGCCGCCGGCAGCGGCAATGAAGCGGGCGCGATCAACAGACACAACAAAGTGGTGATCTATGAGGGAAAGAAGGTCATGATAAACCTGTAGTGTTGCCGATCGTTTAAGAAAATGATGCGATCGGTCTCTTCTATTTCGTTCATTACCAATTGAGGATCCAGTCCATGTTGAACTTCAAAAGAATAGCAGTCACTTTATTGGTCATCGCATCCCTGATCGCGGTCATGACCAACGGACTCGTAAGCGCTGGAGAAGCCAGACACACCCAATCGTTTGATTCGGCCTGGCGATTTTGCGCCGGCGAAATCACCGGCGCCGAACGGCCGGAATATGACGACGCTTCGTGGCTCACAGTAGATGTACCGCACGACTGGAGCATTGAGGGACTTGCACACTCCGAATCGACCGTCGAGGATGCAGCGGAACTGTCGGTCGTCAGAGGAGAGTGGAAATTCAACAAAGGCGACGATACACTTTGGAAGAATCCGAAACTTAACGACAGTTCCTGGCAGACTGTAAAGCTCCCCGAGCATTGGGAGGAACACTCGAACTACACGGAAGACAACGTGTTTGGCTGGTTCCGCCGTGAAGTGACCGTCCCTGAGGATTTACGGGGCAAGGACATTTTCATCAACGTTGGTAAAATTGACGACGCCGACGAAACGTTCTTCAATGGCGTAAAGGTGGGAAGCTTAGGTCATTTCCCGCCCGAATATGCGACTGCATGGGACGTCGTCCGGCATTACAAAGTCCCGCATGAAATCATCCATTACGGCGGCAAGAACTGTATCGCGGTTCGGGTGTTCGACGGGGTGGGCCCGGGCGGCATCTATGATGATGGGACGCGGGTGACGGAAGGTATATTTGAATCGACTTCGCCGGGTGGAAGCGGCGGGGGATACATAAACGCGGGCACAGGCTGGTACAGGAAAGAGTTCAAACTGCCCGGGAACATTCAAGGCAAGCGCGTCTTCGTCGAATTCGACGGCGTGTATATGAATAGCGACGTTTGGATTAACGGCGTGTATCTCGGCAATCGCCCATACGGTTATTCAAGCTTTCAGTATGAATTGACGCAGCACGTGAAATTCAACGGCGAGAAAAATGTCCTGGCAGTCCGCGCCCGGGTGCAGCAGCCGTGCTCGCGCTGGTATTCAGGCGCGGGTATATACCGCCATGTGCATTTGATCATGACAGACCCTGTTCATATAACGCAGTGGGGAATGTATGTTACGACCCCGGAAGTAACTGAACATGCAGCAACGGTTCGCGTTGAAACGAAGATCCAGAATCAATCCGGCATGCCTCAGCAGGTAACGCTTGAAACTGCCGTTGTCGACGATGCGGGAATTAACGTGACTCACGGCAGCTCCATTTTGACTGTGAAGGCGGACAGCACATGCGTCTTCGAACAATCCTTCAAGGTTCCAAATCCACAATTGTGGTCGTTGGAGAATCCCCGGCTCTATCATGTTGAAACCGCGGTGCGAACGGACGACCGGACGGTGGATGCCGGCGTCACGCCATTCGGTATCCGCACGTTTGAATTTACGGTAGACAAAGGATTCTTTTTGAACGGCA
>CAYLMV010000141.1:0-8809 GCA_964384415.1 uncultured Chitinophagaceae bacterium | reverse complement strand
CAAATAAAAAAGCCCGTCCAGCAATCAATGGACGGGCTCTTCTTTTTCTGGATGCTGTTGAGTGCTTCTATTTCAGCCGCACCAACTGCATTCGCAGCTTATCGCATCGCCAACGCTTCAACCTGAGTCTTCGAGTAGGTCTGCAGTACTTGACCTTTTGCATCGAGGAGCGTCATACTGCCGTCATCCCCGGCGACGCAGCGGGCGAGGATGTTGTTGTCTTTATCTTCCACCACCGATTGTCCGTTCTCACGGGTCACGCGATAGACGATTTCGCCCTTCCCCGGAATGGTTCTTGTGATCTCCATAACTTTGTCTCTTGAATTAAACGTAATGGTCGACCCATCATCCCCCTTCATGGTGGAAGGCTGAGCGCCTTCTGCCATCACAGGGTTCGTTCCCGACCAGAACTCAATCGTGTTGAGAACGACCGCATCGATGAAAACCGATACACCATACACGGGGACGACGTTCATCACAAGAAATACAAGCTCGTTCACCCACTTGTCTCCCACGGTGCCGTTGAACTTATACACTTTCTTTACCAGGTTGAACGAACCGTAACAACCGAACGACGCTGTGCACATGCTCGCGACGAGCATCAGGCACACAAGACTTTTCAATCCTCGCTTCATTGGAACCTCCGTTATTCGTATCTTCGAGAAATAGTGATTTATGTAGAGCCGACGTAAAGCAAAATCACACCTTCTCACCGTATACATTCGTAGTTCAGGATGTGCGCGGATCTGGGTGTTCAAGTGCTGCTTTTACTGCTTGTTCACGGTATTGTTTGATAGCGGTACGGTATTCCGGATATTTCCCCGAGAGTATCGCCGCTGCGAATAATGCAGCATTAATTGCGCCCGGTTTGCCAATCGCCAGTGTCCCGACAGGAATCCCGGCAGGCATTTGCACCATGGAAAGAAGCGAGTCGATTCCGTTGAGCGACTTCGACTCCATCGGCACGCCGAGTACCGGCAGAAGTGTTTTCGCCGCTGCAACTCCCGCAAGATGCGCCGCTCCTCCGGCGGCCGCAATAATCACTTCAAGCCCCCGTCCCTCTGCAGACGAAATATATTCGGCGAGCAGGTCCGGAGTGCGATGCGCGGAGAGGACGCGCGCTTCATACGAAATCTTCAACTGGTCCAGCATTCCGCCGCAATGCTGAAGGACTTCCCAATCCGACTTCGATCCCATGATCACCCCCACCAACGGTTTTGTAGACATGCGCTTTCCCTTATTTGTTGTGCGATTATTTTATCAGAAGCATTTTCTTTATCTGAACGGAGTTTCCCGAACTCAGCGCACAAAGGTAAACCCCGCTTGCCTTCCCCGTTCCATCCCATCGAACGGTGTAACTTCCCGGTTTCATCTCCCCATTCACAAGCGTCGATACTTCCCTTCCGGCCACATCGTATATCTTCAGCGTGACGAATCGTGCATCCGGAATGGCGAACCGGAGAGTGGTTGACGGGTTAAATGGATTCGGATAGTTCTGGTCCAGACGAAATTCCTCCGCGACCGCACTCCGGAGCGGTTTTACGGAGGTGATCGGACTCAAATCCAATGAATAGGCTGACCGGCCGTGTGTGAATGCTATCAGCTTGTTCGTCGGCGGATGGATCGCCAGATCGTGAACGGGAACTTCCGGCAGTCCGGTGCCGAGCGGGTTCCACGTTGCTCCGTCATCAGAACTGTATTCTACGCCAAGATCGGTGGCCACATACAGGTAACCGCGGTAGTGGGGATCGACGATGATGTCGTTCAGCGGAACAGCGGGCAGCCCGGATCCAATGCTTGCCCATGATTTCCCGAAGTCGGTCGTTTTGTTCAGGTGGGACGAAAAGCTGTCTTCAAGATACCCAGAGTTCGTCACGTACGCAATATTTGCAGAATCGGGGTCTATCGTCACCCTGGTCACCCACCGAAGAGGGAGCGTTCCGGTAACGTCGCTCCACGAGTTGCCTCCGTCGGTCGTGACCGAAACTTTTGCATCATCCGTTCCGACATAGATCACCTTCGGATCCGTTCGTGCGACGTCGATGGTGGTGATCGTTCCAATTCGGGCGTTATACCCGCGCGTCAAATCACCGCTGATTAATTTCCATGTTTGCATGCCATTCGTGGTTCTATAAAGCTGATATGTCCCTGTGTAAAGAGTGGTGGTCGTCGTCGGGTCCATGACGATCGGGGTTTCCCAGTTCTTTCTATCACTCAGATTGATGCCAGTCGTGCCGTCGTAGAACGAAGCTCCGCCGTCAGTCGAGTAACCGAGGCCGCCGTACTGGTATTCTGCATAAACGTTGCTGGAATTCTTCGGGTCAACCAGTACGTAGAATCCATCTCCGCCGAAAATATCAGCCCAATCGGAATCGGACCCGGTGAATGTCGCCGGCGTGCCGTTGTCCTGAGTGCCCCCGAAATATCGTTGTGGATTGGAGTAATCGATTGTGCCGGCGTAAAACTGCGTGACAGGAAGATGATACGATTTGACCCACGGCATGCCGGTAGTTGCCGACAGAAAAACTCCGCCGTCGTTGCCGACGACAATTCTGTTCGGCGTATGAGGATCGAACTCAACGGCATGCTGATCTACATGCATGTCGGATCTGACAAGGTTCCACGTCGAGCCGCCGTCCGTCGACTTATACATCTCCGTCATCCCGGCAAAGAGAATTGACGGGTTGGTCGGATGGACGGCAATCACATTATTATACCAAACTTGAGACTCGCTGTCGAAAAATTTCCCCGGCGTCACCTGAGTCCAATCAATCCCGCTGTTCGTCGACTTATAGATCCCGTACACACCCGTACCGTTCGAAGCAAGGGCGAAAACAAGTCCGGCCTGGGAGGGTGCATACGCGAGACTGATTCGGCCAAGACTGTCATTGTTGTTGGGAAACCCGCTCGTCACTTTTGCCCAATGGTCGCCCCCGTCGACAGAATTCCACAAAGAGGTATTAGAACCGTTAATGATGCTGTATGTTAACGGTCTGTAGCGATCCCACATTGCTGCAAGAATTCGGTTCGGGTTTGAGGGATCGATGACGACATCGCATGCGCCGGTCGTATCGGTGACGAACAACACCCGTGTCCATGTGAGCCCGCTGTCGACGGAGCGGAAGACTCCCCGCTCCTGGGTTCTGCTGCGATACCTGCCGAGAACCGCAGCAAATATTCTGTTTGGCGAGGAAGGATCAATTGCCAGCTTCCCGATCTGACCGGCATCGGTAAGGCCCAGGTTTGTCCACGTTTGGCCTCCGTCGGTCGAGCGCCAGATTCCGTTCCCCGGATATATCGCTACCCCTCCGGGATTACCCTCGCCGGTCCCGACATACACGACCTGCGGATTAGCGGGACTGAGAACCAGCGACCCGATCGAAGAGGATTCACTGAAGATATTTTTCCAACTCATCCCGCCGTCGACGGATTTCCATACACCGCCTCCCGCGGCGCCTGCGTAAATAATGTTCGCGTTTGTCGGATCGAGCGCAATGGCTGCTATCCTGCCTCCGATATTCGTCGGCCCGATGCTTGTCCACGGCACAGTCGACGCCGCAGTTTTCTTGAGCAAGCTAAGCCGGAAATTCTTTCGGGCGTTTTCATACAGGGCAGGGTTAACGTCATCGTGAGGATAGACCCGCTGAAGCATGAACCAATCGTTATCCACAGCGCCCTCTTTCTTCTCCCCCCGTTTCGGGCGTTCATCGCCATCGCGAAGGATTCTTGCCGGCGAACTCGTCGTCAACCTGAACGAGACGCAGGCAATCCCTATTGCAACCGCCAGGATAAGAAGGCTAGATCGTCTGTTTGATTTCATGTGAGAGCGGCGCAGCGTTGTTTCCTGTTTTGTTTGGATTGCCTACTTCGCGCTGCTAAATCCTGCCCCGAGCGGGCTGAAGCTGGCAAAAGCTCCGAGCGTCAGGGAATTGTCCTGCTGCAGAATTCCGACAAATCCAAGCGATAAATCTCCGAAGCGAAACACGCCGGGATAGATATTGAGCCTCGCTTTATAAGTGGCGACATTCTTGATAATCAGAGAGGCGAGCAACGAGTTGTTCCGGTCATAGAATATTCCGCCCACTTTGACAAGCGTTGCGGTCTGCACAAGCACTCCCGTGTTGTTGTCCACCTGCACAAGATCTTTTGTCGCCAGCCCTCCGCCAAACGATATCGCATCGGTCTCGTTGTATCGGTATGAGAGTCCTACAACGCCTTCCATGCCGGCGATATAAAGGAGCCTGACCTTTTCCGAGTACGGAATCGGAATTTTGAACGTGAAGTTTTGTCCGTTGTTGTTGAGTTCCCGCGTTCGGAAATTATAAATCGGCTGAAAGGACCAGTCCGCCATCTCCAGTGTCTGGCTGAAAAACCGGGGAACGCCGTCGATGCTGAAGAGCGCGATGCCGAGAGGGTCGAACACGAGGAGGTCGGCAATGGGATCCACAGTCGGTCCCCGATACGCGTTGTCTTCCACCGTTTCGTTGAGATAGTGATACACAAGCATTGTCGCCGCCGAAAGGGTTTTTGGATATTCGTACCCTTGAAAGGCATACCATTCGGCAATCGAGACGT
Organism: uncultured Chitinophagaceae bacterium; assembly: GCA_964384415.1. Taxonomy (GTDB): domain Bacteria; phylum Bacteroidota; class Ignavibacteria; order UBA10030; family UBA8401; genus JAGVPT01. The sequence goes on along the minus strand of CAYLMV010000141.1, from coordinate 4,234 downwards.
ACGTCATGCCGCCGCCAAGGAGGTGAAGGTTGTAATTCGGCCAATACTGGGAGCGCTGGTAATCGAGACTTGTCGGGAAGATTTCAGTCCCGAGAAAGTTGCTCCATCCATCCCTCGAAATTTCAGCAAGCGGGCTCGTGATATTTGAGAAAACGTTGGAAGCCCCTGTACCGTATTGGAGGGTAAAGAGCTTCTTGTCCCGATTGCTCGACTGCAAAACGTCGAATGAGCCGTTCATCATCAGCGATAACGGATTGTAGTTCGCCTGCGACCCGTACGCATATCCTCGGTAGAAAAATGCGGATTCCGTCTGTCCCGCCGCAATGGATGGGGCGAGTGATAGAATAGCGAGCACCAAAAGTCGATGTCGGTTGTTGTGCAATTCCAGGTTTCGTATGGTGACGGCATTCCTTCAACATTGGCCTCCCACTCGCACTCACGGTTCTCCAAACACGATGGCACGGGGAAAAAGAAGAAGGTCTGTGACTGATGTGAAATAAGGTAGGAAAAAATTCGAAGGCATCAAAGTCAAAAAAGTGAGCCTGACGGTAAATCCTTGCGAAGGGTTATGAATTAACAGAAAAGATGTCTTCAGCATTCTGCGAGCTAATCGGACAACCTTCGCAAGGATGCAATCGGCACTTTCATCACTGGTCGTCTTTCAGGCGAAATTCCAGATCGGAGGGACGAAGCTCATCGTACATTTTCTTCAGAGCGAAGATCGCGATCTGACTGCCGCGATACGCGCTTTCACGGTACAGCCGCACGGCAATCGGCCTGCTCTCTGCCACGCCGGTGCCGGTGTCATAGCAGTAGGCGAGCGCTACTTGCGCAAGGAGGGATCCTTTGTGCGCCGCAGAGTCAAGCTCCGGCACTGATGAATCGTAGTCCTTTAAATGGAGGTTGGCGATAACGTTGGTCGCGGTGATCCTGATTTCCGCTTCGCGGCTCCCCAGGGAAACAGCATCGGTCCAGGATTCGATCGCCTTCTTCTTGTCTGTCTCTACACCCCGGCCTGAATAATAGCAGAGGCCAAGTTCGATCAATGCGTCGAGATTATGCCTGGCAGAGGCTTTCGTCAGAAGCTTGAACGACTCTTGCGGGGGAAACTCCGTGTCGAAACCGAGAGAGATGAAACCGGCGCACACCACCTCGGCATCGGGGTTGCCCTCCAAAGCTAAAGCATGCACTTGCTGCACGAATTTCTTGTCCTGGAATAGACTCCAAAGAAGCGAAGCGGCGCGGGGAAATTCGAGCCGGAGCGCGCCGAGATATTCTTTCGCCGCCGTCATCTGGTTCTTCCGGACGAGAAATCCCTTTTCATGAAATCGGCCGAGCACCGCCATCGCCTCGGGACTGCCGATGTCCGCAGCGCTCTTGATCATCCTCAGCAACGTTGAATCGGCAACCAGATTGTCCGGGTCCATCGAACCGATACCGAGCGCGTTCTTGAGATCGGCGCTCCCTTTCCGAAGCATCTCTTTCAGAAACCCAAGCTCGTCCTCTTCTGTCGCAGGCTCATCGCTGAAGTCGAGGAGCACCGGCTTCCACGGGCGGGCGGGAAGCACGCTGGAGGAATCAACCCGCATGCTCGGGGCCGACGCGGTGACGGAAGAATCGGCGTGGACGACGATCCCTCTTTTTTCAAATTCAACCAGCGCATCTTTGGCCGGCTGGTACCCGGCGTCGGCAGATTTCTTCATCCATGCGTACGCGTCCGGCCAATTCTGCGCCACGACAAGATTGTCCGTAAGAAACGATCCGTAGACGTATTCGGCCTCCGGCATTCCCTGCTGGGCAGCGTAATGAAAGTGTTCGAAGGCCTTGAACGGATTCCACGGTACGCCCCATCCGTTGTTCAAAAAGATGCCGATGTTGTAGTGAGCGACAACGTAGTTCTGATCCGCGGATTTCTGAATCCAAAAAGCGCTCTTCACCGTATCGACCCCGAACCCTCTGCCAAGAAGATAGCGAATGCCGAGCTCGTGCTGGGCCAGGGCGTCGCCGCTGTTGGCCTTCTGCATCAGCATGAAATCCTCCCACAATTGATACGATTCGTCCGTGTGACGAATCAGATCGAGCGAGGGGGCCTTGTGTTCCTTGAAGACGGCGGCCTTCTTCTGGTCCTGACTGAAAAGGGGGATGCAGAAAGTTAGGAGAAGGAGACTATTAAGAAGAAATTGCTTCGTTATCATTGATCTTTGCGTGTGAAGCTCCCGGAGAAGTGCAGAAGAATAAACCGGTGTGTTTACTTAGACGAACGTAAGAGGGATTTGTTTACCGAATCGCGGAAGAATAATTGCCCCGGAAGGGGAACATCAATTGCTCATGACGCCCTCAATGCGCTGATGATGTCCAGGCGCGAGGCTCTCACGGCTGGAAGGAATCCGCCGACGAGTCCCATGACAAGAGAGAAGATCATCGTCCAAAGCGCGATCATTGGGGTAAAATGGAACCCAAACGCCAGCTCTGTAAATGAGGTAAAATTCGTCGTCGAAAATGAGACAAACTCGAGGAGCGAGGCAAAGGCCAGGCCGATACCGCCTCCGACCAGCGAAAGGAACATCGCCTCGACAAGAAAGGCCGCGAGAATACTCTTTCGTTGGAACCCGAGCGCCCGCATCGTTCCTATCTCCACCGTCCGGTTTGCCACCGCAGCGTACATCGTGATCATGGCGCCGATCATCGCGCCCGCACTGAAGATTATTGTGATGATAAGACCGAGAACCCGGATGAACACGGCCATCCCCTGCGACTGCTCTTCGTAGAAACTCTTTTCCCGTTTTGCGTCAAGTTCAGCCAGCCGCTGATCCCCTTCCAGGCGCGATTTGAACGCGTCGAAATCGTTAACGTTTTTCAGCTTGACTGTCAGCGTTGAATAGACAGGCCTGTTGAATGCCAGCATCAGCTGCTCAGCGTCAGCCCAGACCTCCGAGGCGAACCCGCTCTTTCCCGCATCGAAAATGCCGACGATGGTCCAAAAACCGGTGCCGATCTGAATCTTCTGCCCGACCGCCACTCCCTCGAATTGCGAAGCCACGGCGTTCCCCACGATAATTTCCGTCGAGCCTTGTTGGAACATCCGTCCCTCTTTCATCGTCACTTGCGGCCGTATCCCAAGCGCTCCCGGCGAAATTCCGCGCACGGGAACATTTCCCATATCCTTCGTCCCCGTCTTGTTGAGATTGATGATGGAGACGACATCCGCCGTTGCCATCGGCTTTCCTTCGGAGTTGGTCGCGACCTCCGGGAACGTCGAAATATTCGATACAGATTCTCTTCCGACGGCGCTGACGAGCTCGCTCTGGGCCGATTTCCGGATGATGATGACGTTGTCATCGGAGCCGGTTGAGACGAGGGTTTGCTTCACCCCTTCGGCAAGCATCAGCACTGCGGCGAATACGAACACCACAAGCGTAATACCGCTCATCGTCAACGACATTGTCAGCCGCCGCGCCCAAAGATTCCGGATGTTGTACGAAAGAGGAATTTTCATAGCCGTCACAAAGAGATAGTGATTAACCGATTTGCCGCAGACCGTCGACAATTTTCATCCGGGCTGAGCGCATCGCCGGAAAGATCGAAGCCAGTATTCCGACAAGGAACGAGAACCCAAAGGCGAGAATGATCGTCGAAGGTTCGACCTTGAAAATCGGGAACATTGTCGGGAAGCCGGCTGCCACGGCCGCTGCCATCGGGAACGTAAAGATCACGCCGAGCAGGCCGCCGATCATCGCGATGATGAGCGATTCGCCCGCAACGAGTCCCATGATATGGCCCGAATTGAAACCAAGCGTTTTCAACACGGCATACTCCCGGATGCGTTCGCGCGCCGACATGATGATCGTGTTGGCAAGCACGAGAAGAATAATGCCGATGATGACGTACGAGATGACTTCGAGCGACGTGAGGATCGCCCCCGAGAGAGAGACAAAGCTCTGCTGGAAGGCTTTCTCTGTCTCCGATTTTGTTTTGGCGGAGGAGTTCGCAAACAGGCCGTCGATCGTTTCTGAAATTGATGCCGCGTCGTTCGGGTTCGAAATCTGCACGGCGTACCATCCTACTTGTCCGGCGCGGTACGGTGCGTCCTGTTTCAGTTTCTCATCGACGTACGACCATTGGATGAACATTTGCGTTTCGTCGGTGATCCTGTCCTTCCCCTTATAAATGCCGCGAATGACAAACTGCCAGTGCCCCGGGAAGATGTCGCCTTCGATCGGTATCACGTCGCCGA
>CAYLMV010000140.1:0-8884 GCA_964384415.1 uncultured Chitinophagaceae bacterium | reverse complement strand
CTGAGACGGGAAAGGAAAAGATTTCGATTTATTCGGTGAGCAACATCAACGGCGTCAGGACGGAGCCGGTACCGGCATAATTCCCCGCGTTATCTTAATGGTTTTGATTTGTTGTAAACTTGTCGAGTCGTTAGTTATAGCTTCAGTTTTCTTATAGTTATTTTATGAGCGCCGCGTTCCTTTTTATATCCCGTTCATTGCCTTCTATCTCCCGCTGCTGCATATTTGTCCCCGTCATTGATCGCGCCGGCATTTAGCGGATCTTAATACCGCTCGGGTTACGAAGCCGGCTTCCTGTGAAGTTGTGAATCTCCAACAACTAGCTACATACGTTCTAGAGCGGTCTAACTGCAAATAATTTTTGTAAGGATGATACTTGTATGAATCTTCTAATCTGGCTGCCGGCGATGTTCTTCCTGGGCATCGCGCTTATGGTGCTCTGCTATTGGTTCATGGAAGCCTGCGACAATATTTAACCATCAGAAAGAGAGGATGAAAATGATTTACCTGACCGCGGTTGTAGCGCTTTTCCTGTTTGTCTATTTGGTTGTTGCCCTTTTGAGGCCAGAAAAATTCTAAGCAAACCATCAAGCAATAAGGCATAAAGGAGTTAAGAAAATGACTTTTCAAATTTGGTTCTTACCGTTTCTCCTTCTCGCCACAGCCACACTCCTGGCGTTTCCGCTTAGTCGTTATATGGGCTGGATCATGGATGGAGAATATCGACCGCTCCGTATTTTGGGATGGTTTGAGAAGCGATTGGACAGCGGTCATCAGAACTGGAAGCAATATGTCGGATCGTTGCTGATTTTTAACACCGTGTTATTCGTCTTCGGTTTCCTCGTGCTGGCGCTCCAGGGATCGATGCCGCTGAATCCGATGAACCGACCGATGATCGCTCCGAGCGCGATATTCAACAGCGTGATCTCTTTCATGACGAACACGAACCTTCAGCACTATTCCGGGGATCAACATTTCTCCAATTTTAGCCAGATCTTCTTCGACATCTCCAACATGTTCATCTCGGCTGCGATAGGCCTCTGCGCCTTAACGGCGATCATACGGGCCCTGAGGAGCGATTCACATCTGGGAAACTTCTTCCTCGACATGTGGCGCGTGTTGATTTACTTTTTTCTCCCTTCGGCACTTCTCATCAGCGCCATTTTCATTTCGCAGGGAAGTCCAATGACCCTCGAGAGTGTCTATCACATTGTCGGTCTCGAATCGAATCAGCAGAATATTATTGTCGGACCTGTTGCTGCGGTTGAGTCTATCAAGATGTTGGGTACCAACGGAGGCGGGTTCTACGGAATGAACTCTGCACATCCTTTCGAGAATCCCACTGCGTTATCGAATTTTTTTAACACGCTTTCGATGATGATATTCCCATTTGCTCTCGTGTTGATGTACGGCCGTATGCTGAAGAAAATGCGCCATGCCTACGTCATCTTTTCCGTGATGTTATTTCTGATGGCGGGTACGATGGTGTGGTCGATCCTTTTCGATACATATTCGCCTAACCCGGCTTTCACAAGTCACTCTGTATCGCGGACATATCAAGTCCCCAGTGCGACAGCACCAAAAGGCAATCGAGACGTGACATTGCCCGCGGTCGCAGGTTTACCCGTTGACCAGCACCTCGGCAATCTGGAGGGGAAAGAAATGCGCTTCGGAACATCCGCAGGTGCAACGTTTGCTGCAACGACGACAGATGTTACATGCGGTGCTGTAAATTCCGAGCATGACAGCCTGAATCCCCTCGCAGCATTGTCGCCGATGGTCGGCATGTGGCTCAACTGTGTCTTCGGCGGGAAAGGGGTCGGCATGATCAATATGCTCCTCTTTATTATCATAGGGATTTTCATAGCAGGCATGATGGTTGGGCGAACACCGGAATATCTGGGAAAAAAGATCGGTGCCAAGGAAGTGAAGCTGGCAGTTATTGCGCTCTTGATTCATCCCCTGATGATTCTCATGCCGACCGGCATATTCGCAGCAACCGATTGGGGAACGAAAGCGGTCAGCAATCCCGGCCCACATGGACTTTCACAGATGTTTTATCAGTTCTCTTCTGCGTCTGCGAATAACGGTTCGGCCTTTGATGGATTAGGGGTCACCTATGGTTTCTACAATAATCCGACTCCGGCGCCCGAAGCGGTACCATGGGACATCGCCGCAGGTATCGTCATGTTGATCAGCCGCTTTATCCCCATTGTTGCACCAGTTGCCATGGCTGCGTATCTCGGAGCAAAGAAGACAAGTCCATTTAATCTTGGAACTTTGCGTACCGATACTGCCGTCTTCGGCTATCTCTTGCTGGGCACTATTCTCATAATCGGCGCATTGCTCTTTCTCCCGCTTGCAGTGCTCGGACCCTTGGCCGAACATCTGGGGCCGATCCCATTCGGTGGTTGAGGAAGCAACACACTCTCATAGATCAGGCATAGCTCAAAGAAGTTGTGATAAAAAAGTCTTAAGGAGTTAAACATGAGTGAAGTTAGAAATAAGAAACATAAAGTCGAAGAGGATGCAGGAACTCCTTCTTCGAAATTACAGATGCCCCTACGCCGTGTTACGCGAAGAGCATTGCTTGAAAAAACGACCTTACTCCCTGCGTTGAAGCAGTCGTTTGTAATGCTGCGCCCGGATATACAGTGGAAGAACCCGGTGATGTTCGTGGTCGAGGTCGGGGCAATATTGACGCTTCTATATGTGTTGGAAGCGGCATTCGGCAACAATGTAAGCCAGGTATCGATTTCATACTTCATCGCGCTTACCATTTGGCTTTTCTTAACCGTATGGTTCGCTAATTTCGCAACCGCTCTTGCAGAGGCGCGCGGAAAAGCGCAGGCGGATTCGTTGAGGAAGGCACGCCGCGATACGATAGCATATCGGTTGAGATCTGATGATGCGGTTGAGCAGGTTTCTTCAACAGAGCTCAAATTGGGCGATCGAGTGGTGGTTCAAGCCGGACAAATGATTCCCGGTGACGGCGAGATCATCGAAGGCATTGCGTCGGTCGACGAGTCTGCGATTACAGGCGAATCGGCTCCAGTGATTCGCGCGGCGCACAGCGATGCGTCAGGAGTGACAGGAGGAACCTTTGTTCTTTCCGACAAGATTATTATTAGGATTACCAGCGGCGCGGGCGAATCATTTCTCGACAGGATGATTGCTCTAGTCGAGGGTGCCATCCGGCAGCGAAGTCCGAACGAGATTGCTCTGACCCTTGTCCTCTCGGCATTCACGCTCATCTTTTTAATTGTCGTTGTTCCACTCTGGCCGTTGGCATGGAATGCCGAACAATATATGGCCGGCTACCTTGGAATTTCAGAGCCGTTGAAGAGCCTCGGTACGGATGTGCCTACTCTGATCGCACTGTTAGTTTGTCTTATTCCGACGACAATCGGAGCGTTGCTTGCAGCGATCGGAATTGCCGGTATGGATCGCGCGTTACAGGCAAACATTATAGCTAAAAGTGGCAAAGCCGTGGAGTTGGCAGGAGACATTGACGTTGTGCTGCTTGACAAGACCGGAACAATCACACTCGGAAACCGACATGCAACCACGTTCTTTCCGGTAGGAAGATACAAAGAGGCTGACCTCGCACGCCTTTCGGCTCTTGCCTCTGCTGCCGATGAAACGCCGGAAGGCAAAAGCATTGTGAAGCTGTACGAAAAGCAGAGCAAAGAGCCGGTTAGTGTTCCGAAGGATGCAGTATTCGTACCATTCACTGCACAGACCCGCATGAGCGGCATCGACTTCTCAGGTGGACGACAGCTGCGAAAAGGAGCGCCGGATGCAGTGATTCAATTTGTCCAGGACAACCGCGGAGTAGAGCCTCCTGAGCTTAATGCGTTAATTAACGATGTTGCAAAAAAGGGTGCGACTCCCCTGGTTGTGGCAGACGACTCTCATGTGGTTGGCGTGATTTCTCTTGAGGACATACTCAAGCCCAACATGAAAGAGCGATTTGACGAGCTGAGAAAGATGGGCTTGCGAACAGTGATGATTACGGGTGACAATCCTGTAACGGCAGCTGCTATTGCTGCCCAGGCTGGAGTCGATGACTATCTCGCACAAGCCACGCCGGAGAAGAAACTTGAATTCATTCGAAAAGAGCAGGCCGGTGGAAAGCTTGTTGCCATGATGGGCGACGGAACGAATGACGCTCCTGCCCTTGCTCAAGCCGATGTTGCATTGGCGATGAATGCCGGAACGCAAGCAGCAAAAGAAGCAGCCAACATGGTCGACCTAGACAGCGATCCGACGAAATTGCTCGAGGTTGTTCGCATCGGGAAACAGCTTCTGATAACCCGCGGTTCTTTGACAACGTTTTCGATAGCGAACGACGTTGCGAAGTACTTCGCAATCATACCCGCACTATTTGCGGGGACGCTCCCCTGGTTGAAGGCGGTCGACATTATGAACTTGCACTCGCCGACATCCGCAATATTGTCTGCCGTGATCTTCAATGCACTGATTATTCCCGCATTGATTCCGGTTGCTCTCAAGGGAGTCAAATATCAAGCAATGGCAGCCGACGACCTTTTGAAGAAGAACCTCTTCAACTGGGGACTCGGCGGAGTCGTGTTGCCGTTCATCGGCATTAAGCTAATCGACATGATCATGGTCGCTCTGCATTTTGTGAATTGAAGCATCATTGAAACGGAGGAAATCACAATGTCTACAATAATTTCGAAAAGCTTTTTACTCCTCTTATTCGCAGTTGTCATTTGCTGCGTCTTTTATCCACTCGTGCTCCTGGTGTTTGGACAGGTATTCTTCCCATTCCAGTCCAATGGAAGTATCGTGAACGGCCCGGATGGCAAGCCGGTCGGATCTTTGTTGATCGCGCAGCCGTTTACCAAGGACGAATACTTCCAACCCCGCCCTTCAGCGGCATCTTATGATGGCGGAGCATCCGCATCGTCTGCGCTGGCGCCCTCCAACTTCGTCTTGCGCGATCGTGTTTCCCGCACGCTTGGTCCGATCGTGAGATATGCCGACGGCCAAAAAAGCGGACAGCTCATCGGTTCCGATGTCGAGGATTGGTTCCAGCACGAAATGTATCAGGGCAGTGCGCACATTGTCGGACAATGGGCATCCATGCACAATGCAGACGCAACTGCGTGGGTTAACATCGACTCACTGCACACTTCCTATGTCGCGGACTGGGCAACGAAACATCCAGATGTGGTCGCTCAATTCGTAAAGAGCAATCCGAGCATACCGCAGCCTGCGCCGTCGGACCTTGCAGTGACTTTCTTCCAAACTTTCTCAAATGAACACCCCGGCAAATTCCCTTCACCCATGCCGGACACCGGTGCTGACGGCAAAGCTGCCACTGCGATCAAGCTAGTCAGCACCGGTGGCGATATTCAGTCCATTTTCTTTGAAATGTGGCGGCTGGATCACCCAACAGTGGCTTTGCAGGATATTCCGGGCGACATGGTCACCACGTCGGCTTCGGGTCTCGATCCGGACATCACGTTCCAGAATGCAACTTATCAGCTCGACCGCGTTTCTGCGAAGTGGGCGGCGGACCTGAAGCGGAGTCCCGACGAAATTCGTAAGGAAGTAGCAAATATTCTGGAGAAGAATTCATTCGCTCCTCTGGATGGATTAGCGGGAGAGAAGATGATCAATGTGCTCCAGGTGAATCTGGGACTGCGCAGCGAGTTTGGAGCGCCACAGTAGCTGTTGACTTGGGATGCAGGGCGTCTTCTGTTTTGAGCATGATCCACCCGAACAACGCCCTGGCGCTCCTTTTTGAGAGGAAGATGTGGTACTTGGAATAATTTCAAGGTTTTGAAATGCTTAATTCCGGCACGATTCTTATCATTGATGAGGATGTTGAAGTCAGGCGGCTCGTCCAGAAGACATTGGAACGTGCCGGCTACAAAGTGAAGACGGCCGAAAAGCATGACAATATTCTTCAGCATGTCTTTGCGACCCGGTGCATTCTCGTGATACTCGGAATGGAATCTCTTCAGAATTCCGACATCAACATCCTGAAAGAATTGAGGGCATCAGCACTCCTCCCCGTCATCATACTTTCTCCCCCGCTCCCCGAGGAAGACGCCCTCACAGCATCTGTAGCCGGAGCGAATTACCACATCTCGAAACCAGTTAGCGAAGGACAACTACTGGCGTCCGTGCGTTCAGTGTTACGGTCGTTTAATGTCACAACACAGGGATCGACATATGAGACAGAATCTGTCCTCATCGATTTTGAGAATCACGTCGTGAGCAAAAAGGGGAAAATAATCAAGCTGACGCCGACGGAATTCTCACTCCTTTCGCTCTTTGTTCATAATGCCGGCAAAGTACTGACACATGCCTATATATCAAGGCAAATCAGGGGGCCCTCGTATGACAAGAGACTCCCATACTCCCGGGTTTATGTCGGAAGGCTGCGGAAAAAGTTGGAAGATGATCCAAATGACCCGCAATTGTTTCAGACTGAATCCGGGAAAGGCTACAAGTTAGTCGTTAAGCATTAATGTGGTCGTAAAGCCCCTGCTGCGCTTCGACTCCTCCCGTTATTCCCGCCAATTCATCACCCATTCTGTCAATCGAATAAACCGCAGCCGCCGTTGAAGATCATTTCTGCTTTCGCGGATCAAGAATAAGTATCATCCGCTCCAGGCCGGACTTCACCGCAATTCCGACCGGAAGGAGACTTTAATAAATAAGGTTAAACAACGTTGGCCTTTCAGTTTTATAGGATTTTTATGGTCATCGCTTCGTTTTTTATATCTTATTCATTGCAAACACTTTCGTCCTTTATCATATTGTCAGCGCAAGAGGATGAATTGCCACTCAACGAACCTATTTCATAAGGAGTCTATATGAATCTTTCGATCTGGCTGCCGGCGATGTTCCTGCTTGGCATCGCATTAATGGCATTGTGCTACTGGTTCATGGAAGCTTGCGATAACATCTAACTATCGGAAAGAGAGGAAGACCTATGATTTACCTAACCGCTGCCGTCGCCTTGTTCCTGTTCGTCTATCTGGTTGTTGCACTCTTACGCCCGGAAAAATTTTAAAAAATCTCACATCATCCACATCAGCAATAGTTAAAGGAGCAGAACAATGCTACTTCACATCTGGCTTCTCCCGGTCGCGATTCTTGTTACGACGACGGTACTTGCGTTCCCGCTGAGCCATTACCTAGCATGGATCATGGACGGAAAATACAAACCATTACCGATCTTCCAATGGTTTGAAAGTCGTTTTCAAGACGAACCCCATAACTGGAAACAGTATACCGCGTCAATACTCATTTTTAATACTGCCCTTTTCGTGTTCGGATTCCTCGTCCTGTGGCTCCAGCCGTGGATGCCGTTGAACGCTGACGGCAAAGGCATGCTCGCCCCGAGCACGATCCTTCACAGCGTTATTTCGTTCATGACCAACACGGATTTGCAGCACTATTCCGGCGATCAACATTTTTCGAACTTCAGCCAAATCTTCTTCGGCATAACGAATTTCTTCTTGTCGGCATCGATCGGGTTCTGCGGGCTCACTGCCATTATTCGTGCGTTACGCGGCGATTCGTCGATCGGCAACTTCTTTATCGACATGTGGCGTGTCGTGATGTACATGTTCTTGCCGGCGGCATTTCTCCTCGGCATTGTATTCCTCCAACAAGGTTCGCCTATGACTTTTGAAAGTTCAGTCAATGTCTCGACTCTCGAAAAAGGATCCATGGGGGTGACGAGTAAAGGCGAGCCAAGCCCGCAGAATATTGTGGTCGGTCCGCTGGCTGCGTTTATCCCGATGAAACAGTTGGGCACAAACGGGGGTGGATTCTTCGGCATGAACTCTGCACATCCATACGAGAATCCAACCGCGCTCACGAACTTCCTCTCGTGCGTTGCGATGATGCTCTTTCCGTTCGCTCTCGTTTTGATGTATGGCCGAATGCTCGGGCGTATCCGTCATGCCTATGTCATCTTTTCAGTGATGATGGTCCTCATGGTCGGCACAATTGTGTGGGCTGTCTACTTCGATACGCTTCAACCGAATCCGGGTTTGACCAGCCATCCTGCACAGAATTATGAGATACCCAGTTCCACTGCTCCCGGCGGAAAGCGTCCGATCGCGGTGCCCGCCGTGGCGGGTCTCCCTGTCGATCAGCATCTCGGCAACCTTGAAGGTAAAGAAATGAGGTTCGGGACATCGGCGGGAGCTACCTTTGCCGCATTGACCGTCGACGTTACAGACGGAGCAGTCAACTGCGAACATGACAGCTTGAACCCCATCGCGGCAATCTCACCGATGGTCGGCATGTGGCTCAATTGCATCTTCGGAGGCAAAGGGGTCGGGATGATCAACATGCTCCTGTACGTCATCATTGGAATCTTCGTAGCGGGGATGATGGTCGGACGGACACCGGAGTATCTAGGAAGAAAAATCGGCTCGCGGGAAATAAAACTAGCCGTCATTGCCCTGCTGATTCATCCACTCATGATCCTCTTTCCAAGCGGTTTGTTCGCCGCGACAGATTGGGGACTCAAATCTACAAGCAATCCTGGCGCGCATGGTTTTTCTCAGATCATGTATCAATTCTCGTCCGCCTCTGCCAACAATGGTTCAGCGTTTGATGGTTTGGGTGTGAGTTACGGCTTCAACAATAATCCAACTCCGGCCCCCGAGGCCGTTGCATATGATATCGCTGCAGCCATTGTGATTGTTATCAGTCGGTTTATTCCGATTATCGCGCCGATCGCTATGGCAGCGTTTCTCGGAATGAAAAAGCATAGCCCATTTGGCTTGGGAACATTGCGTGACAACACATTTACTTTCGGGACTCTGTTATTCGCGACGATCATCATCATTGGCGCTCTGCTCTTCCTCCCTATCGCAGCCCTCGG
>CAYLMV010000139.1:0-8969 GCA_964384415.1 uncultured Chitinophagaceae bacterium | reverse complement strand
GGGCACGTCAGGCGCGGAAAACGACTATTTATTCAATATGAGGTATGTCTCACTTTATCAAAACCATTTTCTTCGTTTCAACAAAACTTCCCCCTTGCCCGCTGCCGTTTTGCTGGGCTCTTAATTGATAGAAGTAGACTCCGCTTGAATATTTCGCCGCATCCCATTCTACCGAATGACTGCCAAGGGACTGTTCCTTGCAGACCAGCGTGGCAACTTCCCGTCCCAGCAAATCGCGCACCGTAATGGTGACATAACTTTTCACTTTCAACTGATAGCTGATCTTTGTCGTCGGGTTGAACGGGTTCGGATAGTTTTGATGGAGCGCAAAGCTATTGACAAGCCCAGCCGGCGGATTTTCAACAAGGGTGCTCGCCGGATCATCCCTTCCGGGAGAACCATGAATTGCAGAGGAGGCGCGCCAATTGGACGGATCATTCAAATCGCCCTTCGGGCTGGTCACTTTCGTAACCAGCGAATATCCGCCGCCGTCGGGTGATTCGGGCCACGGGGCTTTGTCGCCATAGGTCATGGTGATAAGCGTATCGCCTCCGGCATCGCAGAGAGTAATTCTCTCACCGCTATTGTCGAGCTGACCGTTGTATTCCCCGTTCGGTAAGAACCCGTACCGGTTGCTGAACTCTTCCGCATTTGATGCCAGGACAATAAACTCCTTCGGATTCACAATCGCGCCCGATGGGAATGTATATGAAATGCCGTCCGCAAAGGCAGCCTGCGACAAATCAATCGGACTCGCCCCGATATTTTTTAATTCCAGGAACTCGTACTCGTTGCCGCTAACGCCTGCGCTATCGAGCGGGTGATAATGAATCTCGGTTATCTTGAGGTCATCTGTCTTGCTGCCGACAAAGAGAATGATTTTGTGAAGGGCGCTCCAGTCGGTTCCATTCTGAAAACGCGCTTGGACCACGGTCGTCGCGGTCACTGTTACGTCGACCTCGTTGCCTCCATCCTTCGCAGAACTCGCGACGACGCCGCCGATGGCTCTGGGGTCTTGACCATCCACCGTATACCGAATTGTCCCCGGTGTCGTATTCTGATTCTGGAGTTTTAGTATGTACCCTGGCTGTACTTTCAGGACTTCCTGGTTGACGTTTTCAAAAATTGGCGGATCGATCATCGGATAGAGGCTGGCCGCCTTGAGTTGATCCAGGACGACGGCTGTGCGATACGGAAAGTAATTATTGACGATTTCATTTATTGCCGGCCGCCAATCGTCATCTTTGGTTGCCGCCGGGGAAAGATATGTGTTGCCCCATCTGGCCGATTCGCCGATAATAGCCATCTCAATTTCTTTTGCGCGGGAAAGAAATAACGCCGTGGCCTTCTCCGGCGTCATGCACCCTTGATTGTACATACGTCTGTAAGCATGGTCCGCGAATCGAAGCCGGTACTCAGCATTATCCGACAAGCGAAAATGAAGCCATTGGGGGTGGAACACCGAAAAACCGCTTACCGTCATCTTATAATCGTCGGTCAGAGTTCCTATGTTCACGCGATTCTCACTGAGACCGATCCCCGGTCCCTCGCCCGATCTTGTCCTAAGCGTGTGTTCCGCATCGTGAACAAAAAATTTAAAACCGTCATTACGATTTCTGTCATAAATGGCATAAAAATTATTAGGACTCTTGTTCGATCCGAACTTGCTTGTGGGGCTGTCAAAATTGCCTGAATAAAAAATGACCAACATGTAATCGATCAGGTTATCAATGTCCACCAACACTCTGAAGCTCGGGTTTTGAGTGCCGTTCGGATTTAGCCCCTGCAGCTTGAAGTAGTTGGAGTCGGCGCGAAACCCGGCAGCACAATAATTCCATAGCGTATGGTACGCATTGGTATTTCCATCTGTTGCTTCAATCGAATAGCCATCGTCGATCTTGATGACGTCGTAATCGTCGACATTCCCGCCAAAATAACTTGCGGCGTATCGCGCTTCGGGGCGTTCTTGGGTTTGAAACAGACCCCAATACACTCCGTTCAGATAGAGGTGATAAAACCGACTTCGGGTGTACGGCTGATTCATTTCTCTCTGAAGATCGCGGCAGAAAACCTCGCTGATCATCGTATTGTCGCGGCCTTGATGACCCGGATAACTCCACGCATAATTCTGGCCGGTCCGCAAATCCACTTTGTCAAATTTCGATACCCCTTCGCTGTCGAAAAGCGGGTAGTCCAGCTTCCCTTTGCCGTACTCAGTTCGAAAGAATAGACGGAAAGCATGTTTAGGATCGTCTCCATGCCGGCTCCAGCCTCCGCGTATGCGAATGCCCGCATTGATCTGGAATCCATCCGTGCTGTCCGGGTTTATAAGCTCGATCGACGCAGGCCGTTCCCACGCTTTCCCGTCCTGCATCGCATTGACATAGATACCGCTGTCCACAGCGAACAGATTTTTCAGGTCCGTCGCAACCGAAATGGTCGGGATTGCCAAAAGCGAAGCACTGATAAGATCCTTGTATCGCGGATCATTCAACACAACCGGCGCCATGCCGTAATCTATCGATTGTCCGTTCAGGCCGCTGGTCGGGGGCCATTTGGTGCCGGGGACGACTCCCTCCGGCGACAATGACCCCGCTTGGTCGACAAACACGTACGTTTGCGTCATTGCATCACTAACCGAGAAATCGGGAGCGACGGAACAAGCCCTCACGATAACGCATGGACTCTTATCCCGATGCCCTTCGGTGCCCTGAGGATCGATGTGAATTGCAGCCGGAGAAGTTTTCTGCAAAGCTGTTGGAGAACTTCGAGGGTCGGAACAATCCAGCGTGTATTGGATAGTAGAATTCGGCGTTGCTGAACTGACGGTGATGTCAAGGCTGTCTTTGTAAAACCCGTGTTTGACAGAAAATTGAGGGACCTCGGCTGTGTCGAGAAGCGGATTCGCCATTACGATCGGCAAAACGAACCAAAAAGATGCGACGAAAAATATCGCCGTAATTAAGACTTTTTTACTTTTCACAACGCATCTTTCTCACTAAAAATACTAGTCTCAATACTTGACATGACGAATTGATATACAAGCCCGGAAAATGCAAATCCAGTGATTTCTTCCTTCAGGGCATCATGCGGGAATGACAGTTCGCTAAGAACTCATTCAATGCTTTGCGATTCCAAAGAGTACCGCCTTTGGTGCCTCCCGCAAACACTCGTCCCTATTTGACAAGCATCATTCGTTTTGTTTGTGTGAATGTGCCGGCAGTTATTCTATAGAAATAGATTCCACTGGAGAGAGACTTAGCGCTTTCTCCGGAAGCGGATCTGCCATCGGCGGAGAAAACCACAGAATGGTATCCAGCCGGTTTCACTTCGTTTACAAGCGTTGTGACTTCTCGACCAAGCATGTCGTAAACTTTAATCACGACATGGCCGGTGACAGGCAACTGATAATGGATAGTTGTCGTTGGGTTAAAAGGATTCGGGTAATTTTGCAGAATCGCAAACTCTCTGGGCATGACGCCGGTATTTTGAATGCTGCCTGTTGTCGGCATAAAATCAGTCGCAGCCAGGATGATTTCCGTTGTCCCTCCGGATGGGTTGACGGTATTCGCACCGCTCGGCCAGACACCGTCGGCATCTTTGGCATACGAGAGAAGGGCACCGGTGGTGAGCGAGCGCCGTTCGATTCGCCGCACACCGTTCGTCAATACGTTCGGCAGAACGAGACCAAAGGCGCCATTGACACCGTCTACGTTGTCGGCATAAAAATCGGCGTACTTGTTGTCAAAGGTGTTCGCCGTACCATCGCTCTCGATGAATGACCCCGAGATTGGGCGGCCTGAGCCGGATGTGTCGGCATAGACGAAGACAAAATCTTTCGGATTTGCCGTGCTGGTGCAGCGAAGGCCGGTTCCTGTGCTGTCGCTTGCAGATGGATCCAGCTTTACTACTCGCACAGAATCCGACAAAGTAATGTGCGCAGCAGCCGTCGTTCCGGACGCGCCGTCGTTGAGCCATAGCCGCATGAAAATGTATTGGCCCGGGATAAAGCGTTTATTCCCTGTCGGTTCCGTGATGAACCAGCCTTCATAAACGCCCGCCGTGTCAGTTGTGAATGTACCGTACGCCCCCTCTGCGGCGAGACTCGGCCCTGACGTGCGGACAAAGTCGCCCGATGACGAAACAAAAATGCAATTCCCCGATCCATCCGAAGAATCGGCATCCGAAGAAACAACGACTTGATTAGCGAAGCGATACGCGGCGCTAGCCAATAGTCTTGTCAGCTTTGCCCGATAGGCAAAGGGAATCCGGTTGGTGTTCGTCCCGCTGATGCCCTCGATAGTCCGAGGGAGAAGCACCGCTGTCATTTCGGGGCCCTTCAATGTCATCGCATTTGCCGTTGGTATTGTCCCATCCGTTTTATAATTATATGTTCCGACGTTCGACCCATCCCATGCATACGGCAGGATTGAGTAATGATAGAGTGTGGCAGCCAGAAGGCCCGTGATGTCAGCGCTGGTCGCCGCGCCTGATGATATCACCGCTGCGACAAGTCCATCGCCAATGGTATCGCCGACCGCATATTTGGCCGCGTCTATCGGCAGACCGGTCGGATCGTGGCTCACGCGCTGAAGTATTATGTAGCCCGTTGCCCCTGCTGCAGCGGACCATGAGAGAGTGATGTGGTTTGCCGAGACGGCGCTCGCCGCAAACGAACCTGCATGAGAAGTCGGCTCGGCGGAAAGTGTGCAGAATGTCGCGTCGGATGAATAACCCGTGCCGATACCGTTGATCGCAAAGCCGCGAAAATGTATCAGCGTCCCCGCGGGCAAGCTGTCTACTAATATTGTGTATGTCCCTACTGACCCCGAGGTGGTATCCTTGTTCCCGGCTGTTGTCGGACCGGCAGATGTTGACCATACCACTCCCCGCTCGCTGATCGGATCGTTTCCATCAGAAATAACCTTTGCCCCTAATATTGCCGTCGTGGGAGTAATATTCGCGGAGGTCGGCAATGTCAGCGTGGGCGAAGATGTAAAGAGGGCGAAGCCCGCCGTGATGGTCCGATTCTGATCCATCGTCACCGTTAATGGATTGTCGGTTTCGTGGCCCGCAGGAACATCTCCGCTCCAGCTCACGAGGTGATAGTTGGTGTCCGGATTTGCCGTTAATTGGACGAGCGTTCCGTGCTGATAGCTCGGCTGGTCTGGCGCTTTTGTCACCGTTCCATGCGTTGCATTGACTGACAGCGAGTAGATAATGAGATCAGTTCCGGCCAGAACGATTTCAACCGTCCCTCCTGCAGGATTAACCGTACTTGCGCCGCTCGGCCAGATCCCGTCGATGTCGACTGATGAAGCGACAAGGGCTCCACCGGTGCGAGAGCGTTGTTCAACCCGTCGGATGCCGGCGGATAACGCATTCGGCAGAACCAAACCGAAAGCTCCGTTCGCCGCGTCTACGCTGTTGGCATAGAAAGAAGCATAACTGTTGCCGGTTGTGTTGGCGGTTCCGTCACTCTCGACAAATGATCCGGAGATGGGGCGCCCCGTCCCTCCCGTATCGCTGTATACGAATACAAAACCCTTCGCAGTCGCCGAACTTGTGCAGCGAAGGCCGGTTCCCGTGGAGTCACTGACGGCCGGATCGAGTCTTAGCACGCGCACGGAGTCGTTCGTGGTAAGCCGCGTCACCGCCGTGGTTCCCCCCGCTCCGTTGTTCAGGATGATACGCATGAAGATGTACTTGCCCGGAACGAGCCGTGCATTGCCAGTCGGTTCGGTGATGAACCAGCCTTCGTACGCGCCTGCCGCGTCTGTGGTGAACGAGCCATAGCCTCCAGCCGCGCTAAGGCCTGGACTCGTTGTGCGGACAAAACTGCCTGTGTCAGGTGCAAAGATGCAATTTCCAGCGCCGTTCGAAGTAGGTGCGTCGGTAGAAATGACGAATTGATTGAAGTAGCGGTACGTAGCGCTTGGGGTAAGACCGGTTAATCTTACTCTGTAGGTAAACGGTATCCGGTTGGAATTTGTGCCGTTGACACCTTCAATATAGCTGGGGAGTATGACCGAGGTCAGTGATTGTGCAGAGAGAGAGAAACAAACAGCAATGATGAGAAAGAACAAACAGAACGTTGATTTCATGGTTACTTCCTTTAGGGAAAGAGCTTATCTTTTCTTGGCATCTCACCCTTACCTCCAATCGCGTAATCGCTCCTTTACAATTTGCGGAAGTGGCTTCCATTGGAAAGACGTATGATTTCAAAAAGTTGTAGCCTGGATCTTAGATGATTGTTCCTCATACTCTTGTGCCATTTCCAAAAATTACGGTACCGATTTATCCGCCCGACGCCAAAAACATGATTCAATATAGTGTATTGTCTCTATTAAAAGAAGGGAGAGGTGTCACAAGCCGAACGCGACATTCGCCCTGCAATTCCAACGCCATAAATAATTCTGAAGATTCTAGTGCCGATCCCAAAAAGCAACCTTTTAATCCAAATGGCTTAGCGGTATTTTTAGTTCTTTCTTTGAGGCCAAAGAAAGAACCAAAGTCCCGGTGTACGGGATCCCGCCTTTCATAATTTGGGAAAGCGGGAAAAGCCTGCGGAATCGAAACGCACGCGATGCCTCTCGCTCGCAAGCCGCAGAAAACGGCTCGCTGTGCCCTCCTGCACATTCCAGCCGATTTCTGAACGCTGCATCGCTTTGCCATAGCTCACCGCTGTCGATTCCGCTGGCCCACCCACTCCCGGGAAAGCAGAAGTCTATCCTGATTCTATACTCAAGAATACTTTTTAAGAACGGCACTAGGTTTGGATGGACCGCTGCTGCGCCGCGGGTCATTCATGCGATCTGTGCTTTATCAACCATTCCATATAGCGGGACTTGATCTGTCTGCTCGCCATCGCCTGTTTGATCGGAGGGAGCGAAAGGATGACGCCGCAAATCGCCGCCATGGCCCGGTGGTTCCACAACGTTCTGTTGTCAAAGATCAGGTTCTGCAGCATGCCCCGCTCGATCGCCATCATCACCGCCTTGTGCGCGGAGTTCAGGGGCGTGATGACGCGATTCTTCCGCTCCTTCATCGTCATTGCATTCTTTGTGCACACCTTCACGCACAACCCGCACCCGAGACAAATCTCCTCGTTGACCCGGGCTTTTTTTCTTTTGAGCTTGTGCGGGTCGCCGGCGTTCACCAATCCCATCGCCTCGACAGGGCAGACATCGATGCACTTTGCGCAGCCGGTACATTCTTCATCGAGGACCACGGGGAGATAATTGGTGGTCTGCACAGGGTTGAGAAATGCAAAACGTTTTGCGGCGAGCATCGCTTCGCAGCAGCATCCGCAGCAATTGCAGATGAAGTTCACTTCCTCGCGCACATTCTCGCCGAACTGAACGAGGTTCCGGTCGTACGCCTGATGGAGCAGGTCCAGGCATTCCGATGAATCTATGCTCCGCGCGATGCTGTGTCTGATCAGCGACTCCGCAGTGCTGTTGAACGTCATGCAAATGTCCATCGGCGCGTCACAGGCTTTGCCGAGGTGACTCATTTTGTGCCTGCAGTAACAAACCCCCACGGCACGATGGGAGGCGGTCTTGATTACTTCCGTGGCGCGTTCATGATCGAGCACGTGAAGCTCGGGCGCTTTTGGAAGAGAAGGCTCGTGAACAAACGTCCTGCCGAGGCGTGTTTCCCCTTCACAGAAAAGGCCTTTGATGAAATCCTCTTCGACATTCATGTATTGATAGAATAATTCGGAGAGCACTTTTTGATCGATGTCGGCTCGCACCCGCATCAACGAGAACTCGAAGAATCCTGCCATCGGAGGAGGGAGCGAATATTGCATTTCGCCGTCGAGGTCCTCAGCATCCAGCAGAATGCCGCGCGAAGCCAGAGCGTCGAGAATGTTCCGCGCTTCGACGCCGGAGACACGCCAGGCCCGTTCCGCCGTCTCGACGTCAAATGGCTTTATCGGAAGGAGCGAAACGTATTCCGCTTCCTTTTCGGACATGAGCAATTGAAGGATCTTGAAGAGCGTCGGAGTCGGTGCGGCGCCCTGAGGGAAACGGTTGATGCGTTCGACAAGTGTTGCATATCCCGAACGCACTGTAAGGTGAGCCATGTGCAGGCCAGAATGAATGGCGGAATTTCGTCGATGGAAATGTAAGCGAAATATCTTCCCTCAGCAAGAAGCAAATGAATTGTCTCGTTTAGACTAAATCTAAAGATCATCCGTCGCCGGCCGTTCGAAGGATGGCAGAGGTCCCGCTCTTCGAGCGGAAACGCAATGACCTTTAATTCAAAGTCGCACACTGCCCCATAAGCGTACAACTCTTCGACTGACAATGTCCTGCCGTCGTGAGACGGAAGGGATTTTTCGTCCTGACGGCGGGGCGCTGCATTATCAAAACTCTGCGCTCACTCCGATCGAAGGAATGATTCCGAGACTTCCCCCAGCCTGAAACTTCTGTTCCCGGACATCAAATACCGGTACATCGACGGGGATTTTGTTGTAAATGTTTTGAATGTCGACATACGTATCAAGGCTCCAGCCCGAAAGACCCCACCGACGGTCGATTCTCACATCGGCACTATGATTAGCAGCGATACGAACGGTGTTGAACTGAGACGGATACTGCACGACACCCGATGGTGTGAAAACGTACGGAGTGTACGGGCGACCGGAAGCATAACGGAATTTGATGCTCGCTTCCCAGCGATCATTGAAGATGTACCCCCCTCCGATATTGATAATCCATCTCTGATCGAAACTGCTCGGCCGCGCCACTCCATCCAGAGCTTTGAATTTCGAAACGCCGTAGCTGATGCTGAAGAGGCCGTAGAGAGGAGTTTCTGAGGATTTCTTTTGCACAAAGAGTTCGACTCCCCGGGCGGCCCCGCTGCCTTTGCTGACAAGCGGATCGGTTCCGTAGGAAGCGAATCCCTCATCCGCACCTCCATATCCCGCGCCGGTATTTGCCATAACGAGATAGGGCCTTGTC
>CAYLMV010000138.1:0-9082 GCA_964384415.1 uncultured Chitinophagaceae bacterium | reverse complement strand
ACGACGACAGGGTTGGGAACACAGGATGAGGTGACGAATTTCCAGGTCAAGATCAGAGTTCTTGACAAGGATATTCCGCTTCGTCCCGGCATGTCGATGTCTGCAGACATCCAGACTCAGACACACAATAATGTTCTCGCAGTGCCGATCCAAAGCGTTACGACACGGACTCCAAAAATGAACGAGGGAGCAAAAACGGACTCGAGCGCAAAGAATAAGACTGCGGCGGCTCCTAACAACGCTGACGCCAAGGGTGCTCCCGCGATGAACGCAGACAAGCCGATCGAAGTGGTCTTTGTAATTTCGAACGGCAAAGTGAAGCAGGTGCCGGTGAAACGGGGCATCAGCGACGAAACGACAGTTGAGATCATGAGCGGCGTGACGGACTCGGATGAAGTGGTTTCCGGGAGCTACAAGGCGATCAACCGAGACCTGGAGGACGGATCGACCGTGAAAATAGACAACGCTGCGAAGCGATTTGGGATGGTGAAGAAGGAAGGCGCGTAAACTCCGCAACGAACCGAGCAATGTATGCGAATCCTGAATTTAGTTTCTGTCTTTTGGCTTGTTGCCATTCCATTTCAGATGCAGTCTCAGGGAGTTGTCGACAGCACGGGCATGAAGCTTATCGAAGCGCGCAAGTTTGCCGAAGCCAGAGTTCTTTTTGAAGCTTCGGTACAATCGAACCCGAACGATCCTGAAGTTCACTATCAACTGGCGCGTGTGTTGCTCTTCACACGGAACTCCGATGACGCCGAAGACCAGATTGACGAAGCGCTGAAACTGAACGACAAGGTAGCCCGTTACCATTTCCTGCGCGGCCAGATCCTCGGAGAAAGGGCTCGCGACGCAAACGTTTTCAAACAAGGCATTCTAGCTCCAAAAATTAAGAACGCATTCCTCCGGTCGGTTGAACTCGACCCTGCGTTCATCGAAGGGCGCGTTGGGCTTTACAATTATTACGTTATGGCGCCGGGGATCATGGGCGGGAGCGATGAAGAGGCTCTCAAACAAGTCGCCGAAGTCGAGAAACTTGATTCCCAGCGCGGTCATCTGCTGAGAGCGAATTATCATCAGCGGAAAAAAGAATATGACCAGGCGGAAGAGGAGCTGAAGAAAATTATCAGCGCGGCTCCTGGAAAGATCGTCGGCTACAAATCGCTAGGTTATTTCTATCTCAGCCAGGGAAAGTACCTGGATGCCAAGGCGCAATTCGAAAAATATGCGCAATTGGACCCGCGAAATCCCGATGCGTACGGTTGCTGCGGAGACGTGCTCCTGACAGAAGGCAAGGTCGACGAGGCAATCGAAAAATACAATTTTGCCTTATCGATTGACAAGAATTTTTCTCCCTCTATTTTTCAGCTGGGAACCTGCTACGAAAAAAAAGGAATGAAGACAAAGGCGATCGAAACGTATCAATGGTATCTGACCGTCGATCCCTACGGAAGGCACTCGGAATCGGCACACGAGAAGATCAAAGAGCTGTCATAACCCCATCATCGAGAGGCTTCGTATGAACGTTATCCACATCAAGAATATCAGCAAGACGTACGTTATGGGAGAAGAGCAGGTCCATGCTCTGCAGGACGTCAGCATCGACATCAATCGGGGAGAGTACGTCGCGATCATGGGCCCGTCGGGCTCCGGCAAATCGACCCTCATGAATATTCTTGGATGTCTCGACACGCCGAGCACGGGTTTGTACGAGTTTAACGGCGTGAACGTCAGTGAGATGAATGACAACGAGCTTGCAAAGATCCGCAATAAGGAGATCGGCTTCGTTTTTCAGACCTTCAACCTTATTCCCCGATCCGATGCTCTCCATAATGTCGAGCTTCCGCTCATCTACGGCGGAGTGAATGCCCACGAACGAAAACGGCTTGCGGCGGAGTCTCTCCAGCATGTCAGCCTCGGCGATCGAATGCATCACCGGCCCAACGAACTTTCGGGAGGCCAGCGGCAGCGGGTGGCGATCGCGAGGGCTCTCGTGACGAAACCGTCGATTATTCTCGCAGATGAGCCGACCGGAAATCTCGACACGAAAACCGGCGACGAAATCATGGCGCTGCTTGAAGAGCTTAATCATAACGGTAATACGATCATTCTCGTTACGCACGAGGAGTATATCGCGGAACACGCCAACAGAATTATTCGAGTTCGCGACGGCAGAGTAGAGCGGGACGAAAATGTAACAAGAAAGATTGTGGCGTCAATTGCTTGAGGAGTCGGCGGAGATCCAACCCGCGGTACTCCGATCATCAATGGATCAAAGAGTCGAGGAGCGAACATGGGAATGAGGATAGCAGATTTTGCATACGAGGTGAAGGAGGGGCTGGCGATTTCCTTCCAGGCAATCCGTGCGAACAAGATGCGGTCCGTTTTGACGACGCTCGGGATCGTGATCGGAATCGTGTCGGTGACGCTCATGGGAACGGCCATCGAAGGACTCAGCCGCGGATTCAACGACAGCATCTCGAAACTCGGAGCGGATGTGCTGTATGTTCAGAAATGGCCCTGGTTCGGCGGCGATGAATGGTGGAAGTACCGGAACAGGAAAGAAGTGAAGTACCCGGAGTACAAAGCCATTGAGCGACAGGCGACACTGGTTAAGGCCTCCACGCCAACAGTCGGAACATCAGCCCCCATTAAGTACAAAGATAGGAGCTCCGAGGGGGTGTATACGATCGGAGCGAACGAGCAATATGTCGAGACGAGCGGCGTTCTTATGCAGGAAGGGAGATTCTTCAGCCAGGCAGAGTCAGACGGAGGCCGGCCTGTGTGCGTGTTGGGGAGTGACGTTGTCGACAATTTGTTCCCGAATGAAACTCCTATCGGAAAGACCATCAGAATCGGAACTTCGACGTTCCGTGTCATCGGAGTCATCGAAAAGCAAGGGAGTTTTCTCGGTCTCTTCAGTCTTGACGACCGGATTGTCATCCCCATCCAGGCATTTTTCCAGCATTTTGGCTCACAGCATGGTCTCCAGATTTCCGTGAAAGCAGCGGACATCAAGAATCTCGACGACACTAAAGAGGAGTTGAGGGGGATTTTGCGGAAAGCGCGTCACGTTCCGCCGAAGGCCGAAGACGATTTTGCCATCAATCAACAGGAAATGTTCGTTCAGACCTTCAACGCCATCGGCGCAGTGGTTGCGGGAATCGGCCTCTTCATTACGGCGCTGTCGCTATTCGTCGGCGCCATCGGGATCATGAACATTATGTTTGTCTCGGTGACGGAGCGAACGAAGGAGATCGGAATTCGAAAAGCGATCGGGGCCAAACGCAGCACTGTTCTGCTCCAGTTTCTTATCGAGTCTGCATCTCTTTCGCTCATCGGCGGCCTGATTGGAATTATCATCTCGTATCCGTTGAGTCTTCTGCTGAACCAGATTCTTCCGACCTCGATGCCCATTAGCGTTATTGCAGTCGCAATTCTCATTTCGATTGTCGTCGGGGTGGTGTCGGGATTCCTTCCCGCAAACCGGGCCTCGAAACTCGATCCGGTCGAAGCGTTGAGGTACGAATAACGAAAAGTAAGAAGTGAGAATTAAGAATTAAGAAGTATGAATATTCACGCACCTCGCTATTCCGTCATTCCTAATTCCTAATTCATTCCTTAAGGACTATGCAGCTAAAAGAAAGTTTCATCATGGCGATCAACGCCATTCGTGTGAACAAGCTTCGGTCTACATTGACGTTGCTCGGTATCAGCGTTGGTGTTTTCTCAATCATCGGGGTGATGACGGCCATGGGAGTTCTCCAGAACGCGATCGAACACGGACTAAGCGATCTCGGGACGAATACATTTCAGATGCAGAAATTTCCCGTCGGCTTTTTTCAGGGAGGGCGTGACCGTGATAAGTTCAGGAACAGGAAAGATATCACGTTGGAGCAAGGAGAAATTTTTATCGAAAAAATGACGCAGGCGAAGTGTGTCGGACTTGAATCGTGGTTTAACGTCAAACAAATCTGGCATAATAATGACAAAACAAATCCGAACGTCAGCCTCGTAGGAGAGAGCGTACAGGGTTTCCCCACCAACAATTGGACGATCAAAGAGGGGAGAGCGTTCACGGATCAAGAAGTTGAATACGGCGCACCGGTCTGCGTTTTGGGGAACGGAGTCGTGGAGAAACTTTTTGAACGCGGCACGCCCGTCGGAGAGATCATTAAGATAGACGGTAACAAATTCAAGGTAATCGGGACGATCGAGTCGAAAGGCTCATTCCTGGGCGGGAATCAGGATAACTATGTCGCGCTCCCGATTACGACTGCAATGGCCCTCTACGGAAAGCAGCGATCGATCAATATCATGGTCCAAACAAAGGACCAACAGAGCTACGAGGAAACTATCGAGCTCGCCACGGCCACGCTCCGGACCATCAGGCATGTCGCGCCGGGGGCTGAAGATGATTTTGCGATCTTCTCGAATGATACGCTCATCAAGCAATTCAACGACCTTACATTTATGGTGAAGATCGGAACCCTCGGGATCGCATGCATAGCGCTGCTCGCGGCTGGGGTTGGGATCATGAACATTATGCTTGTCTCGGTAACGGAACGGACGAAGGAGATCGGAATCCGCAAGGCGCTCGGGGCTACGAAGGTCAATGTCCTCTCACAATTCCTGAGTGAATCGGTTGTGTTCAGTCAGATCGGCGGGGTGATCGGGATTATCGCCGGATCGATTCTCGGAAACCTGGTAGCCGTGCTCACGAAAGCTCCTCCCATCTATCCATGGGATACCACTGTTGCAGTTCTCTCAACACCCTTCATGGATTTCTCGGCGGTCGGGCTTAATATTGTAGCGCTGATCTTTTGCTCGTTTATCGGGATTGTTTTTGGCGTGTATCCTGCATGGAAGGCGGCAAACCTCGACCCGATTGAATCGCTTCGGTACGAATAGAACATTTTCGATTGGCAATTGACGATTTTCGATTGCGGGGGCGACCACAGTTTATGGCCTACCTGGTAACCTCCCCAAGTACTTCTGGGGACAGCTTCGGCAATTCATCGTACTGCTTTGTGATCGCGTCGTATTTCTGAAAGAAATCTCCTACCCCTTTTGCAATAGTCTCGGTCAGCGCATTTCTCCCCATTTTTGAATCGATGGCGAATGCCATGAGAAGCCCCGCCGCCGCTCCGTAGTTCCTTTCGAGCGAGCCGGAGAGATTTGCATTCATCAATAATTCGCGGGCGCGCATGCCGGAAATATTTGGCGAGGCCATTTCGAGCATCGCACTGTTCAGTTTTGGAATCGCGTCTTTCGTGCTGCTGAATACAGAGGGGGGCAGAGTGCTGCCGGTTCTTTCCTGGAAAGAAATACGGTAGGCAATCCCTTCATTCTGCACCAACTCCGCGAGGGACCAGTATGGGGCTCTCTCCGCGTTCAGCTGCTTCCAGACTGGTGAAGTCGATTGATACACCGCGAAAACAGCGTGAAAGGTCTCGTGTGCTAGCGTGCTGAGAGTTTCGATGAATTGGACCTGGGTCGATGGATTTGAATTTACCAAACGTGCCAGGTTTACCACGATGATCGGTTCGCCCTCATTATCGCCCACGAACGTGGGCGTATTTCCGTTCCAGACGACGCGACGCACAAACGCCGCGGCGTTTTCGTGTCCGAATGCGACAATGTAGACCGTGAGGGATGCGGAAATTCTCGCATCGCCCGGAAAGAACTGTTCCACCGTGGCGACCACACGCCGATCAAGTTCCCTTTTTTTGGATTCATCGAGAAGCGCCTTGATTTCTGAGAGATGAGACCGCGCGGGCGCAAAGCCGAAAACATCGTCTGAACTTCCCGATTTGTCGCGCACCAGCTCGAGCTCGCGATGGAAGGTTTCGCCCGACACTTGTTTCCGGGCAAGCAGCGCGCTCGTGGCTGCGGCAAGCTGGCTTCCGCGAAGCTCTGCCACCGCATTGACGCTGAAGAGCTTCCCTTCGCACAAATCGATCAATTGTTCCGCAGAGGAATAATCGACGCGCAGGTTTACATCGAATCCTGGATTAGACTGCGAAGAAAGAATCGCCGGCACGGCAAGAATTGCCGCGAGCCGGCAGAGACGCACTAGAGACATATTCACCCGGAGTTTTTCACCAATGTTTGTTCCGCACAATGAAGGTCTGACGGGCAAAAACGCTATGCCTTCATTCTCTTTCCCTTTTCTTCTTCCGTGAAGATCCACCCGACAATCTTCCCCGGATCGATCTCTGAAAAATTCTTCCAGTATTCGTTGTTGCGGAGATACCGTGAGCTTGTTTCGGTGACTGACAGGCGGTCGGCAATCTCCATGGCTTCTGTGAAACGCGCCTTCCATCTGTCCATGTTGCTGCTGCGGAGATCGACCCATCCGTTCTTTGCCCAGTCGTCAATCGTTTTGTCGGAGATTTTCAATTCGTTCTCGCCCCGGTATTGAGGGATCTTCACTTCTCTTCCCCGCAGGAGTGTCTTGCCGTCCGGCAAAAGAATCGGGATGCCGATCGAGATGATGTGAGAACGGAGCGTCTGGTTGTCCTTGATGAGCGAGGTAAGAGCGCTCGACAATTCTTTTGATGGAGTCTGCACGACCGTGCGCATGGTGATAAACCCCACTTTCAACAGATACGCCTCGTAGAGAAGTTTCGAGAGCCGCGGAGGGCCCAGCATTTCGAACGCGACACTGTCAACGTTGTGCTCCCGCTCGAGAGCTTTCATTTTTTCCAGCGCACTGTTGAACATGAATCCGGCCCTATAAGTCGGTTCAAGCGTCGCATTGTCCAGTGCGTTAATGATATCGTGCCCTGTATTACCCCCTTTGATTTCGTAGATGACGTCCTGGGCAATTTCTTCCGGCGTCACATATTCCATCTGGCCGGGAGTCGAGATGGCCTCGAACTCGCCGCGGGAGAAAATACCGTTTTCCCCCGTATCGATGAACACAGACTGCAGCAACTGATGAGTCGGTATCGCGTTCCCGTCCATTTTTATCGTAAACGTGTCCTTTAACTGGATTCCCTTCTCCGGTGGACAGTCAAAGAGCTCGATCGGTTTACCCCGTTTGGCGATCTGGCCGAAAGCAATCTTCTTCCATGCGATTGCACCGGTCGGCTTAATTTCCTTCGTTATGGGCGCATCGGGCGTACGGCCCATCAAGAAGAGCAAGAGCGTGTGTGCCCCGGCGACCGCCGACTTGCTCAGGAGAACGCGCGACGGTTTTTCTTCGCTGTGCGTATAAGGAATGTTTAGCCCCATCCCTCCGGTGCCGCTCGTGCCGATCTTGACGTATATTTTGGTCCCCGCCTCGTTCATTGATCGGTAAAAAATCTGCACATGCCGGATCAACTGGGGGATATAGAGCGTGCAAAGAAGTTGTTCGATCGATTCCTGAAGAGCATTGGCGCCGGAAGGCTTGGGATTTTTCAGTTGTTTCAGTACCTCGCGCGCACTCTGAAACAAATCCTGATAGGCGATTGCCGTGGCGGAATTGATGCAATCGACCACCACATCCGGCTTGTAATGGGTGATGAGCTGGTACAGGGCTGAACGGTGGATGACAGGCTCTGTGAGCTCGTCGACGATATCGTCGATGTACATGCCGCGAAATTTCTGGTTTGAAAGAATATCTTCGCGGTTGATATCTTTCATTTCCTGCCTGGTAAAAATATTCCCCCACCAGGCCAGGAAGAACCCCTTTCCAGCCTCCGGATACTCTTTCTTCATTTGCTCAACGGCTTCTTTCGCCTCGGATTCTTTGAGAGAAGTAATGATGATCTTTTTCGGTCGTTCGGCCATCAGTGAGCGGCAGACCGCAGAGCCGACAAGGCCCCAGCCGCCAAGCACCAGGACGGTCCTGTTTTCTATATCCATAGGTACACCTCGTTAAATGAAGCAACTATCTTATGAGAGAATGATGAGCGGGTCACGCCGCAGCGTTTTCCGGCTCTAAGCTTTTTCCACAAGGCATGCCGTTCCGTATGCAAGCACTTCCGTTACGCCGCCCATAATCTCCGTTGCGTCGTATCGGAATCCGATGACGGAATTGGCGCCGAGCTGCTGGGCGTGTTGGATCATCAGTTCGAAAGCATCGCGGCGTGTCTGCTCGCACAGGTTTGTATAGAGGGAAATGTTCCCCCCGAACATAATCTGAAATCCTGCTCCAATGTTGCCGAAAAGCGAACGCGAACGGACGATAATTCCCCGGACAACGCCGAGATTCTTTGTGATCTTGTATCCGTCAAGCTGAAAATTTGTTGTTACCAATGCATGGTCCATCTTCACCTCCGAAATTAGGTTGGACGTTTTCTTGAATGATCCTCTTCCGATTCTAAGATAAGGAATTCAGAATACAGGAGACAGGGGGAAGTTTTAAGAGATAAGTTTTAAGAGATAAGAGATAAGATATAAGATATAGGAGACAGGAAGATCAGTTCAAGGACCTAAGACCTAGGACTACAGACTCAGAACTATGGACTAAGGACCATGGACTCAGCACCCAGCACATTTACTCAACCTTTCGGCACCACCGTATCATACCAGAACTTCTTTTCCCGCAAACCGACTTCGTCGATGTGCAAATGCTTAGTCTCAGTATATTCCCTCAAGCCGTCGACCCCAAATTCACGTCCAATACCGCTTTCTTTGTAACCGCCGAACGGGGCTTTCTCAGAGATCAAATGCCATTCGTTGATCCAGACGGTTCCGACCCGCAGCTGCCGGGCAACATGCATGGCTCGCTCTTTGTCCGAAGACCATACGCCGGCCGCAAGACCATACGCCGAGTCGTTAGCCAGTCGGACCGCGCCTTCGAGAGAATTGTATTTAATCACGGACAAGACCGGTCCGAAGATCTCCTCTTGCGCTATTACTGAGGTATTATCGACGTCGGTAAATATTGTCGGTGAAATGAAGTATCCGTTTTTGAGTCCGGGAGATGAGGGTATTTCTCCACCAAGGGCCAGCGTTGCCCCCTCGGACTTCCCTCTGGAGATGTACCCGAGGACTCGTTCTTGCTGTTTCTTCGAGATCACCGTGCCCATGTCGGTCTCCAGGGACTTCGGATCTCCGTGCTTCAGCTTTGTCGTTTTCTCAACCAGTTGTT
>CAYLMV010000137.1:0-9099 GCA_964384415.1 uncultured Chitinophagaceae bacterium | reverse complement strand
GATACGCGTCGGCAAAGACTTCAGGCATGCCGCCGTGTTCCGAATCCAGCATCGACTGCATTTGAGAGTCTGTCAACGCCGAAGTGATGCTGATACCCCAGTCGCAGAATTTCAAAAAGATAACTTTTGCATCTTCATTTCCGGCATAGATCCACCCATCTCTCAGCCCGGCATACATTTTATGAAGATTATACCACGGCGCCCACGCTGCTCGGTAGGCGGCAAAATCGCCCGTCTTCAGGGTAGGCCAAATGAGGCTGCTCTTGGGCATTCCACCGACATAACCGACACCCCACTCTGAGTGATGAACTGTGTTTGCATCCTGGCACGCCTTGAGCTCCGATATCATGTGCTCCATTCGCTTTTTGCATTCCGAATTTCCTGTTGCGGCATAATTCATTGCCATCGCCGACAAATAATGGCCGGCGACATGTCCATCCAGTCCGTCCCAGTTCGGATAGCTCAAAGCGATTGCCTGCAGCCCGGCTTCTTCGCGATAGGGCGCCAACATGCGGTCGACGTCGTATTTCATGAGAGTCTGAATATTGAGGTCACGGGCATGCTTGAGAGGCCCGTCCAGCAACGTCACGTCACCCAAGGGAAACGTGTTGAAGTACATTCTGTCCTGAGAATGTATCGTGCTGAAAAGAAAGGTGATGGACAATACTATTTTGAAGAGAAGTGATTTCATGCTGTCCCTTTTCAATGATGACTCCCGTGCCGGCACCGTAATGATGCACCTGCCTGAATCCGAGCGTCAGCCTACTTGAATTCTATGACGGCCCGCTTTCCCGAATATTCGAACGACTTGTCAACCGATGGCGACACATCAATGCCATCGCCTCTGTTTTCCTTCACCAAAACAATATTGAACGTGTGCTCCGTGAGCATTCCCGGATATACGCCATTCCGTGCATCGACTGTCAACCTCATCTCTGCGTCGTTCCAGCGAAACGCAATCAACGAATACGTTCCCTTCTCATAGTCATAGCCGTCGTTCTCATCTTCATAGAGAGTGAACTCACCGTCGGCGCCGGGATAAATTCTGATTTCAACTGGATCGTTTCTCTCCGTGGAGTACTGAACGGACGGTCCCATCGCAATGATGGATCCTGCTTTGACCATCAGCGGAATCTTGTCCAGCGGCGCTGCCATCTGCATCGTCTGGCCTCCATCGTAGCGTTTGCCGGTCCAGAAATCATACCAGGCGATCGATGCGGGCAAATATACTTTCCATTCATCAACGTTGGCTTCGGTAATAGGAGCCACAAGAAACGCCTTCCCGAACATATACTCGTATCGCTGGTTCAAGGCAGCACGATCTCCGTTGAAGTCCATGACTAACGGCCGCATCATGGTTGAACCGTTCTTTGTGATCTGCCACGCTTCGGAATAAATGTAAGGCAGGAGCCGATAGCGCAAGTTCAGCATTTTCCGCATATTCTCCTCAACCTGCTCCCCGTATTTCCACGTTTCGGTTTCGGATTGGTACCCGTGAATGCGAAATATCGGATTGAATGCGCCCCATTGGTACCACCGAGTCAGCAACTCGTGATACTTTTCGTCCGTGTATTGTGATCGACCCGGTCTGAAAAAACCGCCGATGTCTGACGTCCAATAGGGCATGCCGGTCATTGCATAATCGAGTCCGGCGACAATCTGCCGTTTGTACGTGTCCCAGTTTCCGCCGATATCCCCCGACCAGTTTATGGTGCCGTATCTTTGCTGACCGGCAAATGCCGAGCGAGTTAAGATACAAACCCTCTTATCGGAAGTGGCT
Source organism: uncultured Chitinophagaceae bacterium (assembly GCA_964384415.1). GTDB lineage: Bacteria > Bacteroidota > Ignavibacteria > UBA10030 > UBA8401 > JAGVPT01. The sequence continues at coordinate 7,319 of CAYLMV010000137.1, read as the reverse complement.
TTGCGTTGACCTTCATACACCGCCTGACTAACAAACAATGGATAGGTAAGACGATAGAAGTCTCCTAATCCAAGATAGGTTGACGTACCTTTCAGAGCGTCGTTTTCGGGTTCAGTTGCATCCATCCACCATGAATCCACACCATGAGAGAATAGATTTTCCTCTAACGTGTTCCAGTAGGATTGCCTCGTCAGCGGATTGAAATAGTCCAGCCACTTGCTATCCGGTATGTAAAGATGCTTTGACGCGTACTCTCTGCCAATTGCAGAATTCGAATCCGGATTTGACCAAATCGAAATATTGAAATGTGCGTGTAAATCGTGCAGCTCTTTAATGAAACCTGATGGATTAGAATAGTTGGCCGTGTCAAATTGTGGAACGCCCCATCCTCTGTTGCCCCAGTACTGCCAATCCTGTACTATCACGTCCATCGGGATATTTCTTTTGCGGAATTCCTTCACCGTTTCAACAAGTTCGAGACCTGAAGTGTAGCGTTCCCGGCATTGCCAGAAACCGTACGCCCAACGAGGAAGCATCGGTGCATTCCCGGAGAGATTCCTGTATGATGCGATGACGCTGTCTGCCGAAGGTCCATAGAACACAACATAATCAAGCAACTTCGCATTGGGCGAACGGAACATGGTTTCATCGTTCGCCAGTTTCCATGTAAGTTTTGGTGTATTCGACGATCTGCAAACCACCTGTACGTCGTGCACTCCTGCTTTTAGTTTGACGAGGGCGCCGACTGCCGATGGAAGCCATAGGTTTGATTGGTCGACATATGCTGAATCGTCGATCACCATTAAATGGCGGCTCTCCATATCTCCCAGGTCAAGCATCATCGAGTATTCCCCATTCTTTTCGATGGAGAAGTGTCCCGTATAGAGCGATTGCTGCCGGGACACTTTTTGAGTCCCCGACGTGGTGGTGACTTCCACCTCTTCGGGTTTGCCGGAGACCGCTATAGTTTTTGTAAGCGGAATGGAATTGTCCGCAGGATTGAACCACGTAAGGCCGTACTGGTGCCAGAGAATTCCGTATCCTCTGCTCGAATAAATGAAGGGTATGGATATTTGCGAATTCACTTGTATCAGCTTGCGCGCCACATTCCTTACATTGTAAAATCCGTCCTGAAACTGTCCCAATCCAAAAAGAGATTCATCGGCCGGCGAATCAAAACTCTGCTCTGCGACGAAGCACGGTTCGCCCATAACAGAGTCTTGCACCAATTTCCGGCCGTCTGCTCTTTCGTTCAGAAACACTTTTCCCGAACTATCTTCAAATGAGAGCTTGCCGTCTTGCTTATCAAGAGCGACAATCACGTTCTTCAGCCGCAGCTGCAGTATCGACGGCGAGTCCGAGAGGGTAAACCCGGGAGTCCGAACGTTCGAAGTGAAGATAAGTTCAGGCACCCTAGCATCGGCATTTTTGAGGAATTTGATCCTGACGGCGTTGTCGGCCAGGGGAAGGATACTGAGTATCCCTCCGGGCAATGTAATGTCTACCCTCTCGGATAATTGTTTGTATTCCTTTACAGCTTGTCCCTCACAGAAAGACGGCAACAGACCAACAATCATCAGGAGTACAAGCCTCATCATTTCACCAGCATCATTTTCTTCACTTCAGTGAAGTTACCGCTTGTTAATCTGCAAAAATAAATTCCCGAAGCCAGGCTCGCCGCATTGAATGTGACTTCGTGCGTGCCTGATGTAGTATAGCCGTTCACGAGAGTCGCTACTTCACGGCCCAACATATCGTACACTTTCAAGCTCGCATTGGCCGAATGAGGAAGTGAGAAGGAAATTATTGTGGCCGGATTAAAGGGATTAGGATAGTTCTGTTGAAGAGTAAATGCCGCGGGCAAGGCATTGGTGCTCTTGGCAGCAGAAACGGCCCCGTCCAATTCAGTTTGAATTTGGGAGTATTCTGCAGCTCTCTGAGCTATCCATGCATCCTTCTGTGCCGGGAACCAGTTAAGGTCACCAATTGGAAATCCGCCAATCCCGCTCGTTAATAGATCTGCATTACTGTATGAAAGATCGACCGGAATCGGCCAGTCGGGATGCAAATAGCTGTCCGGACCAGTACTGACCAAACGCCAGTCGGGTAGAAAAGCTGCACCGGCAGTATCTACCGTTCCGAGAGCATACGTTTTTAGAATTGCGAGCTGGGCGGTAAAAAGATCCCTGGAATCAGTGAATTGAGGCATCTGGTTCTTCCATACATCCGTGACCAGATAATTATACGGTGCCGTAGTGTAGCGCCCGATATGTTTGAACATACTATCCGTTCTCGTATTCATGAGGATCATTTGCGATCGCCAGTTCGTCACGCCATTGACTTTGTTGGCATCCAGTATGGAATCCATATTCGCAAGCGCCGGATCCCAATAAGCAAGATTCTTCTGACATAAGAACTTTCTCAGCGTGCTGTTTGCGACATCCGCGCTATCAGGGTAAACGTTAACAAGGCCCATCGGAAGCCATTCCGGATCCTGTTCGCCTTGGTCAATTGTATGAATGCCGGGGTATGGTTCAACATTACTATTGAGAAATATATTACTTGTAAGGCTTACATTGCTTTGGCAACCGGGGTTCATAAACACATAACCGGCGCAGTTAATGAACGTATTATGATTGATAATGATTCTCTTGAATTGATGACTAAACTGAGAATAGATAGGATCACTCCTGAATCTGAACAGGCTGCCACAGGCCATGATGTTGGTGCAGTTTTCAACGAGCAATGTGTCGAGATCGGCGAAACAATCAAAGAGACCGCCGCTGCGCCTGCAAGGCTGACCCGTCATATTAACAAAGTAACAGTTTCTGAAGGTCACGTTACACTTTGGACTGTCGACCAATACAAATATCCAGCGGGTGTGTTCCATGATGCAATTATCAAAAATCATTTTTAGGCCAGGGGCGTTTGTTTGTGCGACGTCCCAGCCTAGAGAGCCATCATTCGCCCCGGGAACAAGAGCACAGTTCTTGACGGTCAAGTCGCGATTCGCCGTGATATAGCCAATATTTGTGAAGGTCCCTGCATAACCGGAAATCAATGGGGGAATCGAAGCTGCATTCTTGTTGTTTACTACCATCGTCGGATCCGATCCTACAATTACTGTGGGATGCTTTGCCGAGCTCGTTGGATTATTCTGCAGAGGGTACCATCCTCCCGCCTGTAGCTCATAGACACGTCCCTCAGGAACATTTGCGGTGTCCAGAAGGAGGGCATAATACAGAGCATTCGGCTGACTGCCCATTTCATCATAAGTTTTAACGACGAGAGTGTCCCCTTTTATTTGCTTGACGTAATCACTCAGGCCCTGCGAAAGAGCAGAACTCAAAGGGATGAAGAGAGCCGAAACTGTGAAAATCAAAAATACCTTTTTCATAAGAACCTCCACGTTAATAGGTTAGGAGCTGTGATCGAATCTAACATGGACTTATTACAATCCTAAGTCTGCCAAAAATATAGCGCAAATTGCTTCGACAGTTAAATCAATTTCGTTAAGCTGCGGAATACGTCGCCCAGTCGCAGGGATTCAATCTTGATTACCCGCAAATCCAGGAAATACTTCTGAACGATCTTCCCGAATCTAGAAGCTGTCTCCATAGCCTCTCTGAATGTCATTGCGAGTCCCGATCTTCCCTATCGGGGTAAAGCAATCCCCATTTTTGAGATACTTCTGGGAACATTCCCGCCCGATTGACTTAGGGCGATTGCACTTCACTCCTGAGGACCTACCAGATATTCGTACGCAACTTCGCCGCGTACGTTCGGCTCACTTTCACACTGGCTTTATCCGTCAGTGTCGCTATGAATCCTCCTTCACCATCCCGCTTAAGGTACTCAATGGAGCTTGTCGCGATAATATAGGAACGATGCACGCGCATGAATTTTGACGAATCCAACTTTCCTTCGAGCAGATTCAGACTCAATTTACAGAGATACGTGCCGCTTTGTGCGTGCAATTGAGTATAATCGCCTTCCGCTTCAATCCACAAAATGTCGTTTAGCTGGACCGAGAGAATCTTCCTTCCAACAGAGACAAAGATGCGTTTTGGATAATCCTCCGGCTCTTTCACTTGCTGCACGACACGCAACAACCTGTCTACATCGTCTTCGGGCTTTGTACCTCGGCCTATTGCCTTTTGGATTGCCGTAGAAAATCTCTTCCTATCATATGGCTTTAGAAGATAATCAATGGCATTTACCTCGAACGCTTTCAGCGCATAATCGCCGTATGCTGTTGTGAAAATGATGCGAGGCATAAGATCTAGATGTTCCAGGACTTCAAATCCGTCCATACCTGGCATTCTGATATCGAGAAACACCAGATCAGGCTTTTCCTCATTGATCGTCTTCACCGCCTGCCTGCCATTCCTGCATTCTCCGGCTATCTTTACTTCTGGATAGTCTTGGAGATATTCTTTGATGATCTTGCGCGCTAAAGGCTCATCATCAACGATGATCGTTGAATACATCTTCTTCATTGTAATGGAAGTGCAAAAGTGACCTCGCATCCGGAATTCTTGAGTGAATCAATTTGAAGCCCGGCTGAATCACCATACATTCTTCGCAAGCGAGTATCGATATTCTTCAAGCCGATACCGCCTGCTGTCGTCAACGGATCGGGAGACGATAACCCTACACCCGTATCGGACACTCGAAATACAACCGACTCTTTATCCCTTTGGATTTGCACGACAACCTTTCCGCCTTCCTCCAGCGGTGCAATCCCGTGCTTAATCGCGTTCTCGACAAGCGGCTGGAGGATCATGGGCGGTACTAGAAATGTCAGCATGGATTGATCAATGTGGAACTCAGTCGTCAGTCTGTCTCCCATTCTTTTCGATTCCAAATCGACATAATCTCTTACAAATTGCAGTTCCTTCTTTAAGGGCACCAGTTTATTGTTAGTTCCCTCTATCACGTACCTGAGCATATCACCGAGCCGTGCAATCATCGTGCGAGTTTCTTCGGTATTTGTTGATACCATCGCGTTGATGCTGTTAAGCGTATTAAAGAGGAAATGAGGATTGATCTGCGATTTCAATATCGCCAGCTCCTGTTCTTTTTGAAGAGCCATTAACTCCAACGTAAGCTTTTCTTTGACATGCAGCTGCCGTAGAATTTCATACGCATGGTATAAAATAAATTGCATAACGTAGATGAAGAGGTTGAATATTAAAACCCAGCCGATCGCATTTTGCGAACCTTCATGTGCCCTGGTTCCAAAACCCACCACCGTGTAGTACTGATAGGCATAGTTCAGCACAGCATACAGCGGACCGAGAAATAAGTGCGCAAGCCCCTTCCAATACCATTTTGCTTTGTACATCCAACGAATAACAATGAACCAGACCGGCACGCTTAATACGAACTTCAGTATGCTCTGCAAAGTCTGCCAGAGCAACGCGGTCAAAAAGGACATTTCGAAAGATTGAAACGTCGCAATCGACGTAATCAATGCATAAATCCACCAGATCGCCAGAACGATGGCAACGCCCCGCATCGTAACGCGCGGCTTGGGAATGTCGCCTGGTATTTGGACAGGAGAGATTGTTCGATATGTTGTTCTATTATTCATTCATCAATTTGTTGGCACGAATAATTGGTAAAGGCAAGTACTGGCTCCTTTGATCATCGACAACTGTTCGCATCTTGCGCCTGACAACGACAGGTGAATAAGCCAATGAGTTGGGAAGGTTATGAGTGCTTTTTCTTTTGATCTGATTCTATGTCTGATTATGAACACCTCGTCATCAACTTTCGTAACTAGACTGACGGGTTTCCTATTTTGTATGAACCAATACCTGTGCCGCCTGGAGACCTTCGGATTCTGCTGACAGACGAATTGTGCCCCGTTCGCGATTCGATTGAATAATCGCTAAACAGAGTCCATGAAATGCTTTTCGCTCGTCGGATTTGAAGTTTTCATGGCTGACGGGGTTGCCGTTGCCCACGCCGGCAATGACGCCCTCGCCTTCAATTTTGAATTTCACCAGGTTCACGGCATTTGGACAAATACGGCCTTCTTTGTCTACAATCTGGATTGTGACATGCGAAAGGTCGTCGCCGTCCGCGTTGATTTCGGTGCGGTCGGGCGTCAACACTATTGCAGCCGGAGCGCCTGCCGTTTGGACTTCGTCTGTGCAGACTGCCTTCCCATTATTTTTGGCAACTGCTTTTAGTGTTCCGGCAGCATACCGGACCTTCCAGACAACATGCAGATCTTTCGTATCGCTGAATTTCTTTTCGCCGAGCGATGTTCCGTTCAAAAAAAGCTCCACCGATTCGCAGTTGCTGTAACACCAGACAGGAATGTCCTTACCTTCAAAACCCTGCCAGTTCCAGTGGGGAAGAATGTGGACCATTGGTTTGTTCGTCCATTGACTCTGATACAGGTAATAGCGGTCTTTTGGAAAACCGCACAAATCGACAATGCCAAAGTACGAACTTGCCGAAGGCCATGGGAACGGCGATGGCTCACCGATATAATCGAAGCCCGTCCACACGAATTCGCCGGCAACCCAGGGTGCATCTTTGACTGCCTTGAGGGTTGTTTCCGCTACATTTCCCCAATCGGGAGCGTCTACGTCGTAGGAAGTGCACTGATTGTTTAGCTCTCTTGCTATTTTAAGTGTGTCACCATCTCGTACCAGATTGTATTCGCCGCGCGTGCTGACAGCTGATGCAGTTTCGGATGCAAGCAGCTTCACCTTTCCACGCAACGTTTGATAGGCGGGCAATTGATAATTGATACCAACAACGTCGAGCGGTTTTGAAAACCCGCTTTTCATGGCCTCCGCCGGACTGTTGCAGGCTGATGTCACAGGACGCGTCGGATCTTCCTTGTGGCAGATGTCCGAAAGCCGCTTCGACATCTCGTAAGCATCGGCATTATCCTGTTCGGGGATTTCGTTGCCGATGCTCCAGAGAATAATGCTGGGATGGTTTCTGTCGCGATGAATCATATCTGTGAGATCTCTCTCGCTCCACTCGTCAAAAAACCGGCCGTAACCGTAGATAGTTTTTGGCCGTTTCCATTCATCGAACGATTCGTCCATAACCAGGAACCCCATCCGGTCACACAATTCAAGCAGTGCAGGATCGGGCGGATTGTGGCTCGTGCGTATGGCGTTGCACCCCATGCTTTTCAAGATTTCCAATTGGCGCTCAATCGCCCGCTTGTGGACAGCTGATCCCAAACTCCCCATATCGTGGTGATCGCACACGCCTTTCACGTTTACATGCTTGCCGTTCAAAAAGAATCCTTTGTCTACCGTAAATTCAAACGTGCGGATACCGAA
>CAYLMV010000136.1:0-9155 GCA_964384415.1 uncultured Chitinophagaceae bacterium | reverse complement strand
GCCGTTCATTTACCAATGTCTTTACTTCCCGGCCAAGCACATCGTAGACCCGAAGGGAGACCCGTCCAGACGCGGCGAGGGAATACTCAATTGTCGTAGAAGGATTGAATGGATTCGGATAGTTCTGCGACAACACAAATGAACTGGGCGCAACTCCAATTTGCGCTTCAACTGATCGTGAATATATGAACGTACCGTCACGGTCAATCTGTTTGAGTCGGTAGCTGTATTTTCCAATCCGCGCAGCTGCATCAGTGAATGAATAGTTTTGGGGCGCATTGGTTGTTCCATGCCCTTCAACGAACGCAATCTTTCCCCAAGTATTCATTGTTTGCTGTTCACTGCTCATTGATTTCCGTTCTACTTCAAATCCATAGTTGTTAACTTCCGAAGCAGTTTTCCATCCCAATTCTATAGTATTTCCTTTTGCGTTGACACCAATTGAAATAAGCTCAACCGGAAGCGGATCGATGCCTTGGAACGCTCCAATGGAAGGGGTTCCTCCGCGCGAGGTGCCATCGAGGTCACCTGCAGGCGCACCGGAAGTTGTGCCTGCGTGATAGGCAGGTGAGGACGTGCTCGAGAAATGGTAATCCGAGGCACTTACAAACAGCGGATCACTCCCCATAATATTATTTGAGCCGAGCGTGCCGCCATCGGGATTTGTCGTTGCGCTGTTATTAAAGAATAGATTATAGGAGAGATTCCCTGCCGTGAAACTTGTCATTGCACCATCGGTTGCCGTCCCATTGCTTCCGTTTAAGCCTCCTCCAGTCTGCCCTTCAACAGCTGAATTATTACTGAAAATATTATTCGTTACGATCGTGTTGGATCCCGCGAGAAGCGCTCCGGAGAGCGAGTTGCCCCCATGGCCTGCGTTCAACGAGTTCGACGAGCCTCCATGTCCTCCGATTGCCTGATTGCCATAAAACGTATTGTTGATGATCGTCGCCGTTGCGCCTCCAAAGCCTCCATGAATGCCCCCTCCTTCAGCATTGCCACCGGCGCTGCCATTGTCGCTAAATCCTCCGCGATAATCTTGACCTCCCCCGCCAATTGCGATGTTGTTGCTGATGACATTGTTCCGAATCGTTGGCGTTCCGGAAAGGATAAAGATTCCACCGCCTTGGCAGGTGCCGCCGTTAAGTGCGCCGGCCCCAGCTTGGTGGAAATCATATCCGCGCACCGTGTTCCCCGTGATGATGTTGTTTTGAATGACTGTCTGCGAGCCTCCGTCAATGAACATTCCACCGCCTCTTGCAGTTGCTCCAGCAGTGGAATAGTTTACCGAGTATCCGCCGGTAATGGTAAACCCTTGAATGATCGTCGACGCTGAATTACCAATACAATTGAACACGCGTGTGCTGTCACCGCCACCGTTTGCATTAATTATTGTCGCAAGAGCCCCCGACGTCCCGCTGAGCGTAACGCCGCTCACCATATTGAGAGGAAAAATTTCTCCAAGGGATTTACTGTATGTACCCGCAGCAACATTGATGATGTCTGTATTTGCTGCCACCCCTAGCGCATGGGTTATTGTCTTGAAGGCGGTTCCCGAGGCCGTCCCGGTATTGCTGTCACTTCCCGTTCCCGCGTTGACGTAGTACGTCGTTGCGTCGGCGATCGAAAGGCTGATCACCAACAAGACCGCGATCGAATACATACGATGTAAAAGTTTCACAAAATACCTCCTCGTTGAATGAACTGATTTAGGTATGACCAGTGAATTCGCTCATTTATTTGAATCGCAGGATTGTGTCAATCGTTGAAGAGCTGTCGCGCCAAAATTCCAACCTAATGATTTTCTTTGAGTGATCGGAAACCAGGAAGTCCCCCAATGGATGGAATTCATATTTGCCGACCATTGACTCGGAGGAATCGGGCACTTCTGTTGCGTATTTGAAAAAATAAACGGCGGTATCTCCCGGAATTACCTTCGATTCATAACGCGGAATGACCAGATTCTCAGGCAACGGGGAGATAACGGTGATTCCGTAATAGACATGCCAATTAACATTTGTTACGACTGTGTCATAGGCGATGACACTCATAGGGAGGATACGTGCTTCGCGTCCGGCATTCTTATGTTGTTCACAGGAGGACAAGAGAATCGCCGCCATCAAGAGAAACATGAATCGTTGTTTCACTACAACTCCTTTCGTAGAATGTAAATTGTTGAAGCTACGTGTTCTTCTGCTCCGTATCTCCGACAACTTCCATCGAGAGCAATGAAAATTCCCATTCACATGAGACGGAGGATTACAAACAAAAATCTTATCGAGTAATGATTCGGCAAACGGTCTGGCAGGAACTTCCGTAAGGCAACCGTAATCAAAAGTTACAACACCAGGATGCTCATCTCAATCCCGAGTTCTCGGTATATTCGTTTTTTGTGATACGTATGGTAAAAATGGAAAAGGGAGGCTTAGAGCAGGTTTTCTTTGAGGGCTTTTGCCACGGCGCCGGAGCGGGAGTGGACGTGAAGCTTCACGTAGATGTTCTTCTGGTGGGTATCGATGGTGTGGTAACTGACAAATAGTTTCTCGGCAATCTGCTTCATTGTGAACCCGTCGACCAGCAGCTGCAGAATTTCTTTTTCCCGGGGCGTCAATCCGTATTCCGATTTTGGAACGGAGGTCTTCGCAAACATTTCAAGCACTCTCCGGGCGATGGCGCCATTCATCGGCGCTCCCCCCTTCAAGACTTCCCCGATGGCATTGAGGATCGAATCGGCGGGCGCATTCTTGAGCAAGTATCCCGAAGCCCCGGCGCAAATGGCGCGGAAGACATTCTCATCATCGTCGTAGACTGTCAGCATGATCACGTCGGTGGAGGGAGACAGAATCTTCACCTTCTTCACACCCTCGACTCCGTTCATGCCGGGCAAGCCGATGTCCATCAGAATGACTTCCGGCACTTCGTCGTGCTTCAGGCGATCAATCGCTTCTTCGCACGACGAGAACGATCTTTCGCATTTCATCGAATCGGTCTCATTGATCAGTTCAACGATACTCGAACGAAAATCATCGTTGTCCTCCACAAGCCAGACGTCAATTTTTTCCAGCTGGTTCAAGCTAGTTTGCCTTTGTGTTTTCATGGTAGCATCCTGCATTCACCTATGATACAGGGATCCAATCACACTTACTATACCGAGTTCACGGTATATTCGAACTCAGCTCAATAGTTGTTCCCGACCCCGCCGCACTCGAAAGAGAAAGATGTGCCCCCATTTTCGCCGCCCGGGTTCGGATGTTTTTCAGCCCGTTGCCATGTGTCACTGCCTGCTCGTTGAACCCGACGCCGTTGTCCGCTATTTTCAACATCATCTGTTTCTTCTTTTGCTCAACAACGATATCTACCTGTGTCGCATGCGAGTGTTTGAGAATATTGTGGAGAACCTCTTTGTACACAAGATAGAGATTTCGCTTAAAATCCAAATCGAGGATCTCGGTGGGAGTATCCGAGGATACAACAATGCTATGGGGGATGCCCTTCAGCATCTGAGCTGCCACCTCCTTTATTTTCACTTCCAGCGTTTCCATCGAATCGTGTTCAGGGTTGATCACCCAGACAATATCCCTCATCGCTTCCGCGGTCCTGCGGCTGAGGGCGGCGATTTTTCCAAGACGCTGTTTCACCTCCTCAGAGACTTGCAGTTTTCTTTGCATGATCTCGCTTTCGAGGGCGATACTTCCGAGGTAACTTCCGATCTCATCGTGAAGATCGGTGGCGATCCGGAGACGAAGCCGTTCAAGCTCCAGGAGTTTTGACACGCGATACCGGTACAGCGCAAACAGGAAAGCAGCAATGGCCGACACGACTGAAAAGCGAAACCACCAGGTCGCCCAGTAGGGAGGGAGTATTTCAAAAGGATAGGCGCCCGCTTCAGTCCACGCGCCGTTCCGATTGCGGCCTCTGACCCGTAGGGTATACGACCCGGGAGGCAATGTCGTGTACCGGGCTATCCGTTGCTTTGTCGGCGGATTCCAGCTCTGCTCAATGCCGTGGAGCATATATTGAAATTCCATGTTTCGCTCATCGAAGTAGCTCATCGACGATACCTGAAAAATAACTGTTCGCTCGTCATATGAGAGGCGCGTCTGCCCAGTCAGAACCTTCATCTCTCCTTCATCAGATATTCGATTGATAGAAAGCGCCGGTAGGGGAATTGAAGAAATGCGCGCCTTTTTTGGGAGTTCTGTTAAACCTCCCCCCGTTCCTAACCAGAGATTTCCGCTGCTGTCCTCGGCAATGGCGTTGACAAAATCTGCCGCTAACCCATCCCGGGTATCATAATGGGCGAGCACCGAATCCGACCACTCGATAACACCGAACCAAGTTCCAAACCAAAGATGCCCATTGCCGTCTTGATGAATAGAAGTGACTCTCAGGTGCTGGTAAGGAAATTGGCTGGAGGTCAATCGATAGAACTTGCCATCCTTCCAATAGGCGACTCCCCCGGCGGTAATGATCCATATTCTCCCCATGGTATCTTCTGTGATCGATTCGACATCATCACTTGGGAGTCCATTCTTCGATCCAAATCGAGTTACTGCACCATTTTCAATGATACCTCCCCCTTCTCCGTCAGCAGCAAACCAGAGCCGGCCACGATCATCGACCATTAAACCAACAATGTCAGCATCCGCCACTCCGTTGTGTTGATTGTACGAGCAGACGATTTCCGTTCTTCGAATATTGAGAATTTCTCCCCTTAACCCAACCCATACTCCTTCATTCTGCCCTTTGGCAATCGAATGGACGAACCGCGTCGAAGGATTCGGACCCAAAGTTTGCTGAGAAAATTTGCTGCCATCATACACCAGCAGTCCATCACCGGTCCCGATCCACACATTCCCTTTAGTATCTTCGGCGAGTGAATAGACTGCCCTGGAGCCGAGCAATTGCTGATTGTGAAGCGGCTTAATCCTGCCGTCCGCCCCGATTTCCTGAAGAGGAGAATAACCACCGAACCAGATATTGTTAGATTTGTCCGCAAGAACTGTCAGCAGGATGGTCCCGACCAGTCCCTGCAATTCCGTATAATTGAGTGCATAGCGTCTAGGCAATTTCATCGCCCCATTTCCTGTGGCCAGCCAAACCGAACCTTCCCGATCCTCCAAAACTCCACCAATCGATTCATTGGAGAGTCCCTGCGCAGTACGAATTCGCGTTATCGTATTGCCGCTCTGGAGTACACATCCCCGGGTCGTCCCAATCCACAATACTCCCTTAGAATCTTCATAGATCGTCTGAGGTTTGAGCGGCTCAGAAATATCGTCATATCCAATAATCCGTTTCAAAATATTATTCTTGTACGCAAAAATCCCCTTGTTCTCTTTGTCCGTGCCTTCATTCGTACCGAAGACAACAGTTCCATCCTTCCGAACCGTCAGGGCGATGACGTATGCCTGATATAGTTTTTCTCGTAAAATGATTTTATGTTCACGCACCGTTAGCCGTGTAATGCCCCCCGTTGTCGCAATCCAGACCGCCCCGCTTTGATCTCTCCCGATCCCACGCACCCAATCAGTGTAAAGTCCAGACGTCTTCTTGATGTAACTTGATGAACCATCCCCCCAAAGAACCAATGCCCCGGCCCTCGTCCCGATCCACATGCCGCCTTCGGGGTCGGAAAGCAGAGAATAGACGGAATCACTGGGTAACACTTTCCCGCCTGATGTCATCCACTCAAGACTGTTGTTGTCGCCATAACGAATCTTTGCAATCCCGTTTCCCTCCGTTGCCGCCCAGATGGTTCCGTCCCCTCCTTCCCCAAATTTTGTTACAACTGAACGTTCTTTTCCCTCCGTTAAATACGGAATGAATCGATCGCCATCGTACCGAAAAGCGCCTCCGATGCCCCCAAACCAGAGTGAACCCCTCGAATCCTGAAAGACCGTACTTACTGACGAGAGCTCTAGCCCATCGGCCGAAGAATAATGTTTGAAGGAATAGGTTTGACTTAAGGAGGGAGACCAGCAGAAAGTGCTCAGCACGAGCAATATCCAGAGGGCGAACAACGGCGATTTGATCGCAAGCTCCTTTGAATGATGATTCATGGCTTATGAAAAATGCAGTCCGTGGCCCTGTTGAACTTTTGGCAACGCAACGGAAGAGATTAACCCGGCAAGGTAATCCCATCTCAAACTTATACAATAAAAGGTGGAAATCCAACAGGGAGACCGCGCAGCTCTTTTGAAGTGCACGTCATTGCAGGTCGATTTTGCCCTCCGATGGAATGCCTTTGGCAGAGGCAATTCCCTGGTTTTATGTGAGATTACTTCGCTGCTTTCGCCGTTCCGATTAACGTTTCTTCTCTTTTTGCTTCTTTAGAGTTAATTCTATATTATTCCGTGAGCTTAGAAATTCGTTCATCCCTCCTTTCGATTTGCCAAATTCATCATGTACCAAAACGTGGTTGCAAATGGTAGAATCAACCAGGAAGGCAAATTGTTTAGTACTCGCAATTGATTCCAACACAAAACACAAGGAGACTTATGGATAATCCCAAGATCCTCAGAAGCGCAGCATTGATATTCTTAACTCCTTTCATTGTTGGGGCCGCCTTCGGCCAAATGGAGCGCATGGAAATGAAGGGTGGTATCACACGTTGCATCGCCGTCCTCCATCCAACAAAAGGAAATTCCGTCTCCGGGATTGTCAAGTTCGAAGCAGTCGAAGGGGGCGTTCATATCATCGCAGACCTCACCGGGTTGACGCCCGGCAAGCACGGTTTCCACATCCATGAGTTCGGAGATTGCAGTTCAGATGACGGCTCATCTGCGGGTGGTCATTTCAATCCCAACGGAATGCCCCACAGCATGCCGGCGAGCGAGCAGCGTCATGTAGGCGACCTTGGCAACATCGAGGCAGACAAGGATGGAAAAGCGCACCTCGATTATGTCGACTCGATGATCTCATTCAGCGGGAAGAATTCGATCGTCGGCCGCGGTGTTATCGTCCACGAAAAGGAAGATGATCTTAAGACACAGCCAACCGGAGCAGCCGGCGCCCGCGTCGCATGCGGCGTAATCGGGGTAGCCAAATAGTTATTCGAAGATGGTCGACGAGCGGGCCTGTTTAAAGCCGTAACTTTTCCTTCTCGGGGGAGACAAGTATTGGCAATGGCGCGCATGGTTGAAACGATGGACCTCCGCGGAGGAGGCTCTCCGATTCAGCCTGGAAGTATAAGTCTCTCCGCCGGGCTGGGAAGGGAAAAGGGAGAAAGCGGCCCCCTTGTCTGACCGCTTTTCTCCTGTCATACATCTCTCTGCCTCTATACCGCACTCCGGTTCTGCCAATCCTCCCAATCACCCCTCTCCCCCCGCTTCGCGGCTCCTTTTTTCTTCCTTCTCTTCGAAATAATGCTCAAGAATAGCCGGAAATCATTGACAAATCAGTCATTTATGATTACATTCACAATTGAAAATTGCATGTGTGGATAGTTCCCATTGTTATCGATCGCGGTATTCGCTTCGGGACGCGGCTCTAATTTTCATGCGTTGGCCGATGCACTCACAACAAGAAATGTCAACGCGAAAATTGTTGTTCTCATCAGCAACAATTCCGACGCGGGAGCAATAGCCCTGGCCCGCTCGTTGCAGATCCCGGCACTCCATCTCAGCCAGAAGCAATTTCCGTCACAGGATGCATTCACGAACGAGGTTCTTGCGAGTCTCGATTCGCATGGCGCCGATTTTATTGTCCTCGCCGGCTACATGAAGAAACTCGATCCGCGAATCATCAGACGTTTCCGAAACAGAATCATCAACGTGCACCCGGCGCTGCTGCCCGACTTCGGAGGGCAAGGGATGTACGGGCATCATGTGCATGAAGCCGTCATCGCGCAGCATGCGAAGCGATCAGGCGCGACGGTTCATGTCGTTGATGAAGAATTTGATCACGGCCCGATCGTAATACAGGAGTCTATCCCCGTCGAAGAGAACGATTCGTCGGAGTCGCTCGCCGGTAAAGTTCTGGCGATCGAGCACCGGATTCTCCCGCGCGCCGTGGAATTATTTGCGGGCAACAAGATACGTATCGACAACGGCATCGTGTCAATACACGATTGACCAGTACAAAGAGGTTTGCATTGCTGAAGATCCGCCGGGCGCTTCTGAGCGTTTCAAATAAAGATGGGATCGTCGAGTTTGCGGCAGAACTGCAGCGATTAGGCGTAGAGATCGTTTCGACGGGGGGAACGTACTCGCTCCTTTCGTCCGCAAAAATCCCTGTCAAACAAGTCTCTGAAATCACCGGCTTTCCGGAGATTTTGGACGGCCGGGTGAAGACCCTCCATCCCGGCATCCATGCGGGGCTGCTGGCCATTCGCGACAATCCGGTTCACCGTAAGCAGCTCGATGACCTCCATATTCAACCCTTCGATCTCGTCGTCGTGAATCTCTATCCATTCAAAGAGACCATTCAGAAAAGCGGCGTAACTTTGGACGACGCCATCGAGCAGATCGATATCGGCGGGCCCGCGATGCTCCGGTCGGGGGCGAAGAATTACCGTTTCACGTGCGTCGTCGCGAACCCGAAAAGCTACCCGGCGATCATCAATGAGCTTCGTGAACGAAGCGGCTCCATCAGCGAAGAGACCTGCCTGAGGCTGGCAAAAGATGTTTTCCGGCACACGGCACACTACGATTCGATGATCGCCGACTACCTGCGGCGTGAAGGAGGAGGTTCTCAGGATTTCCCAGAGACGCTGACTCTTTCGCTTGAAAAAATATTCGACCTTCGTTACGGAGAGAATCCCCATCAGAGAGCTGCGCTCTATGGAAATTTTGAACATTGCTTTAAGAAGCTTCACGGAAAAGAGCTCTCGTATAACAACATTATCGACACGACGGCGGCCGTTCAGCTCCTTTCGGAATTTGACGCGCCGACTTCGGTCATCATCAAGCACACGAATCCGTGCGGGGTTGGAACAGGAGCGACGATCTTCGAAGCGTACCAACGTTCCCTCGCGACCGATTCCAAATCCGCGTACGGTGGAATCGTTGCCGTGAACCGGCCCATCGACATGGCGGCTGCGGAAATCATCAACCAAATTTTTACCGAGATTATCATCGCTCCTTCTTTCCCGCCGAATGTTCTTGAATTCTTGATGAAGAAAAAGGAGAGGCGGCTCATACAGCAGATAGGCG
>CAYLMV010000135.1:0-9175 GCA_964384415.1 uncultured Chitinophagaceae bacterium | reverse complement strand
ATCTGTCATCTGCGCAAAATCTGAGTCTTCCGCGTAATCATTAGCGGACTTTGAACGTCGCCAGACTGACGATCATCAGCAGAATCGCGATAATGTAGAAACGCGTGACAATTTTCGGTTCCGGTATACCCATCATCTCAAAGTGATGATGGATTGGAGCCATGCGAAAGACCCTTCGCCCCTCGCCGTATTTCTTCCGGGTATACTTAAAATAGAGACGTTGGATGATCACCGAGACGGTCTCCATAAAGAAGACGCCGCCGAGAATGGGAAGGATCAACTCCTTCTTTATCATAATTGTGATGGCGCCGATCGCTCCTCCGAGCGCCAGTGATCCGGTATCTCCCATAAAGACCTGTGCCGGGTACGAATTAAACCAGAGAAACCCGAGCGCGGCCCCGACCAGCGCAGCGCAATAGATCACCAGCTCGCCGTTTCCGCGCAAATAGATGATATTGAGATAACGGCTGAACTCGATATTGCCGGAAATGTAGCTGATCACTGCAAGCGTCAGCGCGACGATGCCGACAGTGCCGATCGCAAGCCCGTCGAGCCCATCCGTCAGGTTTACGGCGTTCGATGTCGCAACGATGATGAACACCACAACCGGGATATACATGAAGAAGAAATTGAAGTTCAGGTTCTTGAAAAATGGCAGTGTCGTAATCGTATTTGCGCCGATTGCCTTTAAGTCCGGCGAGAAATAAAGCGCGGAGCCGAGCACAAGCCCGACCGTAACCTGGCCGATGATTTTATACCAGCCGATCAGGCCTTTTGGCTTTCTCTTGACAACTTTCAGATAGTCATCCAGGAATCCGACGACACCGAGGCCGCTGGTCACAAAGATGATCAGCAGCACGTACATGTTCTTGAGATCTCCCCACAACAACGTCGGGATCAGAACGGACCCGAGCACGATGAGACCGCCCATCGTCGGCGTGCCCGCTTTGCTGAGATGGCTCTTCGGCGCTTCAAGCTTTGCGGCCTCCCCGATCTGATGCTTCCTCAATATTCCGATGATCTTCGGCCCGATCCAAAAGCTGATCACAAGCGCCGTTACCGCCGCCGCCGCGGATCGGAACGTCAGGTAGTGAACCACACCAAACCCGGGCGGGTGGTATATCTTTTCTATGAGATTAAGAATGTAGTAGAGCATCCTGTCAACATCTTTTGATAATTGAAAATCTGCCGGCGCATTTCTGCGCCGCCGTTACCAACAATCGCTCAGATCTTTTCAACCACTTCTTCCATTTTCATTCCGCGCGAGCCTTTGACGAGCACCGCGTCCCCCGGGGCAAGCTGACTCTTCAGAGAATCGATCAAACCGGCTTTCGTTTCAAAATGTTCTGCGAACGCTAGCTTCGAAGCTTCGTGAGTGAAGCGCGAAAGAGGACCGAACGTCAGAAGATATTCGAACTCCATGTCGGAAACCGTCACGCCGATCTTGGCATGTTCATGTTCCGCCTTCTCTCCCAGCTCAAGCATATCAGCCAGGACGACAATCTTTTTTCCCTTGACGGTCATCGACCGGAGCGTCCTGAGCGCCGCGATCACCGAATCCGGGTTCGCATTGTACGTATCGTTAAGAATCGTCAGATCGTTCCGCCTGATGACTTCCATCCGCTTAGAGACTCCTGGATAATTCTCGAGCGCTGAGATAATTTTTTTTTTAGGAACTTTGAACTTCACTCCCACGGCAGCCGCCGCCGTTGCATTCACGGCATTGTGCAGCCCCGCAGCGGAAAGGCGGACAAAGTTCGCCCTTCCGTTTATCGAAAGCTCGAATTCAGGGCAGCCCTGCTCGTTCGTTTCGACGTGCATCGCACGAACACCGGCCTTTTTGCTCGTCCCATATGTAAGCTTGTGCCTCACTTTTGCACCGGCTTTCGCGAGCCGTTCATCGTCGACGTTGACAAAAGCAAAACCTTGAGACCTTACCGCGCTGTAGAGCGTCGTCTCCTCCTTTGCCACACCCTCTTCGTCGCCGAAATATTCGAGATGCTCTCTGCCGATGTTGGTGATAATTGCGTGCGTCGGCGCGGCGATATCGCACAAAAGATCCAGTTCGCCGAAATGATTCGTCCCGAGTTCAAGAACGGCAATGTCATGTTTCGGCGTGAGTCGAAAGAGCATGTGCGGCACGCCGATATGATTGTTAAGGTTTCCTTCCGTACTTAAGACAACGTATTTTTTCCTGAGGACCGCGCTGATCATTTCTTTCGTTGTTGTCTTTCCATTGCTGCCGCCCACGGCCAAAAATGGAATGGAAAACTTGGTCCGGTAACTATGCGCGAGTGCGCCAAAAGCTTTCGTTGTGTCGGGAACAACAGCCACCGTGTTCTCCATCCTGGTTATCAACGGTGCGTTTTCTTTTTTCCAGGCCTCGTCGACAAGGACTGCATACGCCCCCCGGGCGCTGACATCTTCAATGAAGTGGTGCCCGTCAAATTTTTCTCCTCTCAGCGCAACAAAGAGATTCCCCGGCTTGATCGTTCTTGAATCCGTCGACACCCCGGTGATGGTTTTCTTTTTCATCGCGGCGGCGTTGATGATTTCAACAGAATGAAGCTTCGCGAGGTCTGCGAGCGATAGTTTCATGCCTTATGCGCCGCGATGAATTCTTGCACAACCTCCTGGTCGCTGAAATGGTTCTTCACTTTTCCGATGATCTGGTAATCTTCATGCCCTTTCCCCGCGATCAGGACGACGTCTCCGGGGGCCGCCATTGAGAGGGCGCTGAGGATCGCCTGGCGGCGGTCCGGTTCGACAATCAGATTTTCTTTGCGTGCGATGCCGGCAAGGATATTGTCGATGATTGCATCGGGTGCTTCTGTGCGAGGGTTGTCCGATGTCACGACAACCACATCGCTCAGCGTGTCGACAACTTTCCCCATGATGGGGCGCTTGGTTTTATCGCGGTCGCCGCCGGCTCCAAAAACGGTGATGATCTTGTGCGAGCGTTGAGCCGGCAAAACATCCCGGATTGTCTTAAGGCATTTCTCCAGCGCATCGGGGGAATGCGCATAGTCAACGATGGCAAACCATCCGCGCGGCGAAAGAATTTTTTCAAACCGGCCGGGGACCGACGCCATCGCTCGCACGCTTTTTTCCATCGCTTCGGGAGCGACATCCAGTGCAAATCCCACTGAGCAGGCCGCCAGGATATTCGAGACATTGAAGCGCCCGACGAGCGGCGATTGCATGCCGAGGGCCTGGCCCCGATAGTGAAGCGTGAATTTCGTTCCGTTCATCGAGAGGGAAATATCGTCTGCCCTGACATCTGCGCCGGACGCGGAGCCATACGTAAGAACGGGAGCTTTTGTGCTGCGCACGATGTCCGCTCCGGCGCCGTCGTCGGCATTTGTGATTGCCCGGCTCGATGACGTCAGGCCGTCGAAGAGAATTTTCTTGGCTTCAAAGTAGTTTGCCATCGTGCCATGGTAGTCAAGATGGTCCTGCGTCAGGTTCGTAAAGACCGCGGCCGCAAAATTGAGACCGTACACGCGATCCTGATGAAGCGAGTGGGACGAGACTTCCATCACCACATGCGTGCAATGCCGTTCGACCATCGCGGCAAAGAGCTTGTGCAATTCCAGAGATTCGGGAGTCGTGTGTGTTGCCGGAAACTTTTCGGCGCCGATCATATATTCTATCGTTCCGATCAACCCGACCTTTCCCTGCATTGTCGGACTGCTTGATTCGAGAAGATGTTTGACGAGGTACGTCGTCGTCGTTTTTCCGTTTGTGCCTGTGACTCCAATCAGCATCAGCTTCGATGCCGGATGACCAAGGTAATTTGCAGAGATAAGGGCAAGCGCCCTGCGGCTGTTGTTGACGACGAGTTTTACCACGCCTTCATGCATGAAATACGAATCCGGGTAGGCCGCGTCGTTCTCCAGAACCACCGCAGCAGCCCCGTTCGACACAGCCGCGGCGATAAAATTATGGCCGTCCGCCAATGCGCCTTTCATAGCCACAAACAGATCGCCCTTTTCAACTTTCCTTGAATCGTACTGTATTCCATGAATTTCGATGTCGTGCGTTGTCACCATCCTACCGTACGTTGTCTGGAACATCTTCATAACTGTAACACCCTGTAAAACCGCCGAGAGAGTCATGCCGTTGTATCCTGGATCAGTAAAGTTGAGCCGATGCGAGCGGCTTCGGCTCGCAAATCAACATGACTTTCATCCCTTGCTGCGCCGGCTCGGTCGGAGCCGGAACCTGGCGGACCACGAGGCCCGTGCCGAGTACCGCGACGTCAAATTTCTCCGCCGTTAACCGGTTGATGGCTCTCCGCAGACTCATGCCCCGAAGATCCGGAACGCGGAGAGCGTCGTTCGTTGAAGATGCATGTTCCTCGTTCGTTGCGAGCTGCACCGTTGTTCCGCGCGGCATGCGCGTTCCAGCCGCGGGTATCTGGCTTTCAACAAATCTTCCCGCCCCATTTGTCTTAACATCGAACCCGTTGCTCTCAAGAATCTCCGCGGCAGCTTCCCGTTCGATATGTGTGACGTTCGGCAGTTCGACCAACGCCGCTTTCTCATCCGTCCCCTGGACGGCAACGGCGGTTCTCGAGAATAGTCCGTTGTTGTTGATGATCTGCTGCGCGATTGCTTTGAAGATCGGCGCGCTTGCCATCGCCCCGGTATATCCGCCGGCTTTCGGATCTTCAACAATCACCAGGCAAACAAGCCGGGGACTTTCCGCGGGAAAGAATCCGATGAACGTTGCGTTGTAATTTCCAGATTCATATTTCCCGTCGACGAATTTGCGGGAGGTCCCTGTCTTGCCGGCGATAGTGATTCCGGGAATTCTTGCCGGCTGACCGGTGCCGTGCTCAACAACTCCGATAAAAAAATCTCTCAACGTTTTTGCCGTTTCTTCCGAGATGACGCGCCGAATTTTTTCCGGGCTGCCGGCATAGATCACGTCGCCCGCGTCGTTCATCTCTTTTGAGACGATGTATGGTTTCATCAGCGTTCCGCCGTTCGCCACCGCGCAGTATGCAGAGGCAAGCTGCAGCGGTGTTGCGGCAACTTCATATCCGTAGGCGATGGAGTTGAGCGTCGCGCCCGACCAATCGACCGGTTTCTTCAACGCTCCGTCCGCTTCGCCGGGAAGTTCGATGCCCGTCGCCATGCCAAATCCATAATCCCGCGCTTCCTTGTAGAGTCTCTCTGCCCCGATGATATCGCTTGCCTTCGCCATCACGATATTGCTCGATAACTCCATCGCCTGCTGAAACGAAATCATTCCCATTTCATGGGTATCGGTAATAAGCCGGAATTTTCCCGCGTTGAGCGGAACTCTGTACTTGCCGTGTTCAGCGAAAAATACCTGGGTCGGCGCGATCAGCTTGTCTTCCAGGGCCGCAGATGCCGTGACGATTTTGAAAACGGAACCGGGTTCAAACATATCGGAGACCGCCCGCGCCTTTAGGACCTCGGGGTCTGTATGTGCAACATCGTACGGATTGACGCTCGGCACATGAGACATTGCCAGAACTTCACCCGTGTTCGGGTCGAGAATCATAGCGAGGCCCGACGCAGCCTTCATCCGTTCGACCCCCTTTTTTAGTTCATCTTCTACGATCGACTGATAACCGACATCGATCGTCAACGCGATCGAATGCCCGCGGGTCGGATCCTGCCGCGGATAATCGGCAGAGGGGCGCTTACGGCCCATGCCATCCCGCTGCATCACCACGAAACCATCGGAACCGCGCAACTGCTGATCGTAGGAGTACTCGATCCCGCTGATTCCCACGTTGTCGATGTTTGTGCATCCGACCACCTGGCCGCAGATATTGTCGTAGTGGTACAGTCTTTTCGGTTCGTTCAGTTCGGCCACGCCTTCGAGAGACGCCGCCTTCAGCTGACCGGCGATTTCGGGACTCACATGCCGTTCGAGCCAGACAAAGCGCTTGTCGCTGTCGAGTTTTTCCAGATAATACTGTTCCGGCTTGCCGAAAATTTTGGAAAACCTTTTTGCAACCGCCGGGGCGCCGTCGCCGACGATTTTTGGGTCCGCGGCATAGGAAAAGAACATTGAATTTGAAACGAGGATGTTGCCCATTCTGTCGTAGATGTTTCCGCGCGTCGACGGAAGGACGATCCTTACTTCATACTGTTTTCTGGCAATCGCCTGGTACTTCGGCGAGTCGAGAATCTGAATTTGCACGAGCCGAAGGGCCGCGACAACGAAAGCAAGCAGCAGGACAATTTTCGTCACCAGCAAACGGGATGAGGAGTCGAAGCTTTTCGTTTGAGGAGCGGCCGCACCGCCGACAGCATCGTCGTATGTATAGTCTCCGGCCATCGTTATTTCTTCATTAGTTCGTCGGCTTTATCCTGGTCAACCTCGAACCACACCGGCGGTTCTTTCGGGTTGATCAACCCAAGCTCATCTTTCGCCATTGTGCTGATGCGATCGAGGCTTGACTTCCTTGCGATTTCGGCTTTCAACACTTCATTGTTGCTTGCGATAGCGTTGTAGCGGATGTTGAGATCGTTCACTTCCTTCATCAATTGATTCACCGCTATCACGTTGCCGGTGTATAACAAACATGCGGCGGCAATGAGGAACAAACCGCTGACGATATTGAAGGTCGAATGTTTCCGCTGAACAGCGCGTTTGTTCGTTTTCCGGGGCGGGTTCGGCGAAAACCTCACTCCCTCGGACTCAACGCTGCCATTATAAATATATCGGCCGTCGGAGACTGTCGGTGCGTTCAGCTCGGATGCCCGCTCGCGGTAATTTTTCCCCATTAGGTTTTCTCCGCAACTCTCATCTTTGCGCTCCTGGACCTGGGATTATTCCTCTGTTCTTCCGGCGAGGCGATAATGGGCTTTTTCGTGAGGACTTTAAGTTTAGGAGACACCGGCAGATCCGGGACGAGTTTATGCCCGGAGGGAATAAAGGTTACGGCATTGGCGCGGAAAAACTCTTTCACGATCCGGTCTTCCAGGGAATGGTAAGAAATAACGACGATCCGGCCTCCGCTTGCAATCAGCTCCAACACATCGTTCAAGATCCGCGGCAAAGAGGTCAATTCACCGTTTACTTCAATCCGCAGGGCCTGAAATATACGGGCGAGTGATTTTGTATGAAATCTCCCCGGGACTTTTTCCGAGATGATATCCGCCAATTCTCCCGATGTTTCAATTGCTTTCACGATTCGGCGCTCAACAATGGCCCGCGCGATCTTCCTCGAGTTCCTCTCTTCACCATAGTTCCAAAAAATCTCCGCCAACCGTTCTTCAGGATACGTGTTAATGATTGTGCCCGCGTTCATTGTCTGGCGGCGGTCCATTCGCATATCGAGCATGTCGTCGGAACGGTACGAAAAGCCTTTGCTCCCCTCGTCCAATTGGAACGAGGAGACGCCGAGGTCGAG
The DNA here is from genome assembly GCA_964384415.1 of uncultured Chitinophagaceae bacterium. Lineage (GTDB taxonomy): Bacteria > Bacteroidota > Ignavibacteria > UBA10030 > UBA8401 > JAGVPT01. Next base: position 1,776 of record CAYLMV010000135.1, on the reverse strand, counting down.
CAACAAACCGTCAATCGTGGGAAAGTTATGCGTCCGGAGAATGGATCGGATATTGGCATTATTGTCGTGGACAAGAACTACATTTGACGAGAACTGTCGCAACCGATCTCGCGCCGCTTCGTGTGCATCTGCATCTGCGTCAATGCCAATCAATGTTCCGTGCGGATAGATCTTTTCAGCGATTTTTTCGGCATGTCCGGCGCCCCCGAGGGTGCCGTCAACATACACTCCATCCGGCTTGGTGATGAGAAAATGGATCGCCTCATCCCGAAGAACCGGAACGTGATACGGACCGCTCACACTGTTATGTTCTGTTAATCCTGCGATGGCTTGAAGACCGTCGCGGCAACGCTTTCATAGCTTTCATTCTGGGATTGCGCCGTCATGTACTCGGTGTAGACCTTCGGATCCCAGACCTCGATCCGCTCAAGCATTCCTAGAATCAAAACTTCGTTTTCGATCTTGGCAAATTGCAGAAGCTCCCGCGGAATCATGATCCTGAACTGCCCATCCAGCTGGCTCTCTGTTGCATATTGCAGCAATGTCCGCGTGACGTAACGGTGGCGGGGATCGGCGGGAGATAGCTGCCGCAGGGAGTGCTCAACTTTTATCCACTCATCGTTTGGGTATAGAAAAAGGCAAGTCTCAAAACCCCTGGTCACAATAAAGAGGTCGTTGGCCTCCGGTGAGAGATTCTTCCGCAGTTTTGCCGGAATGTTCACCCTTCCCTTGCTGTCAACAGAGTATGAATACGATCCTTTGAACGACGACATAAGCACCCACAACTTTCAGATAATCCGCAAAATTGACGCGGTTTGACTAGTCAAATTCCCCACTTTTACCCACTATGATGCACGAAATTTATGGAATTAAGACTTAAAGTCAAGTGAAAACAAAAGAAAAATGAGGGTTTTTAGAGGTCTGTGACGCAGCTTAACGGGAAGGATTGTGCCGGTTTCACATCAGAATCCCCAGATTCCGCAGATCATGTTGAAGTTTAGGGACATCTGTAAAAAGAATCCCCACCATGCCGCATCGGGCGGCGGCCTCGACATTTTCGGCAATATCGTCAATCAAAACGACGGCCGACGGCTCGACCGATAAATCTCGGATGACATAGCTGAATATTTCCGGGCTGGGCTTGACGAAGCCAATTTGAAAAGAGAGGTATCTCTTCGAGAATCTTTTGAGGATGGTTGAGGTTTCCAGCGCTTTCTGGATATGAGTCGGACTTGTGTTGCTGAGAACCGCGGTGAGGTATCGGTCCTGAACGCTTTCGACGGTCGGCACAATCGCAGAGTTTTCTTCTCTGATGATAGCATTCCAGGCTCCTACCAACTGCTCCCTGTTGAATCGGCTTTCAAAAAAGAGACCGAGCCGCTCGAAAAACTCGTCGGAAGTCAATCGACCGGTCTCGTAGCCAACAACCAGCCGGCCTACTCCCCTTCTGTCCTCCGGACGCACCTCGGCCGGAACAATCCCCAGCGAGCGGGGAAATGCGTCAAAATCGATGTTGATGAGAACCCTTCCCAGGTCAAAGAGAACCGCGGTAAATTTGTTTGTCGTCAATGTCACGGATTAGAAGTGTTCAAGTAAAACCCTCGCTTCAATGAGCCGTTCAGACCCAACCTCATGCCCAAGGAGCGTAGTGAGGAGGAGCGTTTTCCCTTCTTGCTTCAGCTGAACCTTGTGTGAAGCAATCTGTGCAGATTTTGCCATGATGGATTGGAACCCGCCGTTTTCATAGAATTCCTTTTCCGTTTCCGGCGGAAGATA
>CAYLMV010000134.1:0-9211 GCA_964384415.1 uncultured Chitinophagaceae bacterium | reverse complement strand
GCGACAAAACCTACTTTCGCCCAATCCGCAGTCTGACGGCGTTGGATCTCGAATCCGTAGTTATGCACTTCGGTCGCTGTGGACCAATGCAGGTTCGCATTCAGTCCGGTTGCGGACGCCGTGAATGACACGAGCTCAACTGGGAACACTGAAGCAGCATTGACCGTAATCGCTCCATTTCCCAACAATCTGCCGTGCACTATCGCGGTGGCTCCCACCGTAATGGCGTCATTACAAAGAATTGAACCCTCGAGAATAGAGCTCCCGGCTCCGAGGGTCACAGCGCCCTCAATCAGCCACCAGACGTTGGTAGCTACTGCACCGCCGGCAAGATGCACAACGGTAGCCGCAGTCGTATTGAATGTGGTGGTCGTCTTAAAGATGAAGAGGTCGGACGAAGACCCGGAGAGAAACAGGTCGGCTGCCATTGAAGCGGGCGTCGTTATGGAATAGACACCCGAAAGCAATGGGTGTGCCGCATCATTGCCCTGATTAACTGCAGGAAAAGAGGCTGGCAGCGTGGTGCCACCCGGGTTTGCGGTGAGCGCGTTTCCGTATGCTGCCAAGAAGTCGTTATGGGCAGTCACCACGGTGGCATTTCCAGACGCGTAAACGATAAATCCAGGCGCCAGGATGGTGCCTGCTATCGCATCAGCAGTCGACGTCCCGACATTTCCGGCAACGGTGGTAGTGCCGGTAATAGCTCCGGCGGCCAGAACGCCGAATGAGGCGGACGTCAAAAGTGAAGGTGCTACCTGAGACACGGCAGCAGCGGATACCATCAAAGCAAGCGTCAGCATCGTCCCGAGGACGCGCGTCCATCTGCTTATGACAGTGGTTAAGTATGTCGTATCGGTCTTCATAAAACCTCCAATAGAGTTGGTGTAAGGGAAATACATCTGTTTGTTTTGAAAAGCTTCGATCGTCCTCAGAACCCATGCTTCTCTCTTGAGAGGAACATGCATAATATCTAACCGTTGATGCAGAGTTCTTTATTTGCTCCTACGTTCCATTTGGTCTCATTTTGTGTGAAACTATGTTTCGGATTACATTTTTGCGAAATGGAGTTCCACTGAAGCGTCTTCCCATCCCGACATGTCGGGATGGGAACGAGACAAACGCTTCGTCAATAAGCACTACTTCATGAGAACTAACTTTTTGATCGAGATGAACGATCCGGCCTGTAGTCGGTAGACGTACACACCGCTCGAAAGAGTATGTGTTCCGGCAGCCGTATTGAACGTCACGGTGTAGCTGCCTGCTTTCATCTCTCCATTCACCAACGTAGCAACCTCTTTCCCGAGCATATCATATACCTTCAACGTCACCTGGCTGTTTACTGGCAACTGATAACTGATGACTGTTGACGGGTTGAACGGATTCGGATAGTTCTGCAAGAGCGCAAACGCCCGAGGCGCTGAGCTGATTGCAACTTCAACCGCCGCACCATAGGAGAATGATCCGTCAATGTCTATCTGTTTGAGACGATACGAGTAATTACCGGCAGCGAGATTATTGTCGGTGTAGGAATAATTCCGGACCGAGCTGCTGGTTCCTGCTCCTGCGACAAAACCTACTTTCGCCCAATCCGCAGTCTGACGGCGTTGGATCTCGAATCCGTAGTTATGCACTTCCGTCGCTGTTGTCCAGCGAAGGTTTGCATTCATTCCAGTTGCAGCAGCCGTAAACGAAACGAGTTCCACTGGAAGCACTGATGTGCCGTTCACAGTAACGTAACTCGTATTCGACAATGCGTTTCCGATCATTGATGTGTTGGCATCTTCGAAAATGTATGTTCCTGCCATGATGTTTCCCACGAAGGTAGACGTTGCTCCAAGAGTTGCCGCGGTGCCGACTTGCCAGAAGACATTCGACCACACAGCGCCGCCCGTGAGAATTACATGACTGATCACTTGCGTGGTAAGCGTGCCCGACATTTGGAAGATAAAGACGTCAGTCGCCGTGCCGCTGAGTATAAGAGTCCCGGCTATATCAAAACTTCCGCTTGTGGAACTGTAGATTCCACACCCCAGGGTTGTCCCGCCGAGCTCCGGGCCCAATTGAGGAGCATTATATGTTAGTCCGGTAGCTGTACCTATCGCTGAGCCTAAATCGGTTTCAGCGGTACCTACGGTAGAGCCGACAGCATGCGTGGCTCCACTTACTGACCCCGAACCAGTCAACGTAGTAACCCAAACGTCTCCGTTCACTGTTCCGTTATTGGTCACTGTGGTACAGCCAACATTCCCGCCGACGGTGGTGCCGGAGGCAATGGTGACAGCGGTTGAAGCCAGAATTCTGAAATTCGCAGCCGTTCCAAGATCTATTGCTGCCGGGTTGGCAAATACCGTTGGAATTGGCGGTCTGGTGACGGTATTGGCTTCCATTGTTACGTTTCCATTTGTCGCCAATGCTCTGCCATCCACCAAAGTTGCACCTGTAATAAATGTGACTGATGTTCCAGCCATAATGGTTCCCACCATCATAGCGCCTCCTTCAAAATGCGCCAAAGTGCCGACTTGCCAAAAAACGTTGGACGCCTGCGCATTGTTGGTCAGGATTACCTGGCAACCGGTCGCCATGCTAAAACTCGAGGCAATTTGGAAGATCCAGACAGCATTCGGGTCGCCTTGACCATCGAGAGTAAGATTTCCTGAAGAAACCGCTAGCGTTGAAGTGGATTTATACAGACCGGCATAGAGGGTTCGTCCGCCCAAATTTCCAGCCACACCGATGGCATTTAGTGACCGTCCTGCGGCGTCGTTATAGGCAGTCGTTAAATCACCTATTGCCTGAGATAACAATGCAGAGTTTGTCGTGAAACTGCCGGAAGGGATAGGACCATCAGGGCCAACCACGAAGGTCGTTCCTACTTCGGTAACTGTATTCCAACCCGTGATCGAATTGCCCGCGATGGGGGTCGTCCCGACATCTCCGGTGACACTCGTAGCGCCGGTATTGGTAACTCCAGTGGTCGACAGAATTGCAAATCTGGCAGCAGCACCAAGAGCTACAGGTAATTGAGGTGGTGTTGTGGGCGTAGCGGCCCATGTTGTAAAGCTCTGAGTTGCTGAGAAGGCGCTCGTTCCGCCCACGCCGGTCGCACTCACATGCCAGTAATATTGCGTACTATTCACCAGACCGCTGACGACGTTCGAGGCGCTTGTGAGCGTCGCATCGTCATAAATCGTGGTCTCAAAACCCGAACTCACCGAGACCTGCAGTTCATATGTATCGGCACCTCCCACAGCGCCCCAGGTCAACGTGGGACTCGTTGAGACGCTGCCTGATCCATCCGTAGGCGAAATTAAAGCCGGCACTGATGGCGGCCCGATGGAGAAAGCAACCGCATGCACCATTAATGCAACTGTCAGCATCGCTCCGAGATGGCGCATCCATCGGCCAAAGACAGTTGTCGAGTTCTTTGTATCGGTTTTCATAAGAGCCTCTATAGTGGTTGATGTTAAAAAAACAAACTTGGAACGGAAACATACTTTGTCGATAAGAATCATTTCATCAGAATCAGCTTCTTCGTCGAGATAAAGGATCCGGCCTGCAGGCGATACACATACACTCCGCTCGCGAGAACATGCGTCGCGGTGGCGGTATTAAACGTCGCCGTGTAACTTCCGGCTTTCATTTCTCCGTTCACCAACGTCGCGACTTCCCTTCCGAGCATATCATACACCTTCAACGTTACCTGACTGTTGACCGGTAACTGATAACTGATCACTGTAGAAGGGTTGAATGGATTCGGATAATTCTGCGAAAGAGCGAAGAGGTTCGGCGCCGCCAATTTATTTTTCACTGCGGTCACTCCCGAGCCCGTCCTGAAGCTCCATACATGGTTACCTGCAAGACCAATTCCCGCCACATCTTTTGCGCCAGTTGTAATCGTGGCAGTATAGACGGTATTGGGCGCGAGATTGCTGGCGGGCGAAAAATACGCGATCCTGCCGGTGTCAGTTACCGTGCCCGAGACAAGGGATGTCGGGCCGGTGAGAGTAAATGTTGAGCTTGTAAGAGTTGATCCATCCATTGGAAGACTAAAAATACCGGCAAGTTTATTGTCCAGCGATACAGTCGTATCCCCTTCAGCAGGGACTGTAGCAAGAAGTGTGAGCGTGGCAAGGTTTCCCAGCGACGGTTTCGTCACACCATTCGCATCCAGTGTGACTGCGGTCTGTGCAAGCGCTACTCCGTCAAGAACGGAGCCGGTACTCATGGCAATCTGTGTCTGACACAAGATATTCCCCTTCATCTCGGAGGTTGTTCCAAGTGTCACCTGGCCCGCAACCTGCCAGAAGATGTTGGAAGACTGTGCCCCTCCACTCAGGGTGACGATGGCACCGTTGGCAATAGTGAGATCCTGGGCTATCTGGAAAATCCAGACATCGCTCGCCGAACCCGAGATCGTGACACCGCCGGCGGCGACCAAGACTCCGGTTCCCCATTTATAGAGGCCGTGAGTGAGGGTCTGCCCGGTTAGATCTCCTGCGTACAGCTCGGTATGATCGGGCGTTGTTCTTCCGGCTGCGTCGGTGTACGCAGTTTCCATATCGCTGACAGCCGTTGTCAGTTTTGTCGGAGTCGGCGAGGCATAGTCGGCGGCGTAGATTTTTCCATTCACCAACGTTGAGATGGAGAACGTGCCGGAGGGATCCAATATCAATCCGAACCCGGTGATGTATGTCGCAGCCGCCGGACTGACGCCGATATCTCCGGTAATCGCCGTGGTTCCCGTTGCCGAGATTCCCGTCTTAGCAAGGGCCACAAAATCCCCCGCTGTGCCGAGGTTTACCGGCGCCGGCGACGATTGGGAAAACGCGGCGGCTTGCACAACGAGCGCAAGCGTCACCACCATTCCGAGAAACCGAGCGGACCTTTCCAAAAAGGTCGTTGGATTTTTTGAGTTCGTCTTCATAAGATCCTCCATTGTACATCTTTCTGTATCTATCAACGCGACGCTGAACCGTGTTTCGGTCTTCAGAAGTCAGAGTTGCGTTGTTCCTTTGTCGAGGAACACGCAACTCTGGTTCTGCGTAGCTTTAGTTACTCTGTACTTCTTCAGTCTGGCACGATATCGATGATGACTGTTCTGTTATAGAATCGTTCTTCTGGGAAGTAGTTGTCGAACGGCGCATACTGGACGCTCTCTCCCATTCCAAACGTTTCGAACGTGATGCCATGCTTGCCGCTGTTCGTTATCGCGGTTTGAAGGATCGCCTGCGCATCCTGGGCTCTTCGGTTCGATAAGCTGTCGTTATATTCTTCATCTCCGACGATATCGGTATGACCATGGATGATCACCATTCCGTTTTCCGGGATGAGCGGTGCGATGGTGTTGGTCAGGAACGCATCATAGCTCTCGACGGTTTGCGAGCGGTCGAAATCAAACAGAATGCTGTACCGCACAGACTCTTTCGGCGCGTCGACTCTGCGAATCAGATGGAGCGGAGCTTCTTTCGTCACGAATTTTCCGCCCTTGGTTTCTCCCAGCATCACAACCCGGTATTGGCCTTCCATGCGATCGCCGAGGATTGCATTGCCCGAGACATTTGCATTGTCTTTTCTAAACGGTCCAAACCGTTGTACTCTTCCTTGATCGTCGGCAATTTCCAGAGACCATGACGCAAGGACTTCGCTTGCACCGGCAACATGGAAAAGAACCTGGCTGTCCATCGGGTCTTCAACGACTGCGACAATTTCAACCGGCTTCAGCATGTAATGCCGGGCGCCTCCGACCTGTATCATCATCTCAGGCGAAGTGCTCTCGATATCAACGCGTCGGTCTTCGGCGCCGAGAAGAGCAAGTTCTCGTGTACCACCGGGCACGACCGACGGAATCATCGGTTTGTCCCGGCCTTCAGCCGTGATTCTTGAAGGGTCGATTCCAAACACATTCACAAGATAGTTTTTGATTGACTCGGCTCTTGCTTTCCCCAGATTTTGTCCTCCGCCCGATGCTCCGCTCAAATAGATACTCGTTCCGCCGTTTCTCTTAAGACGGTCGCCCACGATATTGAGGATGTTATAATAGACTGTCATCTGTCGGAGCGACCGGCCGGTCGTGTTCAGCGGACGCACTTCCTGCAATTGACCTTCCTGGAACGTTGCAGCCTGATCTTTCGTCAGCGCTACATACCGGTCCGGTATGACAGACGATCCCTCATCAAAGAACACGTAGTTGCGAAGCGGGAACGATTCCCTTACTCTGCGCTTAATGGGCACGGCTTTTGGCGCGCGGAGTGAGAACTGAACATCACGTTCGACGACTTCTGCTACCGGAGCAGGTTTCGCCTGCGGAATAACCGAACCGCTGCCGAACTTGATTGCGGCGCCCGCTCGCACGGTGGCCACATCCCAACTTTCAACCGATCGCGGTCCATCACCCCATGCTGGCTGGAACGAGATGAACGGCGAAAGCTGGATTTGGTTTTTGTCGTTTTTCGACAAGAGTTCGAAATCATATCCAACGCCGAACTGTATCGACCAGACTTGCGCTTTCAGATCACTCCACTCGGCTTTGCTTCCGCTCGTGCCTTGATCCGTGTAGGTGAATGTTCTCTCGTCTCTCAGGGGGTTCGTTCCGAGATTGGGGGCCCAATTAAAAGCTACCCGAGGGCCCGCGAATGCATACCAACCGTCTTGGAACGGAGCATACCGAATACTCGGCTCTATCGAGATATATCGCAGCGAGGTCGACAACGTCATCTTGCCGCCGGTGTTCTGATTTGTGACGTCATAAAAAGATCCGCCGCGGTCGTCGTAATTTAACTGCAGCATTCCACCCCAAGTAGAGTTGGGGCGATACTCCGTCAGAAACCCAAGAAATGGGCCGGCTCCAAAACCATTCTGAAATATTCTCGGAGCAGCTGTAGTAGAATTTAACACTCGAGTTGTTCCGCCGTAAAAATTCAAATTCGCGCCCGCATCTGCCCCAAACCACCATATTGGCTGAGTTCTCTGGATCTCCTGCGCACTGAGCGCTCCGTGAAGAAGCATAAGCGTCAAACAACTGAAAAGAATTCTCGAGAGCCAAAGCCCTGCGAGTTTGCCGCTTCGATTTTCTGTGCGGGAACGATACATTGGTGCCTCCTGGTTAAGAGTGATTTTGTTCATGATGAATGTTGCCTTAGTAGTAGTATTCAATTCGAGCTTTCAAGCGTCATGGAGCTACGAACGACGCGGAGACTTTGCAGTCCCTTTTCTCTTGGATATTTTTTTTCTTTTAGTCGATCTCGCTTTCGGCATCTTGCTGCTCTTCTTTGATTTCTGCAATCTCATGAGATCGGCGTTCGATTTCTTTAAGTTGTCGATGCTCTTCTTGAACTCATCGATTTGTTCTCTTGCTTCCTCTTTGGCGATTCCGAATTTCTCCTGAAGCCTCCCGACAAGCTCTTCATACTTCCCCGAAATTGTGGCGAGTTCGTCGTTCATCACCTTGCCCCAATGGTTCACGGCTTTTCCTCGTCGCTGTTTCCACTGTCCCTCGACTCGATCCCAGTTCATACTATGTGCTCCTCTTTATCAATTCTAATCGGGAAAGGATTACCTATGTCGCTGCAAGAGAGAAATTCTTCCTCTTTCTGTGAATAAGTATACCAATGCCTGAGGAGAGGCGTAATAGGCCGAAAGGATGAAAGAGGAGTTAATCCTTTATCTTTAACCAGATGGAGAGATGAGAGGTGAATGCCGGGCGCGCGGAAAAGGACCGAAGGTTTGCACACACGTTGGAGAAGACGCCCTTCGTGGGACGTTCTCATGTCTTGGGGAGGATGGCGAGCCAAATCAGATGGTGGAAAGCCGGAGGGAAGTTATATGGAGAAGCTTTCAACGGGTCGTGGCGGCAATTGCTCTATGGTGCTGCAATAATAGAGCGGTTGATCGGGAAGAGGACAAAAAGATGGTTCAAAGGCGGCCATGACTCAGTTTGTCATTCACGCCCCGTTTGCAGGGGGTAAACACCAGAGGTGCCGAAGGCATCAATTCGCAAAAGTCGAAGTGTTTAATAAAGAACTACAAGCTCATTTTTTGGAAACGTTACCAGTACCATTTTCAAAAAGTAGTCTTGCATTCGTTCTGTAAGGAATAAGCAACAGCTTCAAAGTGCGCGGGGAGGCGGAATCGATAGCGGTGGGCGGCGGCAAAGCGATGCAGGGTTCAGAAAACGGCGGCCATGTGCAGAAGGCCGCCGCGAGCCGTTTTCTGCTGCAGGCGCGTTGGGGGCATTGCGTGCGTTTCCATTCCGCAGGCTTTTCCCGCTTCCCCAAATTAGGAAAGGCGGGATCCCGTACAGCGGGACTTTGGTTCTTTCTTTGGCCTCAAAGAAAGAACTCTTATCTAATCTTTTTGGCTAATGCAAGATTATTTATGAGAAATGGCACTAGATGCTTCTATTTTGGCTGCAAGATATGGTTGCCCACTCGCGCGGGCTTAACAATCATGCATTCAAATTCAGGCGCTGCCTTAAAGTCGCACCGGCATGAGGCGTGTGTGCCGGAATGAGTCTATCTGGGCTATCGTAACAGAGGGAGCGGAAAGAGGTCGTTCGAGGAGGATGAACCGCGAAGGAGCCAGGATGAAGTCAGATCTTCTGATTGTTTCCCATGTTCAATGTTTCCTTCTTCGCGTTCTTAGCATCTTTGCGGTAATCGTTCATTCAAAGAGAGTTTTTCAGCACGCTCATCGTGTGCTGGTTCGGAAGTTTCTTTAAAAAGTCCCGAAGGGACGACATATGTGTAGAAGAAGAAACTGCGAAATTTTACACAGCTCCGTCAGGAGCGTCATGTGAAGTTGTTGAAGGTAATTCTGGGACAGAACAGAGGCAGGATGCTGAAAAAGAAAACCGCGAAGGCTTCAAGGACGCCAAGATCAAGCCAGATCTTCTGTTTATTTCCTTCTTCGCGTTCTTAGCGTCCTTGCGGTAATCGTTCATTCAAAGAGGGTTTTTCAGCACCCTCCTAGTTGCCTTCTTCTTCTTCACGGGCGTGTCTGGCAATCTGGAGCCGGCTTTGCAGCGCTAATTTTTCCAGAATGTTATGCACATGGCTCTTGACCGTGAACGTGGCGATGTTGAGCTTGATGGCAATTTCTTTGTTGCTCATTCCTTCGACAATCAACGCAATGGTCTCCTTCTCGCGCTCGGTCATGCGAACTGCATTCCTGATGTTCTTTTTCCCATGCGAAAGGGCATGCTCGGTCACTTGAG
>CAYLMV010000133.1:0-9306 GCA_964384415.1 uncultured Chitinophagaceae bacterium | reverse complement strand
ATGGAGGCAAGACCGACGCAAAGAGTTTAACCACATTTATTCCTTTCACCTTGGTCTTTAGCATTCTCGGTTCAGCTGCAGGTATTATTGGAGCATTTATCGGAAACTTCGTGAAGCAACAGATTAAATCCCGCTATAAAACCAATGAAAGCTAATTCAACATTCTACCGCGTGTGTTCTAACCATTTTAAAAAGGAAAGAGTCCCCGCTAAAGAACAACTGGCTGCAAGTCGCCGCAGCGTGCGGAGGTTGGTTTATCAATCAAGGAGAAAATAGTGAAAAGAAAACATGCTCTGATATCATTTGCAGTTGTCTGCTTGGCCATTGCTGTCCTACTTCTTACGACTATTATCAGTTTTGTAGTTGGAGCAATTATCTTTGCAGTATCGCTTGTAATATTTGGAAGCTTATCAAAAGCCTTTAAGAACGAGAACAGCGCGCCCTAACCACCCGCAGCTGCCGGATTGGTAGGCAGCACAAGAAAGGACTCAACCAAAATGAATTCAGAGTGGCACAACAAACATCCATTACCTCCAAGGCCAACACTCGAAAAACGTATTGAGTGGCACCTCGACCATGCAAAGAATTGCGCATGCCGACCAATTCCGTCAACACTGAAAGCGAAAATCGAATCTCACAGAAAAAACGGTGGGAACAAAACTAATCGTGCCACTTAACCGAGTCAGTCAATCCTAAAAAACCAAGACGGTTTTGTTGCCTTTATTCTTCACGGAATTGGCTTCACGTCGCCACAGCTTAGCTCCGGTCCGTTAGGTGGTTGTTTCTATGAGTAAAGCCATGTCAGAATTTAGAAAACAGTACTTAATCGCTCTTGGTACAATTACGGTGAACATGAATCATCTTGAGCAATGGACTCGCGTGTATTTAGCCAGACTCATGAATTGCGACGTTGAATTTATTTTAAAGTGCTATCCTACAGAACAGTATGGTAAACTCTTAGCAATTCTTGATCTGACATTTCACCACACAATTTCCGATACACACACGCGAGAAGAGTTCTCTCGGATCTTCGACAAGCTCAGTTCAATCCATCAAAAGAGAAATACATTTATTCACTCTGAATGGCTCTTTGCTGATGACGACTCATTTGTTGTCAGAACGAAGCCTCTCAAATTTCCGAGACTTGATCGCGAATCCAATCCACCCATCTCTGACTTGAATCAACTTGCAGATAACATCGCATCTGTAATAATTGAAATGCATATGTTCATTGACAAAATTAATCTAACTAAGAGGTAGCAACCACCTAACCACCCTCAGTTGACGGTTCGTTTAGGCCAATCTTTCAAATTATTATTCTTGAGGGCACAATGAGCGGCAAATTAGATTCCGATGAATCACAACGAATTAAAAGCAAAAGGTCACTTGCGAGGGGGACTGGAATAGGTATTGCAATCGGCGCAGGAATGGGTGTTGCTATTCACAACATCGTCATCGGAGCAGGAATTGGGCTCGCACTTGGAGCGGTAATCGGTTTTCTAATAGGGCGAAGAAAGCCGACGATCGAGAAAACGGCTTAAGCACTCTAATAAGGGAAGAGTTTTGTGCAACTGCACGTCGCCGCAGCTTACTTGTCCAGCTGCTCTTTAGCGGGAGCTCCGGTCCGTTAGAACGCACAAAATACATATTTCGTTTTTTGAGTAGTTTTACGCCACCGCTTGCTTCAAGGAGAACAACATGACCAACCAAAACAACACGCCATCCATTTCAATTGGACGCACCGACGTGCGCATAGCGGCTGCCGCAACGATTGCATTTCAGTACCATAAATTCAGTCATAACAGAAGGGAAAAAACAACATGAACATCGTACTATGGATTCTGCAAGTCTTGCTGGCGGCGCTATTTCTCTTTCACGGTTACATCATGGTCTTCCCGCCCGCAGCCTTGATTGAGACCATGAATCAGGTATACTCGACTTGGTTTCGTCTCTTTGTGGGCATTTCCGAATCGCTCGGTGCGATTGGGCTGCTGCTGCCGGGCATCACACGCATTCTGCCCCGGCTTACTTCCTGGGCGGGCATCGGTTTGATGATCGTGGCGGCGAGTGCTTCGGTATTCCACTTTTCCCGTGGCGAAACTAGCTCCGCCATCATCACGGCTGTGCTTTTTGTGCTACTGGCATTTGTGTCCTACATGCGTTGGAAGGTGAAACCTATTGCGCCGCAAAAAGCCACCTGAGTACTTACCGATATTCTAGTTAGCGGTAGTGGTAACCTGGTCCAGCACTACTCAAACATGATTTAGTGGATGAACTTTGGCTTCTAATTCATCCGTTGACGCTCGGCACCGGAAAGAAGTTGTTTTGACAATGGCACGATCCCGGCAGCATTCAGTTTAAGAGAGTACAGCTACACCAAGCGGAGTGATCGTTGCTAACTGCAAGCGAGCCGGAGAAGTTAAGACGGGTACTATGGGAGCTCAAGAGAAATAAAATAAGCACGAACATGACACGGCGTCTACCGTGTGCGTTCTAACCACTCGCTCAAGCTGACGGAAATTACGGCGTGCTTTTTCGCTCGCGCGATATCAGTTCACCAAAAGACAAAACAAAACGTAGTAGGTGACAACTAAACACATCACCACTCGCGCGAGCAAGCTACTTAATTCCTGCTGCACGTCGCCGTCAGCTTAGCTCCGGTCCGTTAGAACGCACGAAGAAATTTTCGTAATATTAAACAGTACTGTAATTTCTATTTATTAGAGAAAGATCAATAATGAAAAACCAAAAACGCAACTCTCTGCTTTTTTTGCTCCCGGCTATTTGTTTTCTATTTGTTGGTATAACAAATTATAATGGTAGGCCTTTTATGTTTTACGGAGATATAATAGCTGGAATTCTTTTCATAATAGTGGCAATAAGAGGCTATAAAAAAGCAAAGACGGTTTCCTAAGAGTTACAATACTTCGCCTGTGTTTTTTGTTAAGTTTTAGTTGGAGGAATAAGCGCGTGCGTTCTAACCATTTTAAAAAGGAAAGAATCCCCGCTAAGACACAGCGGGATTTCGCAGGCAACGCTCAACAGGCGACATCATGCTACATGGGGACCATATAACTCGCCATAACAACATTCCATAGGAGATCACTTGCAAGAGCACCAAGAAGTTCAGGCCATCGGCTCAACACTGCTGTGTTCAGGCACACAGAAGATGGTCATTCCGGCCGGCGGACAAGGCGTTCGCCAGGTGGTCATTCGACTGCCCCGGTTCTCCGGCGAACCTGCGTTCACTGCAACCGTCTGCAGTCCTCAGAGCCTTGGCGGAACGTTTGCCATCTGGGATATCAACATCCAGGATCTGGGTAACGAGACACAAGTTGTAGTCAGCGCCTCTATCGTAGCGCCGCAGTCCTCTCCCGGCGAGGGTGTGCCGTATGACTACTTCTGCAGTTATGTGGCCGTGGGCAAAGGCCTTTGACCGCGAAGCGTACCTAAAGGTCGTCGATCCGTCTGACTCTGTTAGCTGTTGTGGTATGATTGGCTATTTTGACAAACACCTATTGCTCCCTGCTGCCGCCCTTTAGATATCCAGAATATAAATTTAGAAATCCCACCTCCCCACCTGCATCGTTGGATCCCCGTCGTCCCTCAAGTAGAAGCAACGTCAGTGGATCGTTCCATCAGGAGTCTCGGGGTTGGGGCTCATGGACAGCTTGACATTGATCCCTTATTCAGGTAACGTTGTGCCAACATACTGACCGAGTCCGGGGAAGACGAGGTCGTGAGAATGATTTTGGAGAAGCCTCTGGATTCGCTCGCGCGATGAAAGAGGCTTTTGCATTTATGGTGTGGGAAAACAATTCTCGTTTCACTGCTAACTTGCTTGGCAATCGTAAGCTCATCAGTCGCTCAAGTGACGACAAGCGGTGATACACTCTGCACTAAGTAATCTCAAGTCATATCCACTGCGATAGCTTCAGTCGGATCAAATAGACCGATAGAGCTCTAGCATCATTATGATGCTACTCATCAATTGCCTATCCATGGAGATGTCAAATGAATACTAAGAAGGGTTCCGGGGATCTCCCCCAACGCAAACTCTCCAAAGAGGCGCTGATCGCTTCGGAAACTCGTTATCGTCGTCTCTTCGAGACGGCCCAGGACGGGATTCTGATTCTCGACGCCGAAACTGGAATGATTGTGGATGTTAACCCCTTCTTACTTGAAATGCTTGGTTACTCCCATGAACATTTCCTTAAGAAAAAGGTTTGGGAGCTTGGTTTTTTCAGGGACATCATTGGCAACCAGGAGAATTTTCTTGAATTGCAACGAAAGGGATACGTTCGTTATGAAGATAAGCCACTGGAGACTTATGATGGCCGGCGAATCGACGTGGAGTTTGTCAGCAACGTATATGAAGTGGATCATCAGCAAGTGATCCAATGCAATATTCGAAACATTACAGACCGCAAGAGGGCGGAAAAGGCGCTACTGGAAAGCGAAGAACGATACGAGAGGATCACGGAGGCGATCACCGACTATATTTATACTGTGCGTGTCGTAGAGGGGCGCGCTGTGGAAACTACGCATGGCCTGGGATGCCTCACCGTTACGGGTTACCAGGGTGGCGAATTTGCCAACGATCCCTACCTTTGGTTCAATATGGTGGCACCCGAAGATCGACCTAAGGTGGAAGAACAATCGCACCGGATTCTGACCGGGGACGATCCGCCGCCGATCGAACATCGCATTATCCACAAAGATGGAACCGTGCGATGGGTGAGGAATACTTTCGTTCTCCATCGCGATAAGAACGGCGTCATTGCTACATATGACGGTTTGATTCAGGATATCACTGAAAGGAAGCGGATAGAAGAAGCACTTCGCGAAAATAATTTAAGGCTTGAACTCGCTATGAGCGTAGCCAAAATGGCTTGGTGGGAAATGGACATCCCAACCGGCAATATTACTTTCGAAAAGCGGAAAGCTGAAATGCTGGGCTTTCCACCGGAAAGGTTTAAACACTATAAGGATTTCATGGCGCTGGTCCATTCTGAAGATTCTGAACGAGCAATGAACGCCATGCGGGGACACATCGCCGGATCGCTGGAAAGATATGAAGTTGAGTACCGAATCTTAACTAAATCAGGAGAATATAAATGGTTCTATAGTATTGGCGCTATCACAAATAGCGATGCAAGCGGAAAACCCCTGAAAGTAGCCGGGCTTGTCATCAACATCACCGAACGCAAACATGCCGAAGATGCGTTGCGCCAGGCACAGAAGATGGAAAGCATCGGAACACTCGCCGGAGGCATCGCGCATGACTTCAACAATGTGCTCGGAGGAATCATGGGATACGGCGAGATGTCACTTCAGTTCGCCCCGAAAGATTCCATGCTGGAAACATATTTGCTTAAGATCATGAAAGCCACCGACAGGGCAAAGCATTTAATAGAGCAGATACTGACATTCAGCAGGAAATCCCATCCGCAGAAGACGATCACATCCATGCGGCCAATAATCAAAGAAGTATTGGACTTACTCAGGGCGTCGATTCCTTCGTCGGTCATTATTGAATTTGACCTGGACAAGAATGCTAAGCCTGTTTTTGCCGACCCTACAAAGATCCATGAAACGCTCCTCAACCTTGCTACCAACGCCGTCCATGCGATGGAGCGAAGAGGGACGATGAAGGTCCGGCTTTATCCTCAAATGCTTGACCGAAAGTTGCAGGGCCATGTAGGAGAAATTGCTCCGGGTGAATATACGGTAATAGAAGTTGCCGATACCGGCTGCGGCATGGACGAGGCTACTCTTTTACGGGCATTCGAACCGTTCTTTACGACGTAAGCCGTTGGCGAGGGGACCGGAATGGGGCTCAGCGTCGTTCTCGGAGTAGTCCAGTCATTCGGGGGAGATATCATGGTAGAAAGCGAAGTGGGCAAAGGCACCACCTTCAGGCTGTATCTCCCCGTAACCGGAGAGTCAATAACCGAAGTGGTCCATTATGCTTCTCTTCCCCAATTGACCGGGACTGAGCGAATCCTTTATGTCGATGATGAACAGTTGCTGGTCGAGATGGCCGAGGACATGCTTACAGCACTCGGCTACTCGGTCACCGGCATCTCGAAGAGCACCGATGCGCTGAAATTCATGAAGGAAAAAGGGAACGACATTGACATCCTGATCACCGATTACACAATGCCGGGCATGAACGGGATTGAGTTGGCAAAGGAAGTTTTGAAGATCAGAAACAATATTCCGATCATTCTTTGCACCGGATTCAGCAGCGAATTGAATCCAGAACGGGCAGCGGCGATCGGTGTTAACAGTTTATTGATGAAACCCTTCAGAATTTCCGAAATAGGGAGAGCAATACGAGATGCTTTCGACAAAAAAAGGGAAGGATTAGGGCATGGCGAGAATCCTGGTAATCGATGACGATGCGAAAACAAAAATTTTAGAAACTCTCTTCCCCACCCGTATCGATGGATCCCCGTCGACCCTCAAGGAGAAGCCTCGTTGATGCATCGTTGCATGAAGAGTCACGATGCGTTGTCAACAAAAGGCCAGCAATGACTCATTTTTGACCCGTTGTCCCACTGATTAAGCATGAAGAGCGTTTCATCCCCATTAGGATTAACTCTTTTTTCATCCTTTCGGGCTATTACATCTCTATGTCGACATCGGTATACTATTTTGCATAAGTGAATGATTTTCTCTTCTTGAACAGCGGTATCGGGCTCGATTGGCCCACATTTCTATCTGCAAAAAAGTATTAGAGTAGCATTTTTTATTTCTCATTCAACCGTTAATAATATATATAAAGTGATAGTGATGAGAGTACCGAAACATATCGGAATAATTCCTGATGGAAACAGAAGATGGGCGGAAGCCAATAACATGGCAAAAGAAAAAGGTTATAAATGTGGCATAGATCCGGGCTTTATGCTTTTTAAATTATGCAAAGAGGCCGGCATTAAGGAATTAACGTATTACGGGTTTACTACTGATAATACGAAAAGACCTGCAGCAGAAACAACTCCATTAATTGGCGAGTAATTTCCTTTAATCTCATTACCAAAAGATGTAGTTCGTTTTTCATCCTTTAGAACGATTGATTCGCTTTAGATCCATATGTAACTTTACAATTGAAATAGAAGTATAACTTTCGAAAAATTATGACGGAGCAAAAACATGGGAAAAATCATTGGAAGAATTCCTTTATACCTAATAGTAATATCTATAACTACGTTTATTTTCTCAGGATGTGCGGTTATAGAGGGAATATTCAAAGTAGGAGTATGGGCTGGAATTATACTTGTATTGGTGATCTTAGGAGTTATCTTTTTTATCATTAGTAGGTTCAGGAAATAAGTACCAGAAGAATCTCTTCGATTGACCCTTTTCAGCAGAAGTGATAACACATGAAGACGTCTTCGTCATGAACCCCAGCCTTGACATTTCTTCGGATGGTGTTGGGGCAATTTGTTGCGCTGTAACTAGGCGGGATTTCTTAAGGATGTGGGATAAGTTTGGAATTGTAATAAGAAGGCCGGCAGATTAACCGGCTTTTTTAGTTGCTCAATTACTTTGGGGACCATGGTTTTTTGGGACAAAATTGTCTTCCCTCTCCTCTTGGTGGCTACCCTCGGCGGCCTTCAGCAAGTTCCGACCATAAGGGGACAATGATATATTTGACCGGAAAATCCATTCCGTCTCTTCTCGGTCACGACCTGGCCGGATTTTTGTGCTTAGTAAATAACGGTGAATTTGAGGCAAAGCTATATTCGTTCCTCCTCTTGCCTTGAACCCGTATCCACCTTGAAGCCATGGTACTGAATTCAGTACCGGTTCATCTCCAGTCTCAGTACCGAATCACAAACCACCTAATTTCATTGCCCGAAATCCAAGAAGTATGGTACTGAGGTAATGAAATAATAAAAATAGATAGGTAGATAGAAAAGAGAAGATGTTAAAATGCATATTCTTTTTTTTGTGAGGGGGTCATTTTCCCGGATTCAGTACCAGTACCTCCATTTGCACCGGATTGCCAAGTAATGCTATGAAAATGTGTTTGGTACCGAGTATGGTACTGAAATCACCTTCAACCCAACAAATTCAACCGTTACCGTATTCCCTACATGGAGTGCGCTGGTGTTCGGTGATGCGTGATTAGTTGTACTCCTAACTCCTAGTTGAGTTGCAACTGTATCTTGTTCACTGTTTCATGCAATTGCTCCGGCTGCAGATGTGCATAGTAGGCTTGGGTCACTTTTACGTCCACATGCCCCAATAATTTTGAAATCTGATAAATAGAAACTCCCATATATGCCAGCCAACTGGCAAAACTGTGACGAAGAGAATGGAAATGCAACCGCGGGTTCATATTCAATGCCTTTACATATCTTTTGAATTTGTCGGCCACCCAGCTATCCAATATCTTTCCGTTATTTAATGTAAACACATAGTCGGATACTGCACGGTCATAGCACGTTGACAGAATTAAAAATGCGATATCGTTCATCGGCACAATCCTGCGCTTTCCTGTTTTTGTCCGAAAAGTTGCTGAAGATTGAACAGTAATTAGTTTGTTCTTCATATCCAGATCTTTCCATTGCAGGTTCACGATCTCTCCTCTTCTCATTCCTGTTACGACAGCAAAGAGCACGATCTCCCGCAACCAAGTTTCCGTAATGACACTCAGAAGCTTTTCAACCTGTTCTCGCGTGAAGAACACAGGGGCAATGTCAGGCACCTGAGCCAATCGTAGCCGGGCAAACGGATTCTCCTCTAGGATCCGCCAACGCACAGCAGTATTCAGAGCCGCCTTCATGGATCGGAGTTCGATATTCACAGTATGTGCGCCTATCTTTTGGAGTCGGTGCCCTTTGTAAAGATCCCAGTGCTGTGGTGTAATTTCCGTCAGGGAAATATCACCAAAACGCTCTTGAAAGATGTGAAATGTGGACTTATAGATCTCAATGGTTCCGATCGCGTAGTTTCCTTTAGCAGATTCGACGAACTCAGACGCGAACTCACTAAATATTTTTCGCTTGGGCCGATCTCTGATCAGTTGCTTGAAGTCACTAAGGGTTTTCAGTGCTTCAGCTTTATTTGTAGTGTGGGTGCTTCGTTGCTTTCGTTTGCCATCAACAACGAATTGGATGTAGTAGTATCTGTTCTTCTTAAAGAGGGAAAGGTTTGAGGTGAGCATGAAAAAGGCACTCCTTCTCAGCTTACACTCCAGCTTACAATGACCGGAGTTCTGAGAAAAAGTGCCCTATTTAGAGCGGGAGACGGGACTCGAACCCGCGACGTCCAGCTTGGGAAGCTGGCATTCTA
>CAYLMV010000132.1:0-9329 GCA_964384415.1 uncultured Chitinophagaceae bacterium | reverse complement strand
AACCCGCGACGTCCAGCTTGGGAAGCTGGCATTCTACCACTGAATTACTCCCGCATGTATATCGTCTTTTTTTTCAATATGTTATGGCAATTACAGAATTAACGTGAGACACATATGCGACAAAACATTGGATGTTGACTGGCTTTGGGGTCTGAAACAACTTATGAGCTGACACGCTATGCCCTAAACTAAGCAGGTATTTGAACTCGTTGGTTTTCATTTTCTCAACTGCAATATAGAAAATTTGGCGTGATTCTTCAATTCCTTTTTTTCCTGAACACAGCAAGATTTCTTGTTCCTTTTTTTAACTGAGTATTGCTCAGATACTCATCGGCTTTCTCATCTAACTCACGCATAGTTGTCCGTTTCGTTTCGGCCAAATACTTGTCCAGCGCTTCCTTCGTAAATCCGATTTTCCTTGCTCCTATCTGGTGATGCTCAATCTCCTTCCTGCTAGTCATCTTGTATAATTTCGACTTGGAAATATTCAAGTAATCAGCAGCCTCTTCAATAGACATATTGCTAGGATTGAAGTCCTTCTTTTCAAGCTTTTCCTGGCTTTGCTGTATCCGGTGAGAACGTGGATCTTTGAAGATTCGCTCAATTGCTTCAACCCAATTACCGGCTGACCATCGTTTCCGCATGGTCCATTCATCAAGCTTACGATGTTTTTTATATTCGATCTCCCAATACTGCTTGACCGGAACGAGTTCTTCGAGTGATAAATCCTTGACTTGCTCGATCTTCTGAGCAATATCAGCTTCCTTCTCCTTATCAATATATATCATTGTCCTCACTAATTTTCATCAGCCAATTCGCTTCTCAGTTTAGCAATTTCCTCTATTCTAGTTGCCATAGCCAGTTGCAAATCGGTTAAGAAATGGAAATGATCCGTCACTCCTCTATTCGCGACCACAATTTTTTCGGTGTGTACCTGTAATGCAAAATATATCACATCTTCAAGCAAAACGCATGCATTTTAAAACTTTTGGCGTCAAAAACGCCGTTCCAATTTTCAACTCTTTCGAAGTGCCAAGCACCATTTGCCACATCTCGCCATCTCGACATTTCAACAATCACAAAAATGAAATATGCTCGCCATATGCAGACATGCACCATCCACCAAGGTTGAAAATGGTGCAGGAATGCAAAAAACACTTTACTTTTTCAAGACAGCAAAAATGCCCTTACCCACTTTCTCAATCGTTGTTCCTACCATCTCTTTAATGTCTCTATCCAGTGTTCGTGAACTAGCAGATTGTCCAAATTTGTCTACATACACTTTCTTTGCTTCCTCATAAGTAAATTGCTTCTTCTTGCGAAATACATCTGCCAAAAGTTCCTGCCTCTTTTTCTTTGCATCAGATCTGGAATTTAAAAGTCCTCCCGGTATGATGAGCGGCTCATACAATGCAAGAAACTTCAGCTTTTCTTCGATGAATTCGAACGCACGATCCACATCCTTTTTAGTTGCTCTTAACCTTGTTTCCGAACAGGCTATCGCTTTTACAAATTTGTGAACGGAGCGCGCCAATCTTACTGCGTTAAATTCGAGAATCTTATTTTGTGATATTTTCGTGAGTTTCTCGTTCGCCTTGAACAGCTTGCTTATTTTTAGACGCGCATACTCATTCACATTACTCGGTATGTCAACCATCCTGAAATACGTTGCCAAGTAGGCAATGATTCGCTTCAAATCTCTCTTCCATATTTCGACACTAATATCGTCATCATACCCTGATACAATAGCCGGTCCAGTTAACATCTCCTCGGCAACTTCGAAAGCCTGACTCTCCTCATCAGGTATATCACATATATAGTCAAGTCGTGAAATAACCTGGATTGGAATCTTTACGTCAGAATAATTGTCTACTTTCGTTCTGGGATCAATGTGACTAATCCGATTTAAGTCCATATGAATTGACGTTACCGCTTCATGTTTCGTTCTTGCTGCTGTCGAATCGGTTGTTGTCCCATCCTCCATCACTTCTGCAAACGCTTGAAAGACTGCCGCTTTGTATGCCGAAAATCCATGTGTATCCTGCATACAAACAACACCTCCCGATGATCTAGGCAGATAACCAGGATTTGAAATCCGTTTTGGACCTTTCGTTTTGACGTCGCCGATTAAGGCGGCAGGCGTAATTTTCTGGCCGACAGCCGACGGTTGTCCAAATACCGGATTCAAAATGCTTGCTACTTGAATCAAGAAGTTCTTCCCGGCACCAGGATGCCCAATTACAAGTGAGTGCAATTTATTTGAATATCTGGGGCGAGGATTGACACCATTGGATAAACTTTGATAGATCATGAAATCAATACTTTTACTGATGTGCGGAATCTTATCTATTCCTTTCACGCCAAGCTTGTCAACCAATGTTTTCTTTATATAGTTGAAAATACGTTTCTTCTTTGTGTGTTCAGCCAAGAATAACTTGGCAACTCTATCACCAAGTTCATGGCGCACATAGATTCGATCTTCAGCATTTACATCCTTAAATATCTTCCGAATAGAAAACATATAGACTCCGCCTTCGTCCTCTACATATTTGGGATATACTGTCCCGGCGAAAATGTAGAACTTTTGTATAGACGGTTCTCCGCTCACTTGTAGCTCAGGATAATTGTCGATAAGCACAGGAAAACATTTTATTTCATTGTCATTATTATCTGCAACCGAGATGAGTAAGATCGTCCTTTTCTCACCTTCTACACCAACGAAAATTGCTCTGGGATTACTCATCTCACTGATATAGCCAAGTATTTTGAGCGGCTTGCCGATGTTCTGGTCATGCATCGCTTTCCGAATTGGCATGGTAAAATAGTCATCCCAATCTGTGGTTGTCATCTTTGTCAAATTCATTTCTGAATCATAAAACACCTCTGGCGTTACTTTTATACCCTCTCCTTCTTCGTCACTGCCTGTCGCCTCAAGCAATATTCTGCTTTCTTCCGGTAAATCGGGGAAGGTTTCAAGCACTCCTTCATCGCCATATTTAATGAACTTCTTGTTGATTGTACTATCACGTCGATCTACTATTTCAACCGGTTTGCCGAACAAAAGAAAATCCTTTATCTTTAACGGTTTCACAACAAGCAGTTCTTCTTTCGGTTTTGTGCGGTATTCTTCTCTTAGTTCAACGAGTAGCTGACCAAACACGTTTGCTCCTATTAACGAGCTCGCTTTGTCTTTCTTGTCTTTCGGTATCGCACCCCAAAAATCACCATCCGGTGAAGTCTCAACAATCACGTTGTTTCCTGTAGCATTCAACGCATAACCAAATTTCCCGTAATTGCATGCGAGCTTTACCCGCAGGCACCATTTCATAATCTTCACCTTCTCCTGGTACCAGTCGGTTCTTCCGTGAGCTTTGTGTGGTTTGGACACCCATTTGGCAACCAATGGACTTGGTTTGGTCATTATGTCATTTTGCATCTGCACTACTTTGGGATACCGGCATGCTTGATAGAGATGTTCAAGCGACTTAAACTCTCTTCCATTCACAAGAAGAGGATACTTGATGTTCATGTTCAAAAGGTCGCCGTGGGGGCCCGAGTTGTGTTCGATGACGATGCAATTCTTCCTATCATATTCTTTCTTTGTCAAAGAATAGCTTTTGAGCTCAGGAGCGTTTAAGGGATAATACTCGGGGGATTGTGCTGGTTTAGATTTCATTTGATTCTCATGAATTCAGTTATCTTCGAGTCGTCCGAGGGTTGTTCTTATTTTGGATTATTCCCGTCTCGCCAACGCCCTAAATGATGTAGCCCCAGTCGACAGAATTACAGTCTCGATATCCACAATCAATAACGTTCATTTTCTTAATCGAAGATCGCTGTTTGAATTTGCTCATGGCTGACCAATTCTTCTTAGCTCTGAATTGTTTATCAACCCGCGGGAATCTTACCGATATCTCTTGGGGCTCACCATTGATGAGAACTTGTTCGCCACTCTTAATAATAAAAGATTCATTCTTGGTATCGGTCCGTCTCGTGCTTCTCGGTATCCTTTCCTTAATGAACTCTTCAAAGGTTCGAGGAACATCCAGGTCTGCCCATTTATAGTAGTTGAGTCCTTTATTTTTGAAGGCCTTCGCACCTCGCCTGAAAGTCTCATCCTTGAGTGCTTGAAGATCGTTCGATTCGCCGTAAAAAGGCATGGCCATAATGCGAACGAATAGCCCCGCTTTCGCCAGTGATTCGACCAGATCGAGTCGTTTGTCGATGCTTGTGGTAAAGAACTCAATTCGACGTCGAACCTTTTCATCCATCGTCGCAAAGCTGACTTCGATTTGAACCATGTGTTTCATCGCTTTCAGCTTTTCGATGTGATTCAGAATAAGGTGGCTCTTTGTTAGAATATGCAGCATCCATTTATTGCCGTTTTGCCATGCACTTTCAAACTCGTCAAGAATATCCAACATGAGATCAGGCCGCCTATTGTCGTCCAAGTGCTTTAATAATTGAGGTAAATAGTATTCGCTGGTTTCATTAATTTGCACTCGCTTCATATTCTGAGGCAATTTAGAATATCGTGTCAGTTCTTTGGCGAGCCGTTGGGGCTTATCAAGCTTGACATGGATAGTCTCAAAAAAACGCTTTTTGCGATCTCGTTTCCGCTCATATACTACCCACGGACTATAGCAATAAGTGCACCCAAAGAAACATCCAGTCGTCGGATTGAGCGTGAATGGAAAATCGTATTGGCCGAGCTTTACTTGGTGGTGCAATGCGTAAGAGGACTTTCGTTGCAACCTTATCTTTGTCGTTCGTGATTTCATGTCAGCTGCCTCCTCGCTTCGGATTCGTTGTTATTACCCCCGCCTTCGTTCCCGACTTCCTTATCTCATCTAGTTCCCACCAAGCTCCATCCACAAGATGGAGTCCATATAAATCATTCCAAGCTTTCTTCTGCTTCGCCGCACTCGTTATTTTCAAAATCGGTCCTGTTGCGGTGAGCAAATCCCGATTCTTTGATTTCAGATATGATTGAAAGCTTAATGCTGCCGCTTCGAGGTCATTTCCGTAATTCATCGCCGCCACACTCTTTAAAAGGCTCTCAATCTTGATTTCCGCTGTGTCCAAACTTTCCTGAAACGTCAAGAAGATTTGGTTGGGATCCCTTCCAATATCAGTCCGCATTCTCCTAAGGTTATTAGCGAGTGCGCCCAAATAACTTTTGAAAACACAGTGTGTACCTTTCTTTTCGACAACCGCAACATAGATTCGTTCAGTCGTGGATTTTCTTTTAGGCTTCTTTTTACTAATTGGCTTCTTTGCCATAAGCTATCCTCAAAGCTAGGTTTAACAAAACGATATCCGCACAAGTTGATCCTCGGACTCTCATCCTTCCGCAAACTTCTTCATCGTATCAAGCGACCAATATCACGTTCACGGAATACCACTCACCCACCTCAAGCTCCCCATCTTTTACTGCGGCTTTCGCACACTTCAATCCTACTCGACGATTGGTAGGATCATCCAGACGATCCAGAATGAGCCTGGCATTGCACTCTGCGCTTGTGTAAGTGCTAAAGCAAAACACCTCGTCGAGATCCTTCGTCCACGTTAATGAATCCGGATTGAAAAAAAGAAAATTCTTGAGATACTCGCCTGTGTCGGATCGAGAGAGAATAGAATAGGTGGTAGGAATTGCCATCCAATCACACTAGAGTTAAGCCGCCCTTAGATGAGTATCAATTACAGTTACGGCCATAATGTCAAATATACCACCAGTGTCAGTATACTTTGGATCTCCTAATTCTTCATAACGTCCAAGTTCGTTGTATGTAGTTTGAATACCGCCATTAACCTGACCTCGATATGGTCCATCAAGAAAGACGAGATCATCACGATGAGCGGAAACGGTAGAGCGAATAACTGGATCAGCTGATTTCTGCTCTGTTACCTGCTTAATATACAATGCCTCTTCGTCAGTGATATTATATTTTGCTCGGATTTCATCTATCATATCACCAAC
Organism: uncultured Chitinophagaceae bacterium; assembly: GCA_964384415.1. GTDB lineage: Bacteria > Bacteroidota > Ignavibacteria > UBA10030 > UBA8401 > JAGVPT01. The sequence continues at coordinate 3,349 of CAYLMV010000132.1, read as the reverse complement.
CGATATTTTCTTAAGCGGTGGAGCAACACCTTTCCGGCCCTTGCCTGGCGGTTCTTTTATAGTGCCGACACCCTTTGTAATGCCTTTGTATTCAACTGCCGCTTTGATCACCTCGGTTTGTCTAATCTGCTTCATAAGGTCGGAAACACTGCCTTGTTTTATTAGTTGTGGTCCGACATAATCGCAGAACTTAGCAAATTGCCCCAACTCTGACGAATAGGTGAAGAAGCACGTGAGGAAGTCATATGTCTTCACGAATCGTGCGAGCAAGTAGACAAATGCTTTACGATCATCATTCGCGATTAATTTTTCTTGAAACCTTGTGCGTAAACTCTTTGTATAGGAAACAACCTCTGAATCTGTGCTATTCGATGATAGCTTCTCAAAGTCTGATGCATCCTTCTGTGAAAATACGCCTGCACCTAAAATCTCGCTATACAGTTTGGGGCAAAGTTCTTGGTCGGGTTCTACTGGTTCAAAGGGTGTTCCTTTGCGATACTTCTGAAACGCTTTCAAAATAGACGTGGCGTTATTCGTAAAATCCACTACCACAACCTTATCCTTATCGTCATGCGATCTGTTGAGACGCGAAACGGTTTGAACAGCATTTCGGTCCACCACAGGTTTATCAAGAAACATTCCAGCAAGCAAGGGTTGGTCAAATCCAGTCTGGAATTTGTTTGCGACCACCATCAACCTGTAGTCTTCTCCTTCAAAGCGATCTTCGATTAGCTCGCCATCTTTTAGTTCGTTGATTGAATGTTCATGTATCTCGGCGTTCGTCTCGGGATGTGTAAAGTCAGAAAATGCATAAAGGACTTTGAATGTGGACCCACGTTCAACGAGTTTCTCTTTGATGATATTGAAATAACGCAGACCAGCCACACGCGAACATGTGACAATCATTGCTTTCGCACGTCCACCAATTAATGGCGCAATCTGCTCTTCAAATATCCGCAGCATCACTTCTGCTTTATATTGAATAAGCCCGTCGTCCTGAAACGCTACATTCATTAATGCTTTGGACACGACTCCCTTCGGATAAACTTTTTCCTCTTCGCCAGGTTTGGGGACAAAATGACAATGCAAATTGTAAAGGGTTTTGTAGGAGATAATACTCGCCGCCACATCCACTATATATCCTTCGGCAATTGCTTCTGCTTCAGTATAGCTATCGTATGGTGCACCGAATAATTCTACTGTCGCTGGTGCTGGAGTTGCAGTAAAGGCTATGAATAATTGATTCAGGTCATGTTCACGAATGACCTTTGCAATGTGCTCTTCTGGATCCTGTAACGGTTCAGCTGTGTCCGGTTCATCTTTCTTACGGAACGGCAAACGGATAGCAGCACCCATCTGACCTTCCTGCGAACGATGAGCTTCATCTATCAAGAAGGCAACTTTCAACTGCTTTAACTCGACACTGTTCCTTATTTGATCTAGAATCCAAGCAAATTTTTGCTGTGTGGTAACAATGATCGATTTCCTCTGCTTCATGTAAAGCGGAAGATCATCCGACCTGTCGGCAAGACCAATGACATCCTTGAGGTGAGTAAAATTGACGATTTCACGTTTGATATTTTCATCCAGCGTAGTTCTATCTGTCAGGATGAACGTGATATCGACGAGCTTTTCATTCGTTCCAGGCTTGTAAAGGCTATTCAATCGGTCGGCAAGCCAGCAAATCGAAAGCGTCTTTCCGCTTCCAGCAGAGTGATCGGCAAGAAATTTTCTTCCTATATTTCCTGTGGCAATATAGTGGTCTAATATTTCGTTTGAGATTCTTCGGACCAAACGGCTCTGATGATACCGTGGAAACATCGTGAAAGCAGGATGTCCCTTCTTGTCACCTTCTGCTTCTTCCTTTGGCACTCGAACGAGAAAGAACGATAGAGCTTCAAGCAATCGATCCTTTGAGAGCACCTCTCTATATAAAAACTCGACCGGATATTCACCCTCGGTAATGGGACTATTTGTTAAACCGGTATTGTGCCATCGGAAATTTTCTTCTCGACTTGGATCGGTAGCAGCCATTACATCGCTTGTATCCGCAGCGATATAGAGGAATGGATGTTGGAATATCTTGAACTTACGGTCCCGAGTGGCAAATTGTGTTACTGCATCATGCACATTCTGGTTCTTTTCGTGCTTCACTTCCAATACAACAATGGGGAGTCCATTCAAGAAGAAGACGAAATCAATTTCTTTGTTTGATTCCCCAAAATAAAAATGCGGTCTGAATGTGATGCGGTTTTCCGGATACTTATCAGTTGCGATGCTGGCACTAGACCTGGGCTTGGGATAGAACAGATGGAATTCCAATCCTCGGACTTGCAATCCATGTCTTTGCAGCATCCATAGCGGAGTAAATTCTAATTCCTTTCGAAGAGCTTTGAATACTTCATCGCGCGCATCTGTTCCATATTCTTCGTGCAGTTTATTAAGATGATCTGACTGCGTAGCCTTGAGAAACGCCCAGAGATGATCTTCCGCAATGAAATGTTCGTTATCCGTAATATCGGACTGCTCGAGCACACCGTATTTATGCACCTGAACAAGAAAGTCAGTAATGTGTTTTTGAAACTCGAGTTCTGGTGCTTTCTTCTCTTTAGACATGTTCTCTTAGACGTTTTAAGTCAGTTTCTGTTATACGCCTTTTACCAGTAACACATTCGTATATTAACGATTTTCGGTAAGCGATCAGAGTGGCAATTTGAGCATCAATGCCTCTTGCAATTTCCTTCGACTCTGAAAGTTTTGCATCCAAATAGTCACAAATGGATTGTTGCTCTTTAAGAGGGGGTTGTAGAGTTCGTAAATAGCCGGTCTTCACTTGATCGAAAATCGGAAGCGTTGTTGCGGTCGCAATTCCCGGAATAATCTCCTCATAAATCTTGTATTGGTAAGCGAGAAAGCGACTTAGCATCTTATGGCCGCATACGATACCGACGAGCTGCTGATTACAGGATGCCTCAAAAGGCACGAGCCCAACTTTGCCAATAGTTGCCCCAATGCCCACTAGAAAAACTGTCCCAGATGGAAAAATCCGCAACTCACCTTCATTTCTAGCTAGTACATTGATAAGTTTACGGGGTTCACGTAATTCAATGTCGCCATCAAAGCAACCCGGTGCGAACCAAGGAATAGTGCCTTCAGAGTAATACTCCGGTGTATTTGTAGGAGGCGTCATCCCTGCCTGTATCCGGCTGGTATAACGTTTGAGGTGTTCACAATTCCAATGCTTGGGAATCTCTCCAAACCATTCAACGTCTGAATTAAGCATTGGAACGTCTTGATGCAACCCCTTAGTAACCGCACGGTGGATAATTGACCTACGAAGTAAATAAAG
>CAYLMV010000131.1:0-9515 GCA_964384415.1 uncultured Chitinophagaceae bacterium | reverse complement strand
AGCAAATATTCATACCGCCTGAAACAGGTTGACCGCGACGGAAAAATCCGGTATAGCAGCGTAGTCGAAGTTGCCACGACATTGACAGCCTCCGATTTCGCGCTGTCGCAGAACTATCCGAATCCGTTCAACCCCAGCACGAAATTCACTTTTGCTTCAAAGAATGCAGAGCAGACTACATTGAAGATCTACAACGTTGCCGGTCAGGAAGTTGCCACGCTGTTCAACGGCGTTGCTCAGCCGAGCCAGGTATATACGTTGACCTTCGATGCGAAAGACCTCCCGAGCGGCATGTATTTCTATGTGCTGCATTCGGCTTCCAGGAATGATGTAAAGAAAATGATGCTCTTGAAGTAATCGCACTATCTCACTCCCCTCCCGGCAAGGGAGGGGAGTGAGCTTTGGTATCGTGCGGGCGTTGATTCTTGCAAGGTTAAGTTACCGGTAAAGTAAACGGTAAATAACGATAAATCACCTAGTAATACAAGAACGCAGAGGTCGAACTTCTTGCGAAATCCAATAATGGAAATTATTAAGCCGACAGGTGAAATCATGAAATCCTTATCAAGCCTTATCCTGTTCTTCATTCTGTTAATCCCTGGAACAGTCTTCTCACAGTCGGCAGGTGATTATCAGTCAAAAACCAGCGGCAATTGGGGCGATGCCACCTCCTGGCAGACGTTCGACGGTTCGGTGTGGAATGATGCTGTGAGTGCACCCGCCGGGACTTCCGGTACAATTACGATTCAGTCCGGACACACTATTACGGTTGCTGCGGCTATCACCATCAACGGAGCGGCGGTGGTAGTGAATGGATACCTGAAGAATTCGCTCTCCGTCACGGCCTCAAGCTCTGTCGCAGCCTTTACCTTTGGCAACGGAAGTACGTACGAGCATGCGATCAATGGCGGGACGATCCCGCTCTCGGTCTGGGGAGATGGCTCGACATGTCTCATCACCGGCACTGGGGCGACGGCGCCTAGTGCGCCCGCGTCGGGTACTTCATACTTCAACTATACCTGGAATTGTGCGGCTCAGAGCACCTCGTTGAACACAGGGTGGGATAATGTTACTGTGAGGGGCAGCGTTACTATCTTGAATTCGAATTCGTTTCAATGGAGGATGACGAGTTCTGGAACCCGCATAATTACCATAATGGGTGATGTCGTGGTCAGCGGCGCTAGTAGTTATCTTACGACCTCCGGATCAAGCGGGAGCTCCTCCACCACGTACAATGTGGCAGTTTTTGGCAAGATCAAGATCCTTGGAGGGAAGCTCAACCTCACAAACGGTTCCGGCGGGACCAGCAAGTGGACATTTTGCGGAGATAGCATGATTATCGCTAGCGGAGCCCAATTTGCGAATCCGTCGAATTCGTTGAGTGGAACGAGGCTGGTGTTTGCGAAGAAAAATGGGACTCAATATTACTCAAACGCCGGCACGAACAGCGCGTTCAGTTACGGTGTAGACAGCAATGCGACCGTGATGCTCAATTCGCCGTTGAGTGTCGGATCTAGTTCTACTCCGGGGTACCTCATTTTGAATAGCGGCAAGTTCGTCACCTCCTCAACAAATACGCTGACGTTGACAGCTGGTTCGCAGGACTCAAGTTTCGGCGGGTATGTTGAAGGACCTCTGTCCGCTGTGATAGCTTCGACCTCACAGACCACGAAAGCGCTTTACATAGGCAAAGGTGGGGTTTACCGGCCGACGATTCTCACGGTGACACAGGACGCCGCGACATCAACGACCTACACGGCTGAGCTTATTAATTCAACTCCTGCAGCGAATACCTTGCCGGCCGCATTGGATGGTGTCTCTGCGTCGAGATATATCCATCTCGTCAAAGGTAGCGGAGCAAATGTTACTAACGCGACCATACAACTGACGTACGACACCAACGATGGAGTCGATGTCAGCAACAAAGACAATCTTAGGATCGCCAAAGATAATGGTGCCGGAAATTGGGTAAGTCTCGGCGGGAGCGGTTCGGCAAACAACACTGGAAATATTTCGTCCAGTATCTTTGGTACCACGACAGCGTATGGCACGTTAACAACCAACGACTATGTGATTGCGCACGCCAATCCAGCGTACGTTCCGACAATTCCGGTCCTCACCACCAATGCGATTTCGAATATTTCAACCACTTTTGCCACGTCCGGCGGAGTCATCTCCAGTGACGGCGACGCACCGATCACCGCAAAGGGCGTTTGCTGGAATACGAGTACAGGCCCGACGACCGCAAACAGCAAAACGAGCGATGGAAATCTTTCAACCCCATTCACCAGTTCCATCACGGGTTTGAGCGCCGGGGTGACATACTATGTTCGCGCGTATGCCGTAAACTCCGCAGGAACAGGGTACGGGAATGAGGACACCTTGACAACGCTGTCATCTCTTTCTGCCCCTACGATCTCCACAAATGCTGTAACGAATATCGTGAACACTACCGCGACGGGAAATGGGAATATCACGGCGTGGGGTGGATCTGCGATTACAGACCGTGGTGTAGCCTGGAGTACTTCTCACAATCCTACGACAGCCGATAATTTCAACAGCGTTGGCGCGGGTGGCACAGGAGCCTTCACCACGCCTATTGGCGGATTGACGTTGGGAACAACGTATTATGTCTGTGCGTACGCCACTAACACCACCGGGACTTCATACGGTAATGAGGTTTCATTCACCACCCCGAGTCCCCAGCCCGATGTTAACAAAATTGTCGACTCGCATGGAACGCCGGGAGTGGATTGTGATTACACAACAATCACGGATGCGTTTAACGCCGTTCCCTCGAATTATACGGGGCACTGGTTCATATACGTTAAGAACGGAACATACTACGAAAAACCGCTCCTCGCGGCCGGCAAGATCAACGTCGTTCTCGTCGGACAGGATAAAGACAATACAATTCTCACATACGATGACTATGCAGGCAACAACCGGACGACCAACGGAGTGACCAGCAGCGGAACGAATACTTCGTATTCCGTTGCGATTGATGCAGCCGATTTTCAGGCGCAGAACATTACTTTTCAGAACACCGCTACGTTCAATTCTCAAGCAGTTGCACTTCGCACCAACGGGGACAGACAATCCTATTACAATTGCAAGATGATCGGACGCCAGGACACCTACTATACTCAGGGAGGCACTGGAACCGGTCCCGATCGCCTCTACCATAAGAACTGCTACATCGAAGGATCGGTTGATTTTATTTTTGGGCGAGATGTTGCTCTATTCGACAGCTGCACTCTCTACTGCAACAGACAAGGCGGCACGCTGACGGCGGCAAGCACAGAGGCGGGATACACATACGGATACGTATTTTTGAATTGCACGATCGGCTCACTTGCATTGAATGCTATTGGTTTTGACGGCAACGCGATGATCTCATTCTATTTGGGAAGGCCGTGGCAAGCATCACCGAAGACCGTTTTCATTAATTGCTATGAACCTGCAACTCTCAATTTGGCAGGGTGGACGACAATGGGCCCTTCACCTTCCCTTTACTCGGAATACGGCTGCACTGGTCCGGGGGCTGCTAGCAGAGCGGTTAACACAAACTGGACGACGAGTCAGCCCTCAACGATTTCGGCAGGGCAGGCAGCAAACTATACCATCGCGAATATTTTTTCCAAGAGTAACGCCGGCCCCGGATTCTCATACGCTGCTAACTGGACTCCATCTCAAATCAGCGTCAACATGACCCTCTTGCCGGTAGAACTGACAACATTCACAGCAACTTCAGATCGACTCACGGCAATGCTCGAATGGGCAACGGCCACTGAGAAGGCCAACTACGGCTTCGATGTGGAAAGGTCCGCTCAACAAGACTCAAAAAAGGAAAGCGTCTGGATGAAAGTCGATTTTGTCCAGGGTTCGGGCACGAGCAATGCCCCGCATCGCTACAGCTTTGAGGACACGAAACTAACTCCGGGTAAGTACAGCTATCGGCTTAAACAGATTGACCAGAGTGGATCGTTTAAGTACTCCCAGTCCGTCGATGTCGAAGTGGGCACGGCTCCAAGGAAATTCACGCTCAGTGAGAATTACCCCAACCCGTTCAACCCAACCACGAATATTGAGTTCACCGTTCGTGACAACGGCCCCGCGACTCTGAAAGTGTATAATATCGCCGGACAGGTAGTCGCGGAGTTATTCAACGGACAAGCTGAAGCGGGCAAGATCTATCTTGAGACATTCAACGCATCCCGATTCGCTTCGGGAATCTATTTTACGGTTCTCCAAATGGGGAGTCAGCGTCTTATTCACAAAATGTCTCTACTAAAATAACCAATTGAAGGTGAACGACGGATCGGTTTGGGCTGCAGTAGTAGTTCATACGTGAACCCTCGAGCGAAAGGAACCTTGTGTGATTAGAACTCTGTGCAGAATATTGGGATTGTCCCGGCTTGCCAGCCGATCCGCCGTTACCGGAATAATATTCATCCTTTCAATGAGCAGAATGCAAGCTCAGATATATGTCTCAACTGCCGGCAATGACACAAGCGCCGGTACGATCGACGCACCGCTGAAGACCATCTCCAAAGCCTTGTCGCGTGTTGTTGCCGGCGACACGGTCTACGTGCGGGGAGGGAGATACCAGCTGACGAGTACGATCAGCACTCCCAAAAACGGCACAAGCTCTGCCATGATCTGTCTCCTTGCATATCCGGGCGAACGGCCGTTTCTTGACTTCAGCGCGATGGCGATATCGAGCAGCAACAGAGGTATCAATCTCAACAAGAGCTACTGGTACATCAGAGGGTTCGATATCTGGAAGGCCGGGGACAACGGCATGATTATCAGCGGGTCGAATAACACCGTCGAGAATTGTTCATTCAGCGAAAATGGAGATACCGGTTTGCAGTTGGGGGGAGGGGCATCCAACAACAAGATCATCAACTGTGATTCATACTATAACGTCGATCCGAGTCAGGGAAACGCCGACGGTTTTTCGCCGAAGCTGGACGTGGGGACGGGCAATTACTTCTATGGCTGCCGGTCGTGGCAAAACTCGGACGACGGGTGGGACGGGTATATGCGCCCCTCCGACAACGTCACGACAACGCTGGAGCATTGCTGGACGTTTCACAACGGCTATCTCAAGAGCGGAGCCATGAGCAGCGGCAACGGAAATGGTTTCAAAATGGGGGGAGGCGACAACTCAAACGCGGACAGCCTGCGCCACAATATGATCTTAAGAGACTGTCTCTCGTTTGACAACAGAGTGAAGGGCTACGATCAGAATAACAACAGAGGTTCGATGACGCTCCTCAACTGCACCGCCTACAGAAACGGAACGAATTTCAACATCAGCGCAGGGTTGAAAACCGGGTCTGTGCTGACGGTGAAGAATTGCGTCTCCGCGGGGACCGGGGCTGTCTCGCTCCTCTCCAGCGCGGTGCTGTCGACCAACAGCTGGATGCTTTCGTTTGCGGTATCGGATACAGACTTTGTCAGTGTTGACACGGCCGGTGTCACTGGACCGCGCAAACCGGACGGCAGTTTGCCGGATGTACCATTCATGCATCTTGCCTCCAGAAGCAAGCTGATCGATGCAGGCACCAATGTGGGTTTGCCATTTTTCGGCAAGGCTCCGGATCTTGGAGCGTTCGAATCGGACTATGTCACACGCGTTGCGAATAAGGCGCCGATGTCGCTGCCGCGCTCGCCAATATTGCTTCAGAATTATCCGAATCCGTTCAATCCGAAGACGGTCATCAGGTATCAGTTAGCAGTAAACAGTTTTGTTTCATTGACAGTGTACAATGTTCTCGGCGAGAAGATTGCGGTGCTCGTCAATGAGAATCAGCCTGCGGGAATGCATGAAGCGCCCTTTCCGGCGGACGCGCGCAGTTTTCCAAGCGGGGTATACTTTTATCAGTTGCGTGCCAGCGGCATCGCGGTCACCAAAACAATGATCATGCAAAAGTGAGGGTGAATTGTGGGAAGAGATAGAGTAATCGATTGACTTACACAACCAGCGCTGTACAGCATTCACCTACTACTTCTGTGGAGTAGCTTTATGAAAATACTACCATCGGCAAGACTGATTTCTCTCGCCTTTCTTCTCGTTCCCGCGGTGCTCCTTGGTCAGGCGACGCTGCACGGGGTCGTGACGGATTCCCTCACGAGCGAGAAACTCATCGGAATCAACGTGATCCTCGAAGGGTCTTCGCTCGGATCAGCAACGAACATTGAAGGGGAGTATCGCGTGACCGCCATCCCCCAGCGTCCGTTCTCCGTCAAGGTATCGTGTGTAGGATATGAGACGAAAACTCTCAAGGTCGATTTTACCAATCAAAACGAAGTGCAATTAAACGTCCGCCTGCGACAGACAATCCTTGAGGGGGAAGCCGTGGTGATCACTGCCCAAATGCGCGGACAGGTTGCAGCGATCAACCAGCAATTGACGGCAAGCAGTATCGTGAATGTGGTCTCGGAAGAGAAGATCAAGGAATTGCCCGATGCCAATGCGGCCGAAGCGATCGGCCGTCTCCCGGGAGTGTCGGTGATCCGATCCGGCGGCGAGGCGACGCAAGTCGTCCTGCGCGGACTCAGCTCGAAATTCAGCAATATCACGGTCGACGGAGTCAAGATACCTCCGACCGATCCCAACACCCGTGATGTAGACCTGAGCACGCTGTCGCAAGGTTCGTTGGCTGGAATAGAATTATACAAGACTCTTACTCCAGACCAGGATGCCGATGCGATTGCGGGAACAGTGAACCTCGTGACTCGGAAGGCGCCTTCCGAAAGAGAAATCCGTTTTGACCTCTCCGGTGATTACAATAACCTGATGAAGTCTGCAAAGCAGTATGACGCCACAGGGCGTTATGGAGAACGCTTCTTCGGCGATGTGCTCGGCGTGCAGGTGCAGGCGAATGCCGAAAGGAAGATCAGGAGCAAGGAAGATATTACGTACACGTATGAACAGATTCCGGACCCTCTCGGCAGCCCCTTTCCTTCAGATTATGATATCGGTTCATTCGTCGTCGATTTTACGGATGAAGTCCGATCGCGAGACGGAGGACAGGTTATTTTGGACTTGAATACTCCGGACAGCGGCACCGTAAAACTTTCGGGAGTCTATGGAAGCACACTCCGGCAATACTCCCTCGACGATCGAGTGTTCCCTCATTCAGGCAGCACGCTGTGGGATTATAATTACCGTTATACCGAACAGAGAATTACGACGACAAACGGAGCGCTCCAGGGGAAAAACTATCTTGGGGGCTTGACGACAGATTGGGGTGTGTCGTATGCTCATTCGCGGATTTCGAACCCGTACGATTTCGCGATGAGATTCACGGAGCCCGCCTCGAGTACCTCCGGCGGGACAACGGGATTCACGCGAGATCATCCTGAGATCTTCATGATTCCATTTGCTTTGAACAATTGGAAAGCCGCTACGTGCAGCACGTCGGTGTTCTATAAACAGGAGAATTTCGACAAGGAGCAAACTGCACATCTTGACCTTACCAAGAAAATCACCGTATCGGACATGCTTGCCGATGAGATCAAGGTTGGCGGGAAATATAAGGAACGGACGCGATGGATGGACAACTCAGAACTCGATGATAACAACTATCTCCATCCAAATTATACAACGAACGTAGACGGTTCGGCAAAGGATTTCACAGGAACACGTTTTGAGGATTACTTCAAAACGAGATTTCCCAACCAGCCATCGCTGTCGGACTTCGTCGATACTCCGGCTCCGTCGCGCGATCTTATGGGCACATATTTGATGAATCCGCTTATCAATATCGACGCGCTCAAAGAATGGTACGATCTCAATAAGAACGGGAAGAGCGGATCCCAGGTCGAATATATTTCCAGCGCGCGTACGGCAGTGAACGACTATAGCGTGACCGAACGGGTGTCAAGTGCTTATCTCATGAGCAAATCCGACTTCGGTCAGGATGCGACACTTATTCTTGGCGTGAGAATGGAGAAGGAAAACAACGATTACAGAGGACGATTCGCTCCGGGCGGGCTGGGTTCAATCGGTATTGCTGTGTCGGGAGAACTGAAGGACTCTACGACAAATCACGCCGAGACAATCTGGCTGCCGAATGCGCAGTTCACACTTCGTCCGACGGATTATCTCAACGTCCGCTTCGCGGCGTACAGAGCCTTGGCGCGGCCGGACTACAATCTCCGCCTGCCGATCTTCTTTGTCGCCTCCGGTCCACCCGCCACGTTTGTTATCGGGAATCCGGGTCTGAAAGACGCAAAAGCGTGGAACTTTGAAGTGAATACACAAGTGTATAGCGGCAAGGTCGGGTTGGTCTCGGTCTCCGCATTTTACAAAATCATAGACGATCTCTTCCATCAGACAAACAATGTGGCGATCAGCTGGATCAACGCAATAAAACAAAGCCCGGATAGTATCGTTAACTCACGATATAAGGTACTTGATTCACTCATCGGATCCACAGGCGCGGGATGGCAGAATGATCCTCGTTTTGTGCAGGCGATTCATACAGGGTTCATCACCAATGTGTCGATGGCATACAACTCATCCACTCCGTCGTATGCATGGGGATTCGAACTTGAACATCAGATGAATCTCGGATTCATTCCGGTGTCGTGGCTCCAGCATATCACGCTCTCGTATAACATCTCTGTCACGAGGTCACAAACCGATATCATCCTGAGCAAGACCGTGCCCGATTCGGCGTGGGCTGAACGGCAGGGATCACATCCGGCCCACTGGCAGGTTCAAAATGTTCAGATACCGGTGGTGGTGACCAGACAATCCGAGGACCAACCGAAGTTCTATGCAAACGCGGCATTGGGATATGATATCGCTGGCTTCTCCGCTAGAATCTCGATGTTTTATCAAGACCAGTATATAAAATCATACTCTACCAATGGTACCACCGATCAGGTGGTGAACAGCTTCACGAAGCTTGATCTCGCTCTGAAACAGGAGCTGACCAAGAATATTGCCCTCATCCTGAATGTGAACAACCTGACAAACCGCAAGGATGAGACTTCGAGTATCAATAATCTGAGAAACTGGGACATTCCGTTGACGGCAGAGCTGTACGGAAGGACGATGGATTTTGGCGTAAGGATTCTACTCTAAGCAATGCATACGTTTAATAAACTGGGTTATTTTGATCATCTATTTCCGAAAGGAGGGCATAAAAGACTTTCATCGTATCTGTTTGTTCTTGTGTTCAATTTGATCACCTAATCAAACGTTGTCAACATCACTCTACGGAGGACATTATGAAGAAAGCCTCAATTAGCCTCTGGCTGCTGTCTCTATTGTTCGCGCCACTGGTGGCACTATGTCAAGAGGACACGTGTCTCGTTCCGGATCTCTACGGGTCAACGCAGTCGCTGAACACCATCATCGCCCAGGACACGGCGGGCACCGGATGGAAGGGCGCAGCGGGAGCCACGGCCTGGCAAAATCGCACACGCGTCTATGTTCTGAAAATGAACGGGTATTATCCGAGCAAGGCCGTTATTAATATCGGTCTAAACCG
>CAYLMV010000130.1:4063-9717 GCA_964384415.1 uncultured Chitinophagaceae bacterium | reverse complement strand
ACAAGGTTTCCGCCCTTTCCCTCAACCTTGTGAAGGTTTGTTTTCGAGCTGATCCCGTGCCAATAGAATCATTTATTGAGTTCGCAGTTCAATGCGGCTGATCTGAACGCCGGGTTCCAGCGATATCTTGACGTAGCGGGCATCTGCCGAAAGGTTCGTTCCTTTTAAGGCAACCGCAGAAAAATATTCGTAGTCATTCTGCCCGAAGGAATAAACACGTTGATCGGTGTCCAGCGGTGCGAATGTCTGAAGATCTTTCGATGCGGCGATCGACACGTGCCGGCTCGTATCCGTAGCAAAATAATCAACAAGCACATCCACTCCGCGCCCTCCAAGCTTGTAGATAATGTAACTTGCAGAATCTCCCGCAAGCCTGCTGCGGTCTTCTTTCGCTCTCCGGATGTCTTCGGTGGTGAGCAACCTCAGATTTCCATCTTTCTGGAATACCCGGTCAAAGTTCTCCATTTCGTCGACCACCACCCTGGTGCGGACTTCGACCGGGCCAACGATGTTGGAATATTCGGACTGACCCGTCTCATTCTTTGCTTTTATCCTGTAGAGATACTTCATCCCTATCTGAGCCGATTCGTCGGAAAAGAGAGGCCGGTATTGGTACTTCGACTCGTCGACGTTATTCCCCGCAACCGTCCAACCGGAGTCCGTCAAGGCTTTTCGTTCGACCGCATATGACTGTGCCCCGGCCGATCCCTGCCACGAGATTTCTGATACGTCACGGATGTCGAGCAGATGAGGCGCCGCCGGTACCGGCAGGCGTTCGGTAATGGTGCCGTCGATCTGATGAGCTTTCTCGCGAAGCAGCTGGAGAACCATCCGCTCGTCATAGAAAAAGCCGCTCGCAAATCCGGGCCACCGGTACGCCTCTGCATTATTGTATTCATAGTGATGATAGAATCCTCCTTCGCGGCACCGGAAGCGAAGACTCCAGATCATTGCTCCCGAGAGCCCCTGGTTGATCACGGTGTCGGTGATCATTCGAATATCTTCTGTCGGGACAATTCCATATTCACCAACGATGTAGGGCTTCTTCCCCTTCGACATCTGCCGGTTCTTTACAATGAACGCAACGGCTCTCTTTGGATCGTGATAATGGTGCGTCGACATGATGTCAAGATTCGGATCCTTGAGCGCGTCCTCGATAATTTCCTGTCTCGATGTTCCCTCCAGAACTAGATGATTCTTATCGAAACTTTTGATACAGCGCGCAACTTCACTCGTCCAGGAAAACGGCGCAATGATCTCGTTTCCCGTCTCCCACGCAAGCACGGCTTTGTCTTCGCTGTAAGGTATGCCAGTGAACGTGTTCGTGCGTTTCAGCACGAATGCAATCGTTTTTTCGAAGTCACCGATCAGCTGCGGGTCGGTCCAAAAAGCATCTCTCGGCTTGCCGCGAAACGCCGCGTATTCTGTCGGGCCGCCCCACCATTGCCAGTTGTCGACGAAGGGAACGATGAGCCTCACGCCGACCTCGTCAGCAATCTGCAGCACTTTGTCGAACGTCTTAAACGCCTCTTCGTTGAACTTCCCCGGACCATCAACGTAATAGGGTGCAGTCGAATCCGACTCCTTCCTCACAGAAAAGACATAGACGCGGGCGACCTTTCCCCCCATTTGTTTGATGGAGATCAGCGCGTCGCGGATTTCAAATTCGTCGGGGAGGCGAAATGGCTTTGTTCCGTCGAACGGAAGATAGTCTTCGATGTAATGGAGGTTCGGCACGTTGCAGGAGATGAAGCGAAGTTCATTTTCGCCGTCCATCAGCTTGTCGCCTTTTGCGGTGATGAAATTCTTAAATTGGGCGGATGAAGAGAAAGAGCAGACAACCGAAAGCGCGACAGCATAGAATAATCTTCGCATTGTTCCTACCGGATATGGTGGAGGGAAAGTTTGTATCTCCTTCGAGAGGGGGCAAAAGTGATGCCACAGATAACTGACAAACGAGCCCAAATATGCGAATAGTCGGAATGAAGTGCGGGCTCTTTCTTATTAATTTGTAAAAGATTATCAAAATAATACCGAAATGTGGTCACAAGGTCTTGATTTTACGATGATTGCTTTCATCTCCCTATTGGAATTGCGGCACGTCAATTGCACTTAGAGAGGTTGATCAAAGGCGGAGAATAAATGACAAACAAGGAATTGACAGCTCAGTTCTCAGACGCACTAACGGCCGGCATCGTAAGACGATGGTATCCTCTCGTGATCGACAAGGAATGCGGAGGATACTTCACCAACGTCAACTACGATTGGACCCTTCCTCCCGAACAGGAAAAAATGATCGTGACCCAGGCCCGCCATGTGTGGACACTCTCAAAGCTTGCATCATTCCTCGAAGCGAAGGAAAAATACGAAGGGATGGCGATGCACGGATACGGCTTTCTGAAGAATCATATGTGGGATGCAGAGTTCGGCGGATTTTACCAGATACGAAACCGGATCGGCGGAATGTCGGATGCCCGGATGTGGCGGGATGAGAAGCGCGCGTACGGCTGCGCCTTTGCCATCTACGGCCTTGCGGCGCTCGCTCACCAGACCGGAGATCCAGAGGTTCTCGAATTCGCCAAACAGGGATTCCACTGGATTGAAGAGCATTCGTTCGATCCGAAGGCGGGAGGATACTTCGAGTTTCTTACGCGGGAGGGGAAAGCCTTCGACCGGAATTCATCCTACAAAACCAACGCAGCGGATGCGAACGAGCTCGGCTTCAAGGACCAGAACTCTTCGATTCATTTGCTTGAAGCATACACCGAGCTCTACAATGTCTGGAAATCACCGGAGGTGCGCACACAACTCGAAGGCTTGCTCCGCCTTATTCGAGATACGATGGTGGCAAAGGAAGGATATCTGCGGCTGTTCTTCAATCCGGATTGGACGCCGGTTTCGTTCCGCGATGCGACAGAAGAAAAGCGGAAGGCGAACTTCGGACTCGATCACGTTTCGTTCGGACACGATTATGAAACCGCCTTTCTCATGCTCGAAGCTTCGCACGCGCTCGGGATCGAGAACGACGTCGCAACACTCTCGACGGCAAAGAATATGCTGGATCATGCCCTCCGTTACGGCTTCGACGAATCGGCAGGAGGGTTTTACGACGGAGGCTATTACTTGAAGGGGGAAACGGAATGCACGGTCGTTCTCAGTTCGAAGAACTGGTGGGCCCAGGCAGAAGGGCTGAACGCACTGCTTCTCTTTTCGAAAATCTTTCCGGGTGAAAAGAAATACGAAGAGTACTTCCTGAAACAATGGAACTATGTAAAAACGTACATCATCGATCCCGAAAACGGCGACTGGTTCGAAGGAGGGATCGACAAAGAGCCGCATTTCAAGACCGGGCCGAAAAGCCACATCTGGAAATGCACATACCACACGGGGCGAGCACTGATGAACTGCATCGACCTTCTTGAAGAGAGGAAGTCCAGTTCAAGGGAAAAAGAGATTCTCCATCTGGTGGAATGGTGGAAAAAGGTCGCACGTTCCGAACCGCACCGGGATTAACTATGGACCGTCCTCTCGTTCCCTACGTCTCGTTGGGAACGACGGCTCGGAGTTATTCGGTTCGACATACTTCGTTCCCAAGCTCTGCTTGGGAACGAGGGGAATCGTCAGTTCGTTGCTTTAACACCAGTTTTTCTCATTACGGTGACGTGTCGTAAACCGCCTGCGCCATAAAACACAAATGCCCCGCATCCTATCCCCATAAAGGGGCGGAGCAGGGCATCTGCGCTTCAAGGAGGAAGATCATTTTTTCATAAGCTTCAGATTCTTCGATATCAATTCGTACCTCTGTTTAACGCTCGCGGCGCTTCGCAGCCCGTCTTCCGGCGTATTCAGAACGTAGTCGAGAAGGCGGTCGACGGACGATGTCGCAACGTGCATTCGAGTATCCGAAGAAGCATAATAGATAAGCACCTCCCCATTTTCGCGCTTCACCCACCCGTTGCTGAAGGTAACATTCGACACGTCGCCGATCCGTTCCGTTCCCTCGGGGGCGATGAAATATCCCTGGGGCCGGGCGATGACCTTTGCCGGGTCTTTCAGATCGGTGAGGAAAAGGTACAACACATAGCGCAAACCGGCAGCCGTATTGCGAACGCCGTGTGCCAGCTGCAGCCAGCCTTTGTCCGTCTTGATCGGTGCCGGGCCGAGTCCGTTCTTTACTTCCTTGATGGTGTGATAGACCCGGTCGTCGACGATGATCTCGCTTCGTACTTCAGGCTTCTCCATGGAGTCGGACAACCCCCAGCCGATCCCTCCTCCCGAGCCGGTTTCGATAAATCCATCCTGCGGTCTTGTATAGAAGGCGTACTTCCCGTGGAAGAATTCCGGGTGCAGTACGACGTTTCTTTGCTGGGGAGACTTGGTTTTCAGGTCGGGGAGACGCTCCCAATTCTCAAAATCCTTCGTGCGGATGATACCGCATTGTGCAACGGCCGTCGACATGTCCGTTCTCGCCGCCGCCGGATCTTTCCGCTCGGTGCAGAATAATCCGTACGTCCATCCGTCCTCGTGCGTGACAACCCTGAGGTCGTAGACGTTGATATCCGGTTCCGAAGTCTCGGGAATCATCATCGGGTAATCGCGGAACCGGAAGTTGTCGATGCCGTTTGGAGATTCGGCGATCGCGAAGAATGATTTTCTGTCGACGCCCTCCACGCGCACGAAGAGAAGCACTTTGCCCTTTCGCTCGCAGGCGCCGGCGTTGAAGGTGGCATTTACTCCCAGCCGCTCGATCAGGTAAGGATTGCTTTTGTAATTGAGGTCATAGCGCCAGAATATCGGCGCATGTTCCGCGGTGACGACAGGATGCGCGTAACGCTGGTATGCCCCGTTGCTCTTCGTTGTCCGCGGATTTTTCCGTTTGATGAGTTTCTCGTAATCGCCGAAGAGACTTCTTTTTCTTCTGTTGAATTCTTCCGGTTTCATCGTCATTGTCTGATGCCATTCTATTTTGAAAAGACGACGGAGCTTTCCGCGGCGGCATCCGTGCTCGCCAATCCGGCTTTCGGTGTCTTTCGGTTGACCCGTTCGTCGAAATCAGCCGGCAGCGTATCCGCGCTCATTTCGTCGAGCTTGTTCCACCAGGTGAATCGCAGGATCAAGGAGGTAACGATGAAGCTTCCCGCTACACCGTAGAGAAGTTCCATCTCGTGAGTCACAAGCGAGATCGGGATGATGACGAGCGAAATCTGCCAGATGATCCCGACGACGACGTTGAATGTATCGCGGACAAAATACGGGTTCTTCGTAAAGGACGGGTAATGGACCTGGACCTTCTTCAGTATCGGCTTCCAGAATCCCCACGGCCGGACCTGCATGTAGAATTTCATCAGGATTTCGTCCGGTTCAGGATCGGACAAGAGGCTTCCGGCAATACATCCGATCAGCGAAATGGCAAAGATGTACGGGAAGGCATTGATCGCCGGGATCGACGGGAAGGCCACCGGCAGGATCATCGACGCTGCGATGCCCGCAATCATCCCCCAGAAATAACCGTGCCCGTTCAACCGCCACCAATACCACTTAAGAATATTCGATGCGGTGTACCCTCCGTACAGTGCGCTGACGATCCACAACGTTACCTGGTTGATGGATTCGACCATGAAGCCGAACGCGAATCCAATAATGACGAAAGCGAC
>CAYLMV010000130.1:0-3963 GCA_964384415.1 uncultured Chitinophagaceae bacterium | reverse complement strand
GGGAAGATAAGCACGAGGTTGACGAACCAATTCATCTTCGCCGCTTCCTTCGGCGACTTCGTGGCGAGGACCCGCTGCATGTCGTAATTCGGAGCGGGGCCGGCGACGCTCTTGAGAATTCCCTGGAAAAGAACCATGATGAAGAAGAAGCCGAAGAACGAGTATCCGTCGCTCTGAATTTTCGTGTTTACTGCGTCGATGAGCCCGGTCCAGTTCAGGTTAAGATCCCAGCCGAAGAAGGGCGTTGTCCATCCGTTCGGGATGAATTGGTGGAGTTGGGCCCCAGAGACAGATGTCATGGCCATGAAACCGATGGCGAGCGAGGCCGTCGTCAGGACGATAAACTGGAGCACTTCGGTGATGACGACGCTGAACATCCCCCCTTTAACAGCGTACACCGCTGTGAACGACATCAGGATGACAGCATACATGTCCGGCGATACGTGCCAGGGGAAAAAGATCGCGGCAAATTTTCCGATGCCTTTGAACGCGTAGGCGATGAATCCGATAACGCTCACAAGGGCGAAAATCACGACGCTGATGTGGGAGAGATTTGCCCCGGTGCTGCGGCCAAACCGTGTCTCGATCCATTGGGCGCCCGTCATCACCTTCGATTTCCGCAGCCAGATGGATAGATAGACCATCAGGAAAATCTGATTGAACGTCGGCCAAATCCACGGCATCCAAACGCTTTTGAATCCATACACAAACAAAACGTAGACAAGCCACATCGTTCCGGTGATATCGAACATTCCGGATGCGTCCGAGACGCCAAGCATCCACCACGGAAGAGAGTTGCTTCCCAGAAAATACGAACTCATATTCTTGCCGGCCCGTTTCGAAACAAGAATACCAAGGGTCATTGCCACCACGAAGTATGCTACGATAATGGCAATGTCAATTCCGCTAATGGACATAATAATCTGCTTTCGGCGCTTAGTTCTCGAGAAAGTTTATCGTACTAGATAACAGCATAAACGGTGCCATTCAGCATCACGCCATTCGGCCTCCTTTGGCCAATTCGCAGCCGGGTCCATTATATCAGTCTGATAATGATTATGGAAATGATAAAATTAAACCGGAAACACGTTCATTGAAGTTGCGGTTAAGCGAGTAAATGACGACCTTTCTCTGGCAAAAGATTTGTAGCCCCACATCTTACCAAACTATCCTTCCTTTGCAAAGAAAGTGCTCGCTATGAAACTCATACTTCCGATCTTTCTCGCCCTTTTTATCGTTGATGCAGCTGCCTCTCAAACCGTTCCACTTCAGTTTGCACCAATTTTCACCGACAGTATGGTTCTGCAGCAACAGAGCGAAGTTGCCGTGTGGGGGAAGGGCCGCGCAGGAAAAAAGATCACCCTCGATGCTTCGTGGAAAAAGGGCGCCTGGACTGTGGTTGACAGCGTGGGATCATGGAGTATAAAGATCAAAACGGCCGGCGCCGGCGGTCCGTACAAAATCCAGGCAAGCGACGGCGATTCGACGATCGTTCTCAACGACGTTCTGCTTGGAGAAGTATGGCTCTGCTCCGGACAGTCGAATATGGAGATGCCTCTTGAAGGATGGCGGCCCAACAACCCGATCATGAATTCAGACAGCGAGATTGCGAACGCGCAATACCCTGTTATCAGACTCTTCCAAATGAAACGATCGTACTCTTCCACTCCTGAGTATTCATGCGACGGCAAGTGGACCGGATGCACGCCTCAAAATGCGCGGCTGTTCAGCGCCGCCGGATACTTCTTCGGCAGATCGCTGTACAAGAATCTGAACGTGCCGATCGGACTGATCCACGCGAGCTGGGGCGGGACGCAGATCGAATCCTGGATGAGCAAACAAGACCTTGAGACAATAGATGCGTACGTTCCAATGCTCAAGAAGATAGAGATGAGCAAGGACAGCATTGAAGGCTTAAATAGATGGATTATCGCTCATCCGACGATAAAGCTCAGCGGGCGGACGATGGAAAGCCGATGGCTTGGGCTCGATTTCGCAGACAGCGCTTGCGCTTCCACGAACTTCAACGATTCACTTTGGAGAGAGATGTCCCTTCCAACGTACTGGGAGGGTACGGAAGTAGGAAATTTCGACGGTGCGGTGTGGTTTAGAAAGAGGGTTGCCATTCCTTCCAGCTGGAGGGGAAAAGACCTTTTTCTCTCCATCGGTCCTGTCGACGATATGGACGAGACGTACGTCAACGGCACGCTTGTGGGGAGTCATCTCTCGGAGGGAATGTATGAGGTCCCCCGAATTTATCCGGTTCCTGCAAAAATTGCCGGAGATTCAATCGTGGAAGTGGCTGTCCGCGTCATCGATTACGGCGGCGGCGGCGGCCTCTGGGGAAAACCGGAAGAACTTCAGCTGAATCGTGCGGACACAACGTTGTCTCTCTCGCTGGCAGGAGAATGGAAGTATCTCCCCGTAGCGGAATACCGCGGGAGCATATTCTATACGTATGGATGGAGAGGGGAAGAATTTTACAAGAGGCCGAAACTGCCGTTCGACTTCACCGGCTATTCGCCGACGGCGCTATTCAACGGAATGATTTCTCCGGTGATACCCTTCGGGCTTCGCGGTGCGATATGGTATCAGGGAGAATCTAATGTCGGTCAGCCGGAAATGTACGCGAAACTTTTTCCGACGATGATCAACGAGTGGAGATCCGTTTTCCATAATCCGGAAATGCCTTTCTATTATGTTCAGATCGCGCCGTTCAACTACGGCCCGAAGACGCAATCGCAGTATCTGCGTGAAGCGCAATTCAATACGCTCAAGGTGAAGAACACCGGCATGGCCGTAGTATTGGATATCGCAAATCCCGACAACATCCATCCGGCTGATAAGCAGGATGTAGGCGGCCGTCTCGCCCTGTGGGCGCTCTCAAAAACGTATCACAAAAAGAATGTCATTTGTTCCGGCCCGCTCTATCACTCTATGAAAATCAAAAAGAATACGATCGTACTCTCTTTCGACTACGCTGGAAAGAAACTCGTGTTGAAGGGAGATCCGGCCGCTTCGGGATTTCAGATCGCCGGCGAGGACAAACAGTTCAAAGATGCAGCCGTTACCGTCAAGGGTGCTACAATAGTAGTTTCGAATCCGGAGATCCCTCATCCGGTTGCTGTGCGGTATGCGTTCTCGAATACACCCGCGGCAGCTCTGTTGGGAGAGAGCGGACTTCCCGCCTCGTCATTCAGAACAGACAGTTGGGCTCAGTAAACCCGGCAGTACGGAGCCTCTGAGTCGTTAATTTTGGTAGAATCAAAGGTATATTAGATTGATACACTTTTATCAAAATAATATACTGGGGTTGGCGGTAAGATCTATTGAAATCAGCGTTTTTTGGGCAAATTTCGCCAGTATGACTTCCATGGAAATGTGGCATCGTCTGTGTAGTATACAGTTGGACCATTCAGGTCTCCTTATCAGAGAACAGGCCAAAGTTCAAGGAAAGATCAGGAGACAAAAGGTCACCGGCCCAATCGGTATTCTTGGAATGTCGCAACTCGCCAGAATTCATGATTTGTTCTAACTTCTCGACCCCTTTTTCTCGAAAAGGAGCGCCCGTTGCTTCTGAAGATTGTATTTTTTTGTGGGGGGATTGAACTCGTTGGCACCGGTACTGCCCCGATGAGCGGGCGGAAGTTAGTTGACATTACATTTTCTTGTTTTTACATTGGCGCCACTTAAGTAAGCACCCTGCATGTTTTCCAAATTTCGCTGCATCGAGTCTAAGTTTAACCCCAAAAACATAATAATATCCTCAGCGATCACAAAAATGATTGGAGAGTAAAATGTTTCTTGGTACTTCCTTTACCCGCAGCAAACTTACGTTTGCATTTGTTGCACTGATGATGATGATGACCCATGTCTAGCGGGCGCAAGGATCCGGTTCATTGAAGTGACGTTTGTTGGACAGAGAGAGCGGTGAAGCGTTTATCGGCGCAAACGTTATAGATG
>CAYLMV010000129.1:0-9795 GCA_964384415.1 uncultured Chitinophagaceae bacterium | reverse complement strand
TTCGGCTTCTTGAACAACTCGTCTTTCACGCCTGTGTTCACCTTAAAACTGTCTATCTTGAAGTCGAACGACTGCCCCATCACGGTTTGCTGCATCCGCGACGGCATAAGATATCCCCCGAAATCCTTATAGTCGTAGAAATCGGAAGTCTGCTCCATAGACCCGTTCGGAGTTTTCATTGTTTTCACTTCGCGGAACATCAGGAAGTCTTCCACGCCGAAGTATTGGACCATCGGGCTTCCGGCAGCGCTCGAAAAACTCACTTCGTAATAGTCTTTCCCTTTCAGGTTCTTCACTCCGTTGACCGTCGCGGTGAGTCCGGCTGACTTGTATTGGCTGTAGATATCAAAAATGGCCTCTTCCTTCATCGCATCCAGTTGCTCTCCGCTCAGGTCCGTTGTGCCTTGAGGACTTACGGACCAGCCGGACGCTCCGTCGAAACCCTGAACTTGTTTGAACATCCCGACGGCTTCTGTTTCGGCGTAGAGTTTATTCGGCGATTTCTGGACGACTTTGACTTTCATATCCATGTTCTGGATTTTGCCGCTCATTTCCATCGTCTTATCCTTCATCGCCTTCTGCTTCTGAGTGCCGACAGTCTTCGCGATGAATTTTGTGAAGATTTCATCGGGAGTGATCGTTACGGCGGCGGCCGGTTTCTCAACCACTTTGTTGCCGTCTTCGTCGTAGACATCGATAGGACCGAACTTCGCAAGGGTCGCCTTCACATCTTTTCCAGAGCCGACGACCGTAACAAGCATCTTGTCCGGAGTGATATACTCCTGGGCGGCGCGCTGCACGTCGTCCGCAGTCATCGCATCCAGCCGCTTGAGGTATGTTTTGTAGTAATCCTTGGGAAGATTGTATCGCTCGATGTTGATGGCGTCGTCCGCGATGGTGCTTGGGTCTTCAAGTCCGCGGACAAACGAGCCGCTCAGGTAGTTCTTGGCCATCTGGAGTTCTTTCGCTTCGACCTTCTCGCTCCGGATGCGGTTCAATTCGTTGAAAACCTCCGTGATCGCGCTGTCGGTCACCGCATTCTTGGTTGACGTGAAGACGGTGAAGTTCCCGATCAGTTCGTCGGGACCGGCGGAGCTGTACGCGCCGTACGTATAGGCGTGTTTTTCACGCAGGTTGACGAAAAGCCGGAAGATGCCTCCGCCCAACACCGTGTTCATCACCTCGACGGGGAGAACCTCGGGCGACGTTCTTTGCAGGTTCATTATTTCGGAGACCCTGATCACCGACTGCACCGAGCTGGCGCGGTCGACAAACGCGATGCGCGTCTTGTCGAGCGGCTGAGGATTATCGAACTTCGGCGAAGGTATGGGGCCTTCTTTCCATGCGCCGAAATATTTCTTCACCAGCTTCAGCACATCGCTCTTATCCACGTCGCCCACCACCGCGATAATGGCGGCGTTCGGCTTGAAATACGTGTTGTAGATTTCCATGCATTTGACGCGCGTGATCTTGCCGACGGTCTCTTCGGTCTCAACTTCGCCGTACGGATGCTGTGCGCCGAACAAGATCTTTTTCCGAACCACCTCCACGATCATATTCGGTTCGGTCTTGCGGAACTGGAGGCCGGATTTCGTCTGAGTCACGATCTTGTCCAGTTCATCCTGGGGGAAGGAAGGATGGAGGGCAACATCGGAGAGCAGTTCGAACAGCTTGTCTGTGTATTTTGATAGCCCTGAGGCGTAGACGGTCGTTCCGTTGGAGCCGACGTTGCCGCCGATGAGGTCGACCTCTTCATCCAGCTGGTCCTTCGTCCTCGTCGCGGTGCCGCTTCGCAGCAGCTGTCCCGCAATCTCCACGGCGCCGGCGGTTTCTTTTTCGAGAATCGGTTTTCTGTCGATGAGCATGCGGATGCTGACCGTCGGCAGTTCCGTGTTCCGTACGACGATGACGCGGATGCCGTTCGTCGTCTTCGTCAGGTCATAGTCCGGGAACGCGACGGCGGGCGCCGGTCCGGGCCCCGGCACTTTGCTCCTGTCGAGCTGTGCGGGGGCGAGAGCGAAGATCAGCACTAAAAGTGCAATCGTTGAGATAAAAAACTTTTTCATTGTGATAGCTCCTTCTTTCTACTGTACTTTCGTTTTGGGTAAGTAGTAGAGAATAGTCCGGTTGTTTGCAGCGAGGTACTGTTTTGCCACCCGCTGGAGGTCTTCCTTCGACACCGCCATGAATTTGTCGATCTCGGAGTTGATGAGATTGGCATCTCCGAAGAAAATATGGTAGTTGGCCAGCTCGATCGCTTTTCCCTGCATGGTAGAGTTCTTCCCGATGAACCCGGTCTCCTCCTGGTTGCGGATCTTCGTCAGCTCGTCATCCGAAATGAGCGTGGTCTGTACTTTCTCGATCTCTTCCTGGATGCTCGTCTCGATGTCTTTAGGAGATTTGCCGTAGTTGGCGACGCTGAAGAGAAGGAACAACGAAGGATCCTCGAGGTCGAACGGGAACGATTGCACAACGAGGGCGCTCTTTTCCTTGTCGACCAGACGCTTCGTCAGCCGCGAACTCTCGCCCCCTGAAAGGAGCGTCGTCAGCATGCTCAGCGCATAATAGTCTTTTGTCCCCTGCGCCGGCATATGGTAGGCTTCGATGATAGCAGGGAGCTGGATATTGTCCAGCACGGTGTCCCGGACTTCCGCGGTCTGCGGCGGCTCAGAGATTTTCGGCCTGTAGATTTCGTTCGTTCCCTTTGGGATATCTCCGTAATACTTCGCTACCATCTCCTTCGTCTTGTCGACATCGATGTCGCCGGCAATGACGAGGCAGGCGTTGTTCGGCACGTAGAACGATTTGTAGAATTGGTAGAACTCGTCATGCGTTGCTTTGTCAATGTACTGGAAGGAGCCGATCGGGGTCCATCGGTAAGGATGGACTTTGTAGGCGTGCGAGAAGGTCTGCTCCAGGATCGATCCGTACGGCCTGTTGTCGAGGCTCTGCCGCCGCTCTTCTTTCACTACGCCGCGCTGAGTCTCGATCCCGATGGAATCGATTTTCAGATGAAGCATGCGCTCGGATTCCATCCACATCGCCAGCTCGAGCTGGTTGGATGGCGCCGTGATAAAATAGACCGTCTTGTCAAAACTCGTGAAGGCGTTCAGCTCGCCCCCCGCATTCTGCACCATCTTGAAAAATTCACCGCGGGGTATGTTCGGCGATCCCTCGAACATGAGGTGCTCAAAGAAATGAGCGAACCCTGTCCTGTTGGGGTCTTCATTCTTCGATCCGGCATGGTAAACGACCACCTGGGAGATGATCGGTGCGGCATGATCTTCATGGAGAATCACATGAAGGCCGTTGGGGAGGTTATACTCGACAAATTTGATGTTGACTTGTGCCACGAGTGCGGTGCACCCGATGAGCAGAAGCAACACTCCTAGATAGCGTTTTTTGAACACGGCGTCCTCCTGAATGTGTTGTTGAGCTTACGATAGGTTTTCAAACTAGTTTCCCTGGTGTTCGGAGGGGATAGGTTGGTGAGAAACGTGAACATAGTACGATTATTCTGGTAGAACAGCAAGCTTTTCTGATAATGGGCAGCGATACGATTTGGATGCCCGCCATAAGGGAGTGGGGTGATCAGAAAAGCTAGGTCTTTGCGGGATCCCACCAGTTTACCCCAACTCTCTCAGAACATCCTCGGTTTTCCGAACGCGCCCCATTCGTGGAAAAATGTTCTTGATGGAATTGTCGTGCTCCTCTCTGGAGCGGGAGGAGGTTGTTGCATCTTCCACAAAGATCTGCTGATATCCGTACTCGTAGGCAAATCGCGCAGTGCTCTCAACACCGACGCTCGTAGAAATGCCGCACAAGACTATTGTGTCGATATTCCGCCGCCGAAGTTGAAGATCCAGTTCAGTCCCGTAGAACGCTCCCCACTGACGTTTCGTGATGACGAAATCGCCCGGTTCAGGTCCCAGCTCCGGCACAATCTCCGACCATTCGCGCGGCATCCCGGAAAGAGCCGGCGCAGGCGCATCGGTCATTGGTTTGAGTCCGTCTCTCATATCGGCCGAAGGAGTGACTCTCACCAGAAAGACCGGCATCGTCTTCTTGCGAAATGCCTGCGCGAGCCTCGAAGCATTCTTTACAACAAGAGCCGCCTCGTACGGTTGGCACGGTCTCCCCGCAATTCCTTTTTGAAGATCAATGACGACGAGCGCCGTTTTGTTTTTATCCACAATAAGATTAGCAGCCATGATTTGATGAATGTTGGTGTGCGTAAATGTGATTGACCCGAGATGAGCGGCGATCCTTCCATCTCAGGCGTTTTCAATATACGGCTTAGGATAGAAAATTGCATGCGGCTTCATTGGATGCAGTATCGACGGCCATCGGCAGGGGAATCAGTCTCGCCTCTGGGCAGTGATACAGTTTGCCGTTTGAGTAAGAAAATTGCGCCGGGGAGGTACTCCACACACCCCCGACGCTTTGTTCAAGAGGGGATTGCACAAACTCAAAACTCGCGTAAGAACTCCCCTCTGTGTGGAGGCTTGCCGCAATGGCGAGAGGGGTAGGGGGTGTGTGAAGAGCCATCGTTGCGCCGATAAGTCAGACTATTCGCTAACTGTACCATTGCCCGTCCCTTCTTCGGTGTTGCGTTTACTTACAGAAGAAATTACATTGACGCAAACATACGCGCCGCGTGGGGCTTCATTCCCTCAATGTCCTATCGCGATGACTGCGTAAGGCTGACCTCTAACTCCTGTTCATGAACAAATCCCAACACCAAATCGTCCGCCGTCGATAACTGTTGCCGGAGGATTCCATTGGGTGAGACCGGCGAACAGCCCTCCGGGTTTGAATCGGCACCACGCAAAATTCAGAGGCGACAGTCGACGCGAATTCGGTATGTTGGAACGCCCATTACATTTCCTGGGCAATTTTTCTGCAACTGTTACTTGCGCGGCCATGAAACTAAACTTTCGGCAATTGACGATCACATCAATTATTTGCGGTTTTTTTCTCATCCCGATACATGAGTTCGGTCATGTCATTTGCGATTGGATCACCGGTCATCCGGCCGGCATGTCCTATGCACGCGATTATTTGCTGTCCGGCGGGGACACACCTTTTCTGGGGCTCCTCGGGGGACCGTTACTCCCTCTTTTGTTGTCTGCTGTTTCCGTCGTGTTCATTTACCGCCGAAACAATCTATCGATATTCTATCCCGTGGCAATTCTTGGAACGCTGGACAGACTGGTCCTGTACCTTGCGGGGATGCTGCCAAGCGATGAGAAGAGCCTTGCCGGCATGGCCGGTTGGAACATGTATGCCTTTAGGGATATCTTCCTGTCTGCCGAGGTTGTGCTCCTCCTCTTGGTCCTGATTTCACTCATCAGGTATAAGGTAGGCGTGAAACATGCAATCCTTGTCTTTGCTATTCCGTTGCTCTCGTTTGTCGCTGGGGCGTGCTTTGGGTTCCTTGTCGTCGAACGCTATGTCTTCCCGGCACAGTTCAAGATCCAGTTTGGCTGATGGAATCCTAAATTATGATTTATGGCAGAGAGTAAGCGGAAGCAGTCCGATTGAGAAGCCTTTGCCGAACGATTTGACGTGAAACTTGGGTAGTGTTCGGTTTGATTATGTTGATGTGTGCCCCGATAGATTCCCGATAAAGACGTTCGGTCTACGACCTCGTTGAGGGAATGACACAACGCGAGGTTTGTCATACCCGCATGCTTCTCTCCGGGCATCCAAACTGTGTGTCCACCGAAGCGCATCGATGCTTGATTCTCATTCCGTTTTCGGCTAACATGGCGTCATCCCAAGGAAATTCACTCGAGATTGAACATGCCCGATCTGCTTCATCAACATATTCAGAAGAGAATCCGCCTCAGCCAAAAGGAACTGAACCTTTGCAGCCAATTCTTCACTCCAAAGAAGGTTAAGAAAAGACAGTTCCTTCTGCAGGAAGGCGATGTGTGCAGACATCTTGCCTTTGTTAACAAGGGCTGTCTTCGCGAGTACACCGTCGATCATAAGGGGGAAGAGCATGTTCTGCAGTTCGCCATCAAAGACTGGTGGATTTCCGACCTGACCAGTTTCCTGAGCGGTGCCAGCTCCACGCACAATATCGACGCCCTGGAGGATTCCGAGGTCTTGCTGCTCGAAAGAGATTCCAGAGACAAATTGCTGGAAACGGTCCCGAAGATGGAACGCTTCTTCCGGCTGCTGCTGGAAAGCAACTACCTCGCGACACACAAACGCATCATCGACTCGCTGGCCGCCTCGGCCGAGGAACGTTACCTCGCGTTCAATAAAACGTATCCCGCACTTGTCGAGCTCGTTCCGCAACACCACATCGCCTCTTTTCTTGGAATCACCCCGCAATCATTGAGCCGCATCCGCAAGGAGTTATCTCAAAAAAGGTGACTGCGGCCTTACCATAGGTTAACGTCATTTCTTATCCTTGGTGAATGCTTGCCGGCCCCTCGCCATGGTATATTGGTAGTGTTCTTAAATCAATAACAACTATCAATACGAAGAAAGGATTTTTACCATGGCACTCTGGAATATTGACCCGACCCACTCCGAAGTCATCTTCAAAGTAAAGCATCTCGTCGTCTCGACCGTGACAGGGCACTTTAACCTATTCAATGCAACGATCGAGTCCGAGAAAGAGGATTTCAGCGACGCGAAGATAGCGTTCGAAGCGGATGTAAACAGCATCAGCACAAAAAACGATCAGCGCGACGGACACCTGAAATCCCCCGATTTTTTCGATACGGCAAATTATCCCAAGATGTCATTCGTCTCAAGCTCGGTGAAGAAAACTTCCGATTTTGAGCTGCAGGTCACCGGCAACCTGACCCTGCGCGGAGTGACAAAAGAAATTACGCTGGACGTCATCTACAACGGTACCGTGGCCGGTTTCGGAGGAACTCAGGTGGCTGGGTTCGAAATCAACGGCAAGTTGAATCGTTTCGACTTCGGTCTTCAGTGGAGCGCGTTAACGGAAACCGGCGGAGTAGTGGTAAGCAATGAAGTAAAAATCGAAATTCTCGCTGAGTTCAATAAGGCGCAGCAACAGACGAAAGCTGCATAATAGCGCAGGCGAAGTTCACGGCTGAGATCATAAGAAGACTAACAGTTTTTGGAGACTCTAATGAGAACATCAACACGTAGTTTGACCGGCGCGCTCGTATCATCCGCGCTTCTTCTGGCGGTTTTCCTTTTGGCCGGCTGTTCGACCGGCGACGATCAGGATGCTCAGGCAGCAAAAGCTCAATTGAAAAGCTTCCTTGCAGAGCGGGCGGCGACAGATTCGAGCCTGGTGAAATTTGATACGCTGGACTTCACAGTCTTCAGCAATCAGGAGTGGACGAGGCTGCATGAAAGTCATGCGAAAGATATTAAGGTCTACTGGCCGGATGGACACATGACGCAGGGAATTGAGAAACACATCGAAGACCTCAAAGCGATGTTTGTCTATGCCCCCGACACGCGGATCAAACAGCATCCGATCAGATTCGGCGCAGGCAAATTCACAGCCGTGACCGGCGTCTTCGAAGGAACTTTCACCAAACCGATGCCTATCGGAAAGGGTAAGTTCATACAGCCGACAGGCAAGGCATTCAACATGCCGATGGCGACAATAGGAATCTGGGAAGATGGCGTCATGGTGGAGGAACATTTGTTCTGGGACAATCAGACATACATGAGACAGATTGGATTGGCAAAGTAAATTCCGTATCGCGTAAGACTCTGCAGCCCGGGCAATCTACATTGTGCGGGCTGTGTGATTTTTGCCGGCGGCGAGAGGGGCGGGGGGGGATTGTTGAGAGAAGCTGGAAGCGCTGACGATGAGGACCTTTCCGAAGAGTTTCTTCCCAAGAAAAATTCAATATGAGAACGCGAGATATACCCTTGTCGACAAACCGAAATCGGCCCCGATGATCATCCCCGGTCCGCCACTTTTTCCCGCCTGACTCGTCAAGGGAAGGCGTGCGCTCACTCCAAAGGCCGGAATTGCGGCGATCACGAGCTCCGAGACCTTCTGATGGTAATTCTCCGTCAAAGTATTCCCATCAAAAAAATCGAAGCGGCCGTCGTTCAGTGCCGCATCATAATCCTGCGGAAATCCGCTTGCCGACAATTTCCGGTCAACAGAGACGGAGGCGATGCGATAGAGCATGCCGACACGGGCGTTCAGCGAAACCGGATTCAATCCGTAACGCCATTCCACCATCAGCGGTACCGTGACTCCGACATACGTGCCCTGAATGCTGTAGCTGTAATTTGCGGATCCCGCTCTTAGCGGGTGGCCGGATCCACTGCTAATATAACTCAACGACGTTATTTGACCGGCAATTTCTGTTTTTGGAATTGCGCCGCGGAGAAGTCCGAAACCGAGGTCGAGAAGGACCAGATCATCGCCCTCCGTCAGCTTTCCGAGAGCAACATTCCATTCGTTCTCGAGGCCGTACGTTGAAAATGATGTGGAAAGCGAGAGGAGCTCGTACGCCTGGGCCCGTGAAATAACCAACCGGCTCGTGTCGAGCACGGCATCGTCGAAGGAATTCTTGTCCCAATTTGCCTTCTCATGACTCCAGAACAATTTTACGCTATTCGACCAGTGAGTGAAGGTGACAGCCGAAGTCTGCGAACCGGAATGATCGAGCGTGCTGTCCATCTGAGCCATGGCTGCACCCGCCGGCATCAGGCCGACGAAAATGGCAAGCAGCAGTTTTCGTTTCATCAAAGAGATCCTGTTAAGTTTATGCGTCCATTAAGGTAGTTAATTTCCATGGGATTTGGCAACTGTTTTCAGAACTAGTGACGTACCTGAAATGTATTCTTGTGATTTGTATGAGGATAAACCTCCGCTGTTCGTTCAGTGCGGCGGCGAGCGGAATCGGCGTCGGTGAATGAAGTCAAAGCGATGCAGCGTTCAGAAAACGGCAGGAGTGTGCTGGTGGCTATCGCGAGCCGTTTTCTGCGGCTTGTCCGGCGGAGGCATCGGGTGCGTTTCGATTCCGCAGGCATTTACCGCTTTTCCAAATTATGAAAGGCGGGATCCCGTACACCGGGACTTTGGTTCTTTCTTTGGCCTCGAAGAAAGAACGGATATGTCTCCGAGCTTTTTGGATTACAAGGTTACTTTTTGGACCCGGCACTAGATAGTGTTACAATTTGGCCGCATCGATGCCATCCACTATCGTCATGCTAACGTGGCAAGGGACTCCTTTGGAGGTTCTCCTTGGGACAGAATGACAATGTGAGGGTTTTTGAAATGGCATCTAATAACTTTTAGAAAGGGATGGAAATATTTGGAATTTCCACACTTTCCATCTGGGCCTTTTCTTTGCTATATTGTAGATGAACAACAACAGATTTGCTGCAGATGCAGCGGAGCGTAAATCATTTTCGAGGATATCGTATGAGTACTACTACCCCAAACCCTGCAGGCGCGGCCAAACAGTCTGAATCCAAGCCGTTACATGCCACCTTGCTCGCAGTTTCAATAACAGTGAAGGATCTTGGCAAGAGTCTTGCCTGGTATACCGACGTGCTTGGATTCGCCGTCGAGCGAAAGATGGAGCGCGATGGGAAACTTCGGAGTGTGGCGCTTCTCGCTGGAGAGGTGCATCTTTCCATCAATCAGGACGATGGAGCCAAGGGTTGGGACCGGATCAAAGGAGTGGGATTCTCGCTCCGCATCACCACCGATCAGAATGTCGACGATATTGCCCGCCGGATCAAAGAGCATGGCGGGACGCTTGACTCTGAGCCCGCCGATATGCCGTGGGGATCGCGGATGTTCAGATTGAAGGACCCGGA
>CAYLMV010000128.1:0-10048 GCA_964384415.1 uncultured Chitinophagaceae bacterium | reverse complement strand
CATCAATCGCCCAACGGAATGAAGATCACCCAGGTCGGGAGCCACAATGCCCAGATACGATGGCACAACCGCAACGCTGAGAGCGACAGCCTTGTTGTCCAACGCCGGGTAGGAAACGGGAGCTTCTTTGCCGCCGCACAAATCGGTCCCGCCGATTCTGTCTTCAACGACAGCTCCGCCTTTCCCGGAAAATCCTACACCTACCGTTTGAGCATCATGATGAAGGATTCCGTTGAGCTTCAATCGTATCCGGTGACACTGAAACCTGTCGCAACGTACGTGCGGCCGTCATCCCCGGCGTTCCAGTTTGAGCTGTCGGATAATTACCCCAATCCTTTCAATCCATCCACAGCGATCAATTATCAACTGCCAACGAGCGTTCTCGTGACGTTGAAGGTGTATGATGAACTAGGAAGGCTCGTGAGAACATTGGTAGAAGATCGTCAGACCGCCGGCGTTCACTCCGTTGGTTTCAACGCGAGCGGTTTGTCATGCGGAGTGTATTTCTACAGGCTTACAGCTGGAAGTTTTGTTCAGACGAAGAAATTGATGCTGGTCAAATAAGGCAACTCGGGGTTAACCACTGTTGGAGGTATTGGCATGTTAAACAAGTCTCACACCATCAGCTTTGTTGCAACAAGCGATGCCAAGGCCGCGAGAAAGTTCTACGAAAATATTCTCGGCCTGACTTTTGTTAGCGGCGATCAATTTGCATTGGTATTCGAGGCAGGCGGGAAGATGCTTCGGATTCAAAAAGTGGACAGGGTTGAGCCTCACGCATATACTGCTCTTGGATGGGAAGTCGCTGATATTAAGAAGGAGGTCAACGAGCTTACTGAACGTGGAGTGAAGTTCGCGCGTTACGGAGGAATGGAGCAAGACGAACAAGGTATCTGGCAAGCCCCCGCCGGAGCAAAGATAGCCTGGTTTCAAGATCCAGACGGGAATATATTATCTCTCACTCAATTCTGAACAACGACGCCCGGCACTCTCATCAGCGCTCGCATTGACCGGAAGAGCCGTTGACGATTTTTCCTGCGCAGAATAGCTTGAGTCTTTTAACCTCTTTCATTATTGTCTTATAAATTCATATGCATATGATCTCCATTCAAAAACTTTTCACGTCTTTCCGCCGTTCGATTCCAACCTTACGGACTCTGGCCGGACTCCTCTTCACGCTTGCTTCTCTCTCATTTCGCAGCTCTGCCGAAGAGTGGGTCGGAACCTGGAGCACATCACCGCAGCTCGTCGAACCGCAAAATACGCCGCCGAAACCCGGATTGAGCCGCAACACCCTCCGCCAGATAGTTCGCGTTTCCATAGGCGGAGACAGCTTGCGGATGCGATTCTCCAATGAATTCAGCACGAGTCCCGTTACACTCACTGCTGTGCATTTTGCCCTCTCAGCCGGGGGGAGCGCTATTGACCCGAACACGGATATTACATTGAAGTTCGATGGAAACCCGCAGGTCACCATGAAGCCAGGTGCCGCAGTTACGTCAGATCCTTTCCGCTTCGCGCTGAAACCGCGATCCGATGTAACGATAACGATTTACTTCGGCGACACATCACCGGATGTCACCGGACATCCAGGATCGCGAACTACCTCTTACCTGCTTCCGGGGAACGAAGTCTCTGCGTCAGATTTCCCGGGCGCTGTTCAGACAGATCATTGGTACATCATCAACAGCATCGATATCAAAGCCGCGGATTCCGCCGCTGCCGTTGTCGTGCTTGGCAACTCCATCACCGATGGGCGCGGCTCGGGCACAAACAAACAAAACCGCTGGCCCGATGAACTTGCGCGCCGCCTTCAGGAGAATCCCGGCAGCCGGCACGTGGCGGTTCTCAACGAAGGGATCGGCGGAAATTGCGTCCTTCATAATTGTCTCGGCCCTTCTGCCCTGAGCCGATTTGGGCGCGACGTGCTGAACCAAACGAAGGTCCGCTGGCTTATCATCCTGGAAGGAATAAACGATATCGGCCGCATTCATGATGCAGCATCCGCGGACGAAACAGTGCACGATCTTATTGCCGCGTATGTACAGATGATCGACAGCGCCCGCGTCAAGGGTATCCATGTGTATGGCGCGACGCTGCTTCCCTTTGGCGGCTCGTTCTATGATACGCCGGATCGTCAATCGGCATGGAAGAGGGTCAACGAATGGATTCGAAGCAGCGGCCGGTTTGATGCCGTCATCGATCTCGATGCCGCCTTGCGCGATCCGGCAAATCCGCTGCACCTTTTGCCTGCGGCTGATTCGGGCGATCATCTACATCCCAGTGAGACGGGCCACCGGTTGATGGCGGAGGCGGTTGATCTGACGCTTTTTCAATAAGAGAGAGAAATCAGGTTCGCTCCCTGTATATCACTGCGATCGGTCAGTTTGATAGGTGCATTCGGTTTTGATAATTCTAGTTCGAAAGGGTAATCGATGAAAAGAATTTTTTTTGCTCTCCTGTTTGCTTTGCTGGTCTCTTCGTCAATGCGGGCGCAGTTCGATCCCAAACAAATGGATAGCCTCAAAAATGCTACCAATGAAGACTACCGATGGATGTTGAAACAGCTGAAGTTCGATTCATTAAGAGCGGGGCCTTCCGGCAATCCAAAGGCTCCCAATGCTGCAAACACCGATGAATCGAAAGCATCGCCGTACACGTCCCTTCCCGATCCCCTGATCTTACATAACGGCGCGAGAGTTCGGGATGCAGAAACGTGGTGGAACAAACGCCGCCCCGAAATAGTCGAGTATTTTGACCGGGAAATATATGGACGCGTACCCAAGAATGTCCCTAGGGTTACCTGGCAAGTAGTGAGTACGAAGAACGATACCGTGGAAAATATTCCGGTCATCGTTAAGAAATTGTCGGGACACGCCGACAATTCTTCATTCCCCTCCATCGGCGTCGACATACAATTAACGCTTACAATTCCGGCAAAAGCTGAAACTCCGGTACCGGTCGTCATGGAATTTGGATTTAATTTCCCTCCGGGTTTTAAATTCCCCGAACCCCCTGCCGGTACACCAAAGGAGCCGACCTGGCAGTCTCAGGTACTTTCAAAAGGATGGGGTTATGCAATTCTTATTCCCACAAGTTATCAGGCGGATTGGGGAGCCGGACTAACCAAAGGCATCATCGGTCTAACAAACAAAGGAGAGCGCAGAAAGCCTGATGATTGGGGGGCGCTAAGGGCATGGGCCTGGGGTGCAAGCCGTGCTCTGGACTATTTTGAAACCGACGCTTCAGTAAATGCGAAACAGGTGATCATCGAGGGTTTGTCGCGATATGGAAAAGCCGCGATAGTGACAATGGCATACGATGCAAGGTTCGCAATGGGATTCATCGGATCGTCCGGAGCAGGCGGTGTCAAGATACTTCGCCGTGTCTTCGGAGAGCAGGTAGAAAATCTGGCATCATCGGCTGAGTACCATTGGTTTGCGGGTAATTTTTTGAAATATGCCGGCCCTCTGCAGGTGAATGACCTGCCGGTCGATGCTCACGAACTCGTCGCGCTCTGCGCTCCCCGTCCGGTTTTTATCAGCAGCGGTTCGCCTTCCGTCGAAGGAGAATGGGTTGATGCAAAAGGAATGTTCCTTGGCGGTGCGTATGCCAGTCCCGTCTATGAACTTCTTGGAAAAAAAGGGCTTGGGACGTATGAATTCCCCCCTATTGAAACCGCGTTGACCAATGGTGAAATAGCATTCCGGCAGCATAAAGGGGGACATACCACCGGACCCAACTGGCCTACATTCCTGAGATATGCCGACAGGTACATCAAGTAGCGGCATCAGTGTGATTGCAGGAACATGACCGAGGAACAAGCTCCACAATGAAAGATCGCTTGCTAGTTTGTCATCCTTGTTCAATATCGCGATTTCCTGTCCGTTGGATACCAAGGCTATACCGGTGAAGTATATCGGACTTGTCACATGCAAACCAAATATCAAAAGTACCCCGTTTGGATGATAGCCGCAGTCAATACTCTGTCGCTATCAACCTATGTCATTGGCATTCTGATTTTCCTGCGATTGAGTTTCATCCTGGCGATGATCTATATCGCCTACCTCCTTTGGGTTGAATTGCACCTCTTACGCTCAAGCTGTGTTAACTGTTATTATTATGACGGTTGGTGCGCCTTTGGTCGCGGAAAAATCTCTGCAATGTTATTTCCCAGGGGAAGCGCCCCCCGGTTCATCGAACATGGAATGACATGGAAGCAGCTCATACCGGATTCTTTTGTCCTCCTATTTCCCTTTCTCGGCTGCATCATCTTGTTGGTTCAGGAATTCAACTTCATAATACTGGCGGCGATATTCGCATTGATTTTTCTTGCGACGGCTGGAAATGCTTTTGCCCGAGGCTCGCTCGCATGCCAGCATTGCCTACAAAGAGAGCTCGGATGCCCTGCTGCTCAATTTTTCCGAGTGACGGACAAATAGTTGCCGCGAAGAACGTTGATCGATGAAAACCTAATCGGCCGCTTCCGCCGAAATGGACGCAACATCTGAGGTGTCCTCACGTTACTCAGCCAAAGCGTTCCTGACGGGACTGCCAGCCCACACGATTGAGATGTCATCGTGAAGAAATTATACACTTATAATTTGCTGGCTCGAATCTTCTTTTTGATTTTGACGCCCGTCTTTTTCAGAGCGTTGAACTTTGCGTTTGTCTGGCATTCAATCTATTGGGGTGTGGTCACATGGGTTGTCGTTATCTGGGGATTCATGATTTTGCTCTCCCCCCTCATCGGAAGATTTGGCTGCGGTTGGCTCTGTTTCATTGGAACGCTTCAGGATCTGCCGGGAAATCAGGCGCTGTTTCATATTCCATGGAGCACGCCGAGAGGCTGGCGGCGTGTGAACCGGATCGTATGGACCCTTGCCTTTTTCGGCACCGCCTTTGCATTCTTCTTCATCAATATGAAATCCGGGACGGTAACGCATCCACAGTTCAATCTCGGATTCCTGGGAATGAATTTAGACAACCACTACAGGCAAATCTGGCTTTACGACTGCGGTGGAGCTCTCCTCTTTGGCTTCATGCTTGACAAGCGGTGGATGTGCAGAAATCTCTGTATGATGGGGGGTCTCTGCGCGGCCGGAGCAACACTCTCAAGATTGATACCGGTGGTTGACACAACCAAATGCAACTCTTGCGGCAGATGCGACAGGGACTGTCTGGTGAAAATCCCAATCACGCAGTATGTTGCCGAGAACTGCGGGCTTGTGACAAGCCCGGAATGTTTAGTCTGCGGGAAGTGCATCGATAGTTGCTATCGAAAGGCAATTTCCGTAAAGTTTGTCTGGGACAGGAAGAAGTACCGGAAGAGGCTGTCCGCTGCTGCGTGAATGGGTGGTACTGCCCCGGCATTCTAACTGGTCCCCCACCTTGAAATGACGCGGAAAATATTCGATGTCATGATAGCTGACAGATTGAAACTCATCGAATACATCCTTCTCCCTGGCTGCGTTTTGCTCGCCGGCTGCCAAAGAGAAAATGGTTATGTCGATCTCAGATCGGAGGATTCGACTTTCGCTATTCTGGCCCGAATCGATCCTTCGCCTAAGCCGCTTACAAATTCAAAAGCCAAAATTCGGGCGCATCTGACGATATTGAACAAAACATCTTTGCCTCAGGAGTATGGCGATCGATTTCTCTTTCTTCACACAGCGGATGGAAAAGAAAGAAGAACGTACCTCGATACACTCGAGTCGCGCGACATAGACTTTTCGACCGTTACAGTAAAAGGCGCTGATTCGCTCGTAATCGACGTCTACTGGGTTTTTAGGCGAGCCGATAGATTATCGTTTCAAAGTCTCTTTTTTGATCGTCGGGCGCTTGAGCAATACATCCACAACAAGAGTCTTTAGGCGGTGCTGCCTCATCAGCCAATTCCTGCGGGAAAGCGCGGGAGCCCGTTGACTCCTGCTTTTTACACATCACAACAATAATCCTCAATATCAGGATCAAATCCATGAACGACCTTCGAAGGAACGACGGAATGAAACACAACAGTGCTTTTGGCGGTATCTATTTTTTGTCATTCGTTGGCGCCGCAGTTTATTTCATCCAACACTCAGCGACTTTTTGGGAAGGCGTCCTCGGCTTTCTCAAGGCGGTTGTTTGGCCCGCCATCCTGATGTACAAGTTGCTGGAGTTTCTGAAGATGTGACAGCACATTTCTGCGGGACTCTCATCTTCCCGCCGGCAAACCGACAGCCCGCCGATGGCTGCTCGACAAGCATCGAAGGTCCGAAGGACTCCTTTGGAGAATCCTTTTGGAACTGACCGCGGCTGCTTATGCCGGAACGAGGAGAGCCTTCAATCATACACTCACACAAAGGAACGATTCGTATGAAATTCGCCAAGTACGTCTTCTGGTCAGCCGCCATTTACGGCTTTCTGGTAATTCTTCCGTTGTTCTTCAACGAGCAGAAGATGGGCATAGACTATCCTCCCCCAATCAATCATGCCGAGTATTACTATTCATTCGCCGGAGTCACGCTGGTCTGGCAGATACTCTTCATCTTCGTTGCGACCAGTCCGATAAAATTTCGCGCCATGATGATTCCCTGCGTACTTGAGAAGCTGTCCCTTGTTCCGGCATTCTGTATACTTTTCCCGCAGGGACGCTTTCCTACGTTGTGGCTGCCGTTAATAGTCATCGACCTGGCATTTGCTCTTCTCTTCACTATTGCATTTGTGAAATCGAAGAAGATCAACACCGGGCCGCCTGCCGGCAATTGAAGGTCGGTCCGATTCGACCGATTCGCCCGATTCGCCCGATTCGATGGAGGCAGCCATGAATCAAATGACTTCGTACTGTGGTTTGGTCTGCAATACATGCCCGATCTATCTCGCGACAAGAGAGAACGACAAGGAAGTACAAATCCGAAAGAGAATTGAAATCGCCCGGCTTTGCCGTGAGCAATACGGGTTGGCATATGAGCTGTCGGATATTACGGACTGCGATGGCTGCCGGACGATGGAAGGAAGGCTTTTTTCTGGATGCAATGATTGCGGCATCAGACAATGCGCGAGACAAAAGGGGGTCGACGTTTGCGCGCATTGCATCGAATACCCGTGCGACAAGCTTGAAGAATTCTTTGTTAAGGATCCATCAGCCGGGGTTCGACTGGACCAGCTCAGAAGCAGAATGAGCTAATACCACGATGCGGCCGCCCGTCCGGTCGCTCATGGATGCTCGTGTACGTTTGAATTCTTCCGTTTAAAGTAAGATTACGCATAGTCCGAAATAATGTCATCGACAGCCAGCTTGAGTCTCGTGCTCGCCGCGTCTATCCTGTTGACGGGCTGCCGGTTTACTCCGTTCGAACGGCGGCAAAATGATTCTGTCTATGGCTCCTGGCGATGGGTTAAGACGCAAGGTGCATGGACCGGATCGATTCACACGCCGGAACTCTCGGGATATTCGGCAAAAGTTATTTTTCAGGAAAATGACACGGTCCAATTCTATCGCAACGATACTTTGTTGAAGCAGCTGCCGTTTGCACTCTCGAAGACACACAGGCTCAGCCGCCGGAAAGAGGCCTTTGTGATTCATTGGACGGACAAGGATTATCCCGATAGTCAATTTGTGTTGTTCGGCGGAAATGATACGCTGCATTTGACGGCACGTCAGACCGAACTCTCTCACTTCTATTATGTCAGAGACCAGAATTGAATGTGATGCTGCTGCAATTTGATAGAGCTCCTCTCCGTCGCGGATCTTCTCGCTCGCCGCACTATCCATCCAAAAGGAACTATTAGATAATGAATAACAAAGGTCCAATCACAGCAGGTGCCGAACCGAAGGGCGTGCTTATCACCGGGTGTTCTTCCGGCATCGGGCGGGCAGCTGCCGTCAAATTGGCGGAACATGGTTTCATTGTGTTTGCCACAGTCCGGAAAGAATCCGACTCGAAGAACCTTCGCAATCTCAATATTTCGAATTTGGTGCCCATCTCTCCTGTTGATCTCTCAAATCTTGATCATATCACCAGCGCGGCGGGGATCGTGACTGATGAAATCAGAAAGAGGGGGATGACGGGGTTGTATGCGCTGATCAACAATGCGGGGGGCGGGTCGCCATCCCCTATCGAATTAATGGACCTGGAGAAATTCCACAAAGAGCTGCAAACGCGAGTTCTGGGCTCGGTCGCTATGGTCCAGGCGTTCCTTCCGATGATCCGAACGGCCAACGGACGAATCGTTTGGATCATGACCCCTGCGATAATCCCGACTCCCTATGTCGCTGGCATCCATGCATGCGATTTTGCCGTCAACTGCATCGTCCGGACCCTCAATATTGAAACCAAACAATGGCAAGTACCGAACATCATGGTCAGATGCGGCGGGATCAAAACGCCTTCAGGATTGAGGACCACATCGGATGTAGAAGCCCTTCTCCAAAAAGGGGCGCGCGAACGGGTATCTCTCTATCAAGCGGCTCTGCAGAAGTGGGCTGGAGAAATGTCGAAGTTTGATTCAAAACGGACTGATCCCGAGAAAGTATCAGAAGTAATTCTCAACGCTCTGACTGCTCAACATCCTAAACGATATTACTCGATTGGTTACATGGCCCGGGCAGCGAGTATTCTTGAGGCTATGCCCCAATCAGTCACCGATTGGCTACTCAGGATGCGATTCTAATCGTGAATTCAGCAAAAACCAATCCCGTCATTCTAACTGCTCTTCAGCGTGAATGCGGGCCCGTCAGTCGATCTGAAAGGAGTCCCATGAGATCAAAAAAGGATCATCTGCGAGATATCATTGAGCTTACCCTCTGCGCACTCATCATCTTTGCGATTGTCGATTTCTTCAACTACACAGATCACACAATATTGGCGAAGAGGCAATCATATCATCTGCCAAGCAGCGCTTCTCTTCCTCAGGGACAGCTCTTCATCGATGATGAGATGAGAATCTCAAACCTCTTTGCCGAAGATACGCTGCCCCGATTGATCCAATTCGGACTCGTCAACAAATATGAAGTAAGTCAATCCAAAACTACACTCTTCGTCAACGGCAAAATGTGGAAGCACCGGTCGACATTTTTCAAGCATTGCCTGCTGAAAGAAATTCTTGTACATAACAAGATCAATGGATATTCTTCAGCGACTCAAATAGTCGACGATCAATCGAGAAGGCTCTTTGCTAAAATATCTCCTTCCTGCAAATTCGAGTTCTATGATTGACGGTGCGGCAGAGTCCATAGGTCTGCATGATACTGTCCGTACCTCGTCGACGATCTCAATCGGATCCGTGAGGGAGCAGCGACGGCCGGATAGACAGAAAGAGCAATGACACTGTTTCATTCCAGCCGGATACAGCGGAGGTGACCTTGAAGATATCTCGAATTCTTAAGAGGGACGGCGGAACTATTGTCCTGCAATTTCCCTTTACGCGGAAACGATCTAACACGCAATAACCGACGACACACCGATGACGAAATCCGTAACCGAACGAAAGACATTCGAGAAGATTGATTATTCGAAAAATCAACCGGACCAATCGGAGTATGAAAATTGTGCGTTTACGAGCTGCACATTTTCAGGCGTCAATCTATCGAATATCAGATTTTCGGAATGCAGTTTCACTGGATGCAATTTGAGCATGGCTAAGCTGGGAAAAACTGTATTGAGGGATATAAAATTCCAAGGGTGCAAATTGTTGGGGCTCCATTTCGATGAATGCAGTCAGCTGCTTTTTACCGTGGCGTTTGAGAATTGCATACTGAACCTCTCCTCGTTCTACAAGGTGAACCTGAAAAAGACCCGATTTGCCGGGTGCAGTTTGAAAGAGGTTGATTTCACCGAAACCGATCTAACCGGTGCAATATTTGACAATTGTGATCTTCTTAAGGCTAAATTTGACAGGACAATTTTGATGAAGGCCGATCTTCGGACCTCTTACAATTACTCTATCGACCCGGAGAGAAACCGGATCAAGAAAGCAAAACTGTCGTTGCCGGGAGTGATTGGTCTTCTGGACAAATACGATATCGAGATAGGGTGAGGCGCCACATTCTCGGCGAGTTGCACAG
>CAYLMV010000127.1:0-10068 GCA_964384415.1 uncultured Chitinophagaceae bacterium | reverse complement strand
CTCTTTAGTACACTTGAGCTCCGCTATGGAATGAAGCCGACAAACATCTCTATTTGATCAGCAGCATTTTCTTCGTTGCCGCAAACTCACCCGCAGCAACCCGATAGAAGTAAACTCCGCTTGCAGCAACAGCGCCCGATCCGTTCCTGCCATTCCACACCACGTCGTGTACCCCGGCGCTCATCACGTTATCAACCAGCGTGGCAACCTCTGCCCCCGCGGCATTGAAAATTTTGAGCGAAACGCGGACCGCTTTGGGGAGATCAAATTCGATTGTTGTCTGAGGATTGAAGGGATTCGGGTAATTTTGCTGCAAAACAAATTGAGACGGTATCGGTCCTGTTTTCGCATCGACCGCGGATGCGGTCCCGGAGAATCCGGCAATATTTCCCGCACTGCTTGCTGCCCACCCGAAAATATTCGAACCGGTCGAGACGATGTTGAGAGCGTTGAGCGTACCGATGGATCCTGTAAACGACGCCGTCCACGAGCCGCCATGAGTACCGCTTCGGTAGACAGATCCGCCGTACACCGCAAAGAAATCGCTCGGCGTCGCTGAGATCGCAAAAACCGGGGCGCCATTACCGGCCGACACAGGCACCCACGATGCGCCTCCATCTGTAGTCCTGGCCGTCGCACCTGAATCCGAACCCGCCACTCCGTACTGCGCATCGCTGAATGCGACGCTGAGGCTGTTGGCGAATGGAATCGGGCT
The DNA here is from genome assembly GCA_964384415.1 of uncultured Chitinophagaceae bacterium. Lineage (GTDB taxonomy): Bacteria > Bacteroidota > Ignavibacteria > UBA10030 > UBA8401 > JAGVPT01. Next base: position 9,353 of record CAYLMV010000127.1, on the reverse strand, counting down.
CCATGACCAGGTAGCCCCTGCGTCCGTCGACCGGTAGATCCTGTACGAGTTTGTCCCGAACCAGATGTTTGACGAGCCGGCGACCGCGACTGAATTGTTCCAGCCTGCCTCCGTTCCCGACTGCGCGGGTTCCGTTGCGATGCGAGCCCACGAGGCGCCGCCGTCGGTCGTCTTGAGTACAGTCCACTTCCCTCCAACCGGATCTCCGACCGCGATGCCGTTGGAGGCATCCAGCATTTTGATCCCGTCAATGAAGCCGCCTGTAAGACTATAGACGTTGCTCCACGCACCTCCGCCGTTGGTGGTTCGATAGATCATCGTTGCTGTCGTACTCGTCGTAACAAATGCTGTGTTAGCGTCCAGAGCATCAACGGCCCAGATGTCGGAAGTCCCGATCGTTCCGCCGCCGACCGAGTTCCATTTGTTCCCGCCGTTCGTCGTCAACAGTACGACGCCGCCGGCACCCGCCGTCCAACAAGTCGACTGGTCGACGGCTCTCACGGATGCGAGACTTGCAGTAATGCCCGAGGTCTGAATCGTCCAGCCCGGGGATGAGTTTGAGGATGGAGAAGTTGAGAAGACACCGCGGCCGTGCGTAAAGGCAAATAGCGCTTTCGTGTCGTGCTGGACGACGACTTCGTCGGTTGGAACGTACGTCGGCATGCCCGCGGAGTATAGCTGCCATGTCGTTCCGAGATTAGACGTCGTATAAACGCCTGTTTCCGTTCCGGCATACACGACGGAAGAAGAATTCGGGTCGATCGCCAGTGAATGCACCGGGACGTTTGGCAGCTGCGTGGAGATGTCTGACCATGTCGTGCCCTGGTCGGTTGAATACCAGAGATGGCGGGATGAAAGCTGCCCGGCGGTGTTGTATCCGCCATAACATGCGTACACTTTGTTCTTGTCGCTTGGATCGACAACGATCCTTCGCACCCAGCCGTTGTTGTTAGACGGAGGTGTTACCGTATCCCACGCATTCACCCCGGCCGTAGGGTCCAGGGTTCGGCAGCGAAACATTTTGCCGTCCGTCGTGCCCGCGAAGGCGAGAAAATTTGTCGTGCCGCTCGTCAGGGTAACGGCACTCACGAAGCGCCCGCTCGAGAGGACATTGCTCACCGCGGTCCACGAGCCGGCCGAGTTTGTCGACACCCAGACCCGGTTCGATCCTGCAATAAGATCCGATGAATTCTCTGTGCTCATCGCAAATGGAGCAATGAAGAGGCATGCGCTGCTATTTTTCGCATCCGTCAAGCCCGAAATGCAATCGTTCCATGTCGTTCCGCCGTCGGTCGTCTTGCTCAACTCGAGATAGACATATTCTTCGTACGACACCTGGGGCGTGGTTTGATCCTGAGCGGCATATCCTCCGTCCCCTCCTACCGCGGCGCTCCACAAGGTGCCTGTTCCACTGTACTTCAGGTGTCCATTATCCTGTGTCCCGCCGTAATACGTGGCGCCTGTTTTATAGACGGCCCCGCCGTAAAACTGCGTGATGCTCAGGCCGTTGTTCAGGCTCGTCCACGAAGCCCCTGCATTTGTCGTCTTGTAGACGCCTCCATCGTTCCCTTCAATAATTGTATTCGGAGTGGTCCTGTCGAATGCAATGGCATGATGGTCCGCGTGGACATACGGCAGACCGTAAAAGGAGTTCCAGTACGTCGCCTGTGTCCAGCTCGCTCCCCCGTTCGTCGTCTTCATCACCTCAACACCGCCGACAAAGATATTAGAAGAGTTGTTCGGATCGACGGCAATGACGTTGTCGTACCATCCTTGATCCTTCAGGTAAGACATGTTGCCGGAAGATGTGCTCGTCGAGGCGATCTTTTGCGGCGAGGTTAGCTGGATCCACACGGCGCCTCCGTCCGTCGATTTGAATATTCCCTTAAGCCCGCCATCTCCGGACGGCGAGGTGTCCAACGACTCGAACGCGGCATAGAGGGTGGTGAGAGTGTTTGGATCCTGAGCGAGGGCTATTCGGCCGTAACCGGAAGCCGGGAGCGCAGAGGACACCTTTGACCATGTCCCCCCGCCATCGGTGGTCCGATAGATACCGCCGGGGGTCGCCCCGTTGGCTCCGACGGCGAAATCGATCACCGAAGAAGACACCGCGACGACATCATCCGGATTGAAGTAGTTCGTCGACATGGTCGTGGAGCTGATTTTATTCCACGATGTTCCCTGATTGCTCGAAAGAAACAACCCGCCTGCGACATCATAAACCCCTCCTCCATATTTAGCCATGTAGTCTTTTGTCGCAGCATAAATATTCCCCGATGTGTCGGATGCAAGCTTCATAACATTTCTGAAATTGCCCGCGGCAGCACCAGTTGTGCTGGAAAGGAGCGCCCACGTATCGCCAAAGTCGGTCGATTTGTAGATTCCGCCTCCGTACACCGCATCATAGTTCTGCCAACCTTCACCCGTGCCGGCATAGACTACGTTGCTGTTCAAGGGATCGATGAGAAGCGAGCTGATCGCCAGAAAACTAAGTGTGTCCGTTTTGCTTGACCAAGAGGCGCCTCCATCCGTGCTCTTCCAAATCCCACCGGAGACTGAACCGATAATGATCTGATTCCCATTCGACGGGTTAACGACAATCGAACGTACACGTCCGCCGACGTTTCCCGGACCGAGCGCCGTCCAGGAATCAGCGGTCGTCTTTCGTAAATTTGTGCCCCTTGCCGCCGATGCCATATGGTTAGTATAGTCGACCGCTTGCCGGCGCAGGAGCTGCAGGTCAGCATCGGGATGACTCCCCGCGAGCATATCGTGCCTGAACCGGAATGCGGCTCCCGGATCGTCCTTGTCGCCGACAACCGATTCGAGGAGTTCATCCTCATCGGATTCATTTGGACGGATACGGGCTTTCTGGATATACACAAATGCCGCGACGGCGATGAGCAACGATACAAAGAGAAGGAGTCTTTTCATTAGAGGCGCTCCATTGGGTGTGAAATGTGCTCAGGAAATGTGGCAAGCTATGAAAAAGAAACAGCAAGGCGCCTGTACCTATAGACGCCTTCATACGCAAACCGGAATTAGTATTGGCAGAAATATACTACGGGAAGATACTCTCTTGGGACCAGCCCCCTGCCGATGTCACCCCTACCAAAAAATGATAGCTATTTCACCAGGCATTGTCAAGAATCGAATGTAGCCTGTATCACCTCGCGGAAACGCCGCTGCGATGAAAAAGCTTCCGCAATTCAGCAAGGTTGGCGACAGCGATCCCCCCGAGCACAAGCGCGGCCCCAAGAAATGTCCTCGGAGAGAGTTCTTCTCCGAGAAAGATCACTCCAAGCACCACCGCGATGATCGGCGTGATAAAGGAAGTGAGAGACAACAATACCGGCTCGACCTTCTTCAAGAGCCAAAAATAGCTCACAAACGTAGCGACGGAGCCGAACATTCCAAGATACATTATCGAGAGAAGCGCGCTCGTTGTGAATCTATTGCCAGACAGATCCTCCAGGATGACGCTTGAAGCAAGCAGAAGGATCCCCCCTATCAGCATCGGCACAAAGGTGATCGCGAAAGGATGGATTGAGTGGCCATGTTTCTTCACCACGATCACGGAATAACCCTGCAAAATGGCGCTGACGAGAACCGCAGCCATCCCCCAGAGAGCCCGCGCGTCTGAGGCGTGAACATCGTTCGAAAAAATTGCGACGATACCGCAGAACCCGAGCAGGATACCTGAAATTTTGCCAGCGGCCGGCTTCCCCGACGGGATGAAGAGATATGAAAAAAATGCCACGGTGAAGGGGTAGATTGCAAAGATAATAGAGGTGAGCCCTGAGGGCACATACTGCTCCCCCCAGTAGACGAGGGCAAAAGGGATGCTGAACGACGTAAGCGCAACGACAAGATAGAAAGACCTCTCTTGCCTCCCAAACGGAATCTTCACTCCGCGGATCATGATCAGCGCAAAGAGGATCGTGCTTGCGACCATGAATCGGCATCCTGCCGCCATGAGGGGAGTCAGCGTCTCGAGGCCTATCTTGATCACGAGCCACGTCGAACCCCAGATAGTGCAAATCAGAATGTAGGATAGATAAACGCGGAACCGCTCGGTCATTTACTCCGCCATCTTGTTGAGCACGAGTCCTGAAAGGAGTTTGGGATAGAAGAACGTCGATTTTTGCGGCATCGTATGTCCCGCCTTCGCCACTGCACGCACCTGTTCAATGCGCGTGGGGTTGACGATAAAAGCAATCTGCGCAGTTCCATCCGTGACTTCCCGATCACACTCTTCGACGCTTTGAATGTAATGGATGTTGAGTTTTTTCTCCTGGGCTTCCGGCGAGATGTTGAGGATGTTGCCGAGAAAGTACGAATGCAGGACAACGACATCCAGATCCCTCACATCGGGGGGCATATCTCTCGGAACAATTTTTTCCACCGCCGATTTCTCTTTTAGCGTCGCGATCCAATACTTCGCGTCTGCTTTCACGATGATGCCGTACGAATACTGCGCACGAGATGCGAGCTCGTGAAGCATAGCGTCCCTGGAACCAAACTCCGTGAGACTGAAAACGGACTGGATGACGCCCGCAAACTCCCGCCAGTTGAACGCGGGCAAGCTGTGAATGACGCGGTGAGTCGGAAAGATCACAAGCCCTTCGTCGTCGAGGTTGGTGAAGAACATCATCACATAATTGTAGAGCTCGCTTCCATTGTGCTTCGGATTCTGCGATTTCATCAGGTTCCGGTATGCCAGGGCAGTCTCATAGCGATGATGGCCGTCTGCGATAAGGACCTGCTTGGGCTCCATTTCTTGTGCGATGGCGTGGATCTGCTTTTCGTCAGAGATCGTCCAGACTTGATTCCGAACATCTTCGAACGTCACATCGATGGCCGGATGGCCTGCATGTGCCGGGTCGATAACCGCATCCACCTTCTTTGCGGGATCAGAATAGAGACTGAATATCTGGCTGAAGTTTGAATTCGTGGCCTTGAACAATTTGAACCGATCCTCCTTTGCCTTCGAGAGCGTCTTCTCGTGCGGAAGGACAATGCCCTTTTCAAATTCTTCAAGATGGCAGAGCGCGATGAATCCTTTCCGTTGGATTGTCTGTCCCGTCGTCGTCTTGAACGTCTGCACCAGCGCATAGATCGATGCCTTCTGATCTCGCTGCAGGACGCCCTTCTCCTGCCATTCTCCGAACGCTTTGGCCGATGCGGCGTAACGGTCTTCTTCGCGTCCGAGGATGAGACGGACTACGTTGTGAGGATCCCTGGCATAGAGTTGATTTTGCAGCTCGGGCGAAATTACGTCGTACGGCGGAGCGACAACAGTATTGATGTTCGTTTTGGATTGATTGTAACGAATTCCGCGAAACGGTTTGATGATGGGCATAGAGATACTGGTATTGTGCGCAATGTTTAGAGTTGTTGGTTCTTAGTCTTAAGTCCAGAGTGCGAAGTCCGAAGTCCGAAGTCCTGAGTTCTGAGTGGTTGGTAGTTGGTACATCGTGCGTGGTTCTTGGTTCTTAGTGCTTGGTTCCTAAGTCTCAAATCCTAATTCTTAATTCCTAAATCCATCATCCATCTTCCATTTTCCATTTTCCACCCTCCATCTTCCATCCTCCATTTTCCATCCTCCATTTTCCATTTTCCATCTCCCCTCCCACCGCTCTCTGTTGATTGTTAATTGCTCATTGTTCACTGATCCCCGCCATACCCCAGCCGTTTGAGCCACGTCTCCTCCCCCCGCCAGTTCTCGCGGACCTTCACGTGCAGTTCAAGAAAAACCGCGTGTCCCAGAAACTCCTCGATCCCCTTACGGGCCTTTTCGCCGAGTGACTTCAGCGCGGATCCTTCTTTGCCGATCAATATCCCCTTTTGCGACTGTCGTTCTACAAAAATCTCCGCGCTGATAAAGTGTTTCTTTTTTGACCGTTCATTAAAGGCGACGATATCGACTGTCGTCGAGTACGGAATTTCCTGAGAGTACTGCTCGAAGATCTTCTCGCGAATGATTTCACCGACGAAAAACTTCTCGGGCGCCTCGCTCACAATATCGCCGGGGTAGAAAGGAGGATGTTCCGGAAGATGACGCACGATCGTAGCCACAAGATCTTCGATTCCCTCTCCTTTAAGAGCCGAAATGGGGAAAATCTCGTCGAAAACGAAAGCTTTGCTGAGCGAGTCGATCATCGGGAGCAGATCGCCCCTTTGGACGGTATCGATCTTATTGATCGCCAAAAAGGATTTCTTCTTCACCTCGCCTATTTTTTCGAGCGCAGATACATTCTGATCATATGCCCCCCCTTTCACCTTCTCGGCGTCGACGAGAAGAAGAACGATATCCGCATCGGCGAGTGCCGATGAAGCGTACTGCATCATGACCTCCTGCAGAAGATACTGAGGCTTGATGATCCCCGGCGTATCGAGAAAGACGATCTGATACCCTTCGCCGCTCAGAATGCCGAGAATCTTGTGGCGTGTCGTCTGCGGCTTCTTGGTAACGATGGAGATTTTTTGTTTCAAGAGGGTGTTCAACAGCGTCGACTTGCCGACATTCGGCTCTCCGACCAGTGCGACGTAACCTGCTTTGTGGGGTGAGGTTTCCATTTCTTCACTCAATGTACTCAATCCGCCTAAGAGTTTCAATGAATCCCCGCGGACGGCAGCGAGGCGCTTGACTTGTCGAGGTAAGCTCCCTACTATCGTACGAAAATATTGGGCCCCGTTCGCCGTTGCAGAATCGGAGCTTCGATGTTCAGCGTCGTTTTCTGAAGTTATTCGACAGACACTGAGAACGAGGTAGATCGGGAGTGGAATCGTGAAGATCGATGAGCTGATCTCGGAAAGTGGTCAGGGATTTTTCAAAGCTAAAACGCTCGGGGTGTTCGCTTAATAATCGGGGGGGGAACGATTTATTGGAAATGCTGCGAAGGGAAAGACGCGGGGCAATTATTCGCGGCAGGACTCTCATCGTCTCAGAGCCGTCGAGGTGCAGACCTTCTTTCTTCTTCCGCCGAGGGGTGGTTACTTCGCGATCAGTTTCTTGTAAGCCTCAACGTCGAGCAGCGAGGCAAGCTCGGCCGGCTTTTCGAGCTTCACTTTGAGCATCCAGCCGTGTTCGTACGGATCCTTGTTCACCAACTCCGGAGAGTCGTGGACTCTTTTGTTCACCTCCAGCACTTCGCCGCTCACCGGCGCGTAGAGGTCTGAAACGGCTTTCACTGCCTCGACAGTCCCGAAGACCTGCCCGAACTCCACTTTCTTTCCTGCCGCAGGAAGTTCTACGAAAACGATATCACCAAGTTCGCCCTGAGCATAATCGGTGATGCCGATGAATCCAACGGATCCTTCCACCCGAATCCATTCATGGTCTTTTGTATACTTCAGATTTTCCGGGAAATTCATAGCCGCCTTTCAATCGTTCCTGCCGACGATTTCTAGTCGTCGATTTTGAATGTGTCGATGAACTTTGTATCGAATACGCCGCTTCGGAATTTTTCATTCCGCATAACCGCCTGTTGGAACGGGATCGTCGTGTGGATTCCTTCAATGATACATTCTTCGAGCGCGTTCTCCATTCTCACGATCGCTTCGTCGCGGGTGTTGGCGTGAACGATAAGTTTCGCGATGAGCGAATCGTAGTACGGCGGGATCTGGTAGCCTGCGTAAATATGCGAGTCAATCCGGATACCGGGTCCTCCGCCAAAATGAAGGCTGGTAATTTTCCCGGGTGAAGGACGGAAATCGTGTTCGGGATCCTCTGCATTAATGCGGCATTCGATCGCATGCCCCTGGAACTTCACCTTTTTCGCGCTCAGTTTCTTCCCCGATGCAATCTCTATCTGTGCTTTCACGAGATCGTATCCGGTGACGAATTCCGTGACCGGATGCTCTACCTGGATACGCGTGTTCATTTCCATGAAATAAAAATTTCCGTTCTTGTCCAGGAGGAACTCAATGGTTCCTGCGCCGAGATACTTCACGCTCTTCGCCCCCTTCACGGCGGCGGCCCCCATCTTCTCGCGCAATTCCGCGTTCACACCCGGCGAGGGGGATTCCTCAATGAGTTTCTGATGCCGCCGCTGCACCGAACAATCTCTTTCGCCGAGATGAATCACATTGCCGTACGAATCCCCGAGAACCTGGATCTCAATATGACGGGGTTCTTCGAGATATTTCTCCATATAAACATCGGGGTTCCCAAAAGCAGATTCAGCCTCGTGGCGGGCCGTCTGGAAGGATGTCTCGATTTCGCTTTCCGCTCGCACGATCCGCATTCCCCGTCCTCCTCCTCCAGCCGATGCTTTGATAATCACCGGGAGTCCGATTTCCCCCGCGATACGCTTCGCATCAGCGACATTCTTCACGACTCCGTCGCTCCCGGGGACAACCGGAACGCCGGCCTTCCGCATGGTCTCTTTTGCGAGGGACTTGTCCCCCATCGCCGTGATCATCTCAGGCTTCGGGCCGATGAACGCGAGTCCCGACGAGAGGCAGATTTCGGCGAACTGGGCATTCTCCGAGAGAAAACCGTATCCAGGATGGATAGCGTCGGCGTTCGTGATTTCGGCTGCGGCGAGAATGCGCGGAATATTGAGGTAGCTTTCTTTGCTGGGGGGAGGGCCGATGCAAATCGCCTCGTCGGCGAAGCGGACGTGGAGAGCGTAGCGGTCGGCCTCTGAGAAAACCGCTACGGTCGAGATCCCAAGCTCGCGGCACGCGCGGATAACGCGGAGGGCGATCTCACCTCTGTTTGCGATAAGAATTTTGTTAAACAACCGCATCTCCGGTGTTCGTCGGGAATAGCATTCGGGAAAGTGTAGGGCGATGCAACGAGTCTTCTGCGGTCTGCCTCAGGCCGCTTCAACCAGGAAGAGCACCTGGTTGTACTCCACAGGCTTGCCGTTCTCGACGCATACCTTGACCACTTTTCCCGATGCGTCGGATTCAATTTCATTCATCAACTTCATCGCTTCGACAATGCACAGGACCGTACCCAGTTCGACATCCTGGCCCACTTCAACATAATTTGACGCGTCGGGCGCAGGCGCTCGATAGAAAGTTCCGACGATCGGCGATTTCACTTCGTGGTATTTCTTCTCGGCAACGGGGGCCGGCAAAACTTCAGCGGCCGGCTGAACCGCCGGCATCGGGGGCGCGGACTGGTACGACTGCGGAACCATCATCGATGGAGCCATTTGATGAAGGAAGCCGGCGTTGTTCGAGCCTTTGCTGATCCGAATCCTCACACCCTTCTCCTCCAGCTCGATTTCGTTCACACTGCTCTCCTCGACTAGCTTCAATACTTTCTTAACGTATGCTAGATCCATTGTCGCTCCATCGGGATGATGATGAATTGGTGGATAGCAGGATTATTGCTT
>CAYLMV010000126.1:6467-10075 GCA_964384415.1 uncultured Chitinophagaceae bacterium | reverse complement strand
CTCAGCCAGAATTACCCAAATCCGTTTAATCCCTCAACGCTGATTCGATATGCGCTGCCATTCGAAAGCATGGTTCGCATTCGAATCTTCAACGTCCTGGGGCAGTTGATTACCGAACCGGTCAGCGCGGTGCAATCGCCAGGGTATCGCCAGGTGGTCTGGAATGCAATGGCTCCAAGCGGAATATATTTCTGCCGGATCGAGGCAGTGTCCGTCGCCAATCCTACCCTGAGATTTGTCGATGTGAAGAAAATGCTCTTGTTGAAGTAAGGTCAGCGAGGGTTCGAGTGCGATAACAAGGCGGGACAAGAATAAAACAAATCCAATTCACAGGTTGTTTTCAGGACTTTGCCCGATGCCACAGTACAAATAGCAGGTGTCGGCATCTCTTTTTTGTCATTTCTGCTAACGGTTTTGAAATTAACTTCGCATTGTTGAGAATTAAACCAGAGCCAGCCTTACTTATTAAGGTTTAGAGGAACGGGTCGACCAAAAGATAGAGCATATCGCGCCTTTTCTGGATGTAATCTGTAATCTGCGCGAAAATCTGCGCCAATCTTTGTAATCAATATTGGCATCAGAATTGAGCAAGCCTATCCTTTGGTGCACCCACATCTTTTCACAAAAGGAGGTTTCACATCATGAGCGTCAGCCAGCTTGCAAAATCGATCGCTGAATCGCCCACATTGAAGCTGAACGAGGAAGCCCGCGTGTTGAGGGAAAAGGGCGAGGCGGTGGTTCACCTTGGAGCCGGTGAGCCGAGGAATAAAGCACCAATCGGCGCAATTCTCAGCGCTGCTGCGAAGCTCAGCACGGCAGATATCAAATACACACCGACGGACGGCATCCCGTCACTTAAAAAAGCCATTGTCCGCTACACCGAAGAAAACTACAACCGGGTTGTTGCAACGGAGAACATCATCGTCTCCGCCGGCGCCAAGCAATCGGTCTTCAATGTCCTCTACTCGATAGTGAACCCGCAGGACGAGGTGATCATCCTCGCTCCATACTGGGTGAGCTATCCCGAGATGGTGAAGATGGTCTATGGAGTGCCGGTGATAGTGACGCCCGAGGACGGCGGATTCTATCCCAGAATGGAAGATGTCAAGAAAGCGGTAAGCTCATACACCAAAGCGATCATTATTAACAGTCCAAACAACCCATCGGGTGTGGTGTATCCGGCCGAGTTTATCGGCCAGATCGTGGAGTTCTGCGAGCAGAAGGGGATCTACATCATCATGGACGATATTTATCACAAGCTGGTTTTCGACGGCAAGACAGTCCCCAATTGTTACAATTACACAAATAAAGATACCGAATCGACACACATTATCGTGGTCAACGGCGTGTCGAAGTTGTACGGGATGACCGGTTTCCGGATCGGCTGGGCGGTAGCGAGCAGAGAGTTGGTGAGTATCATGGCAAACGTGCAGGGTCAAATTACTTCTTGTACCGCGGGATTGCTGCAGGCCGCGGCGGAAGGCGCATTGACCGGTCTGCAGAGCGCGGTAGAGAGTCTACGTTTGACGCTGGAGAACAACCGCAATGTCATGATGCAGGAACTCAGCTCGTTCAACGGAGTAAAATGTACGAAACCCAACGGCACATACTATTGCCTTCCGGATTTCCGCGCGTATTCCAACAAGTCCGTCGAACTTTCTCAGCTGCTGCTGAAGAAAGCCCTCGTCGTGACTGTGCCGGGCAAGGAGTTCGGCATGGAAGGACATTTGCGCCTCAGCTACGCGGGTTCAATCAAAGACATCACCGATGGAATCGCGCGCATGAAGTGGGCACTTGATCCATCATCCCCCAACGAAATTTACATCGGCGACAGAAAACTTGTGAGGGACTGGCTATGAACAATCTCTTAGACATCAAAACACCCGCTCAAAGCGAGGCCTCCGCTCTCAAGAGCGACTACGGCCTCGTGAATCACGGCCTCTCGGACCTCCGTATGGCATACTGGAACCTCCCGACGGAAGCGCTCTACGAGGAAATCACATTTCGCAAAGAGGCGAGAATCTCGCATCTCGGCCCGATCATCGCGAACACGGGCAAGCATACCGCCAGGTCAGCGACTGACAAGTTCATCGTAAAAGAACCGACCACAGAGAAACAGATCTGGTGGGGTCAGTACAACCGGCCGTTCAGCCCCGATAAGTTCAACGATCTCTATAACCGCCTCCAGGGATATTTGCAGGGGAAGGACGTTTTCGTGCAGGATTGTTACGGCGGCGCCGACCCAAACTACCGGATGCCTATCCGTATCATCGGCGAGCTTGCATGGCACTCACTCTTCGCCAGAAACATGTTTATCCTGCCGAAGACGAACGAGGAATACCGCCGTCACGTCCCCGACTTTACCGTCATCGCCGTGCCGGGGTTCAAGGGCATTCCGCAGATCGATGCAACGGCCACGAATACCTTCATCGTCCTCAACTTTGCCCAGCGACTCTGTATTATCGGGAACACCGCGTACGCCGGCGAGATTAAGAAATCGATCTTCACGATTCTTAACTACCTGCTTCCGCTGGAAGGCGTCATGGCGATGCACAGCTCCGCGAACATCGGGAAGGGCGGAGATGCGGCCATTTTCTTCGGGCTCTCCGGTACAGGCAAAACCACTTTGTCCGCCGATCCGAAGCGGAGTTTGATCGGGGATGACGAACACGGATGGAGCGACGAAGGGGTTTTTAACTTTGAAGGAGGGTGTTACGCCAAGGTCATCCGTCTCTCGGCCTCGGCTGAACCCCAGATCTATGCGACGACGAAGATGTTCGGGACGATTCTCGAGAACGTCGTTTACGATCCGGTGACCCGGTTGATCGATCTCGATGATGAATCGATCACCGAGAACACGCGGGCATCATATCCCTTGGAATACATTTCAAACGCAGTGCCTGAAAAGATGGGGGGGCATCCGAAGAACATCATCCTCCTCACCTGCGATGCATCGGGCGTCATGCCTCCGATCGCGAGGTTGACTGCCGATCAAGCGATGTATCAATTCATTTCCGGATACACATCGAAGATCGCCGGAACGGAAGTCGGCCTGGGCAAGGAACCCGAAATGACGTTCAGCACCTGTTTTGGGGCGCCGTTCATGGTGCACCATCCTTCGTTCTACGCCGACTTGCTGAAAAGAAAAATCCTGAAGCACGGCGTCACGTGCTGGCTCGTTAACACCGGCTGGATCGGCGGGCCTTTCGGGATCGGAAAGCGGATCAGCATCGGCTACACACGCGCTCTCCTCAACGATGCGCTGACCGGTCAGCTGCAGAAAGCAAAATTCGTCAAGGACCCGATTTTCGGGTTTGAGGTCCCGACGGAATGCGAGGGAGTGCCGGCGAATGTTCTCGACCCATCGGGTTCCTGGCCGAGTAAAGAGAACTATATGCAGAAGTACAAGCAGCTTGCTTCGCGGTTTATAGAAAATTTCAAGAAGTTCGAGGATGGTTGTCCGCCGGAGGTGATTAAGGCAGGGCCGGTCATTTAAGTGAAGAGGTAGTGCACGTTTGATTGGAATAATGGAATGGTGGAATACTGTAGTCTAAAATTCACCATTCCATTTTTTTTACTTGCCAATACCGCGGAGATTGGAATGTTGG
>CAYLMV010000126.1:0-6367 GCA_964384415.1 uncultured Chitinophagaceae bacterium | reverse complement strand
AAGATTGCAAGATTACGAGATCCCATCTTCCATTTCCCATCTTCCATTTCCCATCCTCCCTCCCCGTCTACAACCTGGCAAATCCTCGCCGCATCCGCTCCGCAGCTTTTTCAAGTTCTTCCATTGAGCAGGCGTAGGATATCCGAACATGATCTTTGGCTCCGAATCCGCTGCCCGGCACTACGACTACCTTTTCTTCGTTTAAAAGAAAAGTCGCGATATCATCTCCCGATTTCAAAGTCGTGCCATTCACTTTCTTTCCCACGTACGCGCTGACATTGGGGAACACATAGAATGCTCCCTCGGGCTTCATACACGTGATTCCCTTAATAGAGGTTATGGCTTTGTAGATGAAGTCCCGCCGCCGCAGGAACTCTGCGTTCATGGTGTTCACTTCGTCATTCGAACCGGTGAGCGCCGCCAGCGCCGCATGCTGGGATATTGAAGACGCGTTCGAGGTCATCTGGCTTTGCACTTTTTCCGCGGCCGTGACAATATCCTTTGTGGCGCCAAGGTAGCCAATCCTCCAACCGGTCATCGAAAATGCCTTCGAAACTCCATTGACCGTAATGACGTGTTCCTTCACCGATGGGATCGACCCCATGCTGAAGTGCTTTGTCCCGTCGTAAATGACTTTTTCGTAGATCTCATCCGAGATGACGTAGAGGTCGGCTTTCGAAACGACCTGAGCCAACTCTTCGATTTCTTCCTGTGTATACACAGTGCCGGTCGGGTTGCAGGGGGAACAGAAGAGCAACGCCTTCGTCTTCTTGGTGATCACCCGTTTAAGCTGTGCAGGCGTCATTTTGAAATCGTTCGCCTCCGTTGTCTGGATGAAGACCGGCGTTCCGTCGACAAGCCGTACCATCTCGGGATACGTTACCCAGTACGGTGCGGGAATGATCACTTCATCCCCTTTATTGCAGATCGCCTTCAGCGTATTGTAAATCGAGTGCTTGGCTCCGTTCGAAACGAGAATCTGCGATGGGTCGAAGGAGAGATTGTTATCCTTCCGGAATTTGTCGGCGATCGCCTTGCGCAATTCGGGGATGCCGGCATTGACAGTGTACCGCGTATGATTGTCTTCGATGGCCTGGATTGCCGCCTGCTTGATATGAAATGGGGTGGGGAAATCCGGCTCTCCGGCGGTCAGGGTGACCACGTCGACGCCTTCCGCCGCCAGCTTCTTTGCCAGCGCCGAGAGCGCCATCGTCATCGAAGGTTCTGCCTTCGCCACTTGTCTCGATAAAGATTTCAAAGGTGCTCTATGATCCTTTCTTTTGTGGTTATGGACGTCCTACTTTCTCTATCAATCTTCTGTAGACGTTCGTCGGCACAAACGCCTTGAAATTGCCGTTGAGTCTTGCGAGCTCGCGTACGATGCTGGAATTAAGGTACGTGTATTTCTCGTGAGGCATCAGGAAGACGGTGTTGATGCTTTCTTCCTGTTTCCGGTTGATGAGGGCCATCTGGAACTCATATTCAAAGTCGGAGATCGCACGCAGGCCGCGGATCAATGCAATCGCTTTCTTCTTCCGGGCAAAGTCGATGAGAAGCCCGTCAAAACATTCCACCGAGACGTTCCGGTATTTCCTCTGCTTGATGATCTCCCGGATCATGTCGACCCGTTCCACTTCATCGAAGATGGGGGATTTCGTCGAGTTCTTTGCGACGGTGACGATAACTTTGTCGAACAATTTCATCCCGCGTTCAAGTATGTCGACGTGTCCGTTCGTGATCGGATCGAACGTGCCGGGGTAGAGTGCGATTTTCATGGTCGACTTTCGCTCTGTGATTGGAAAAATGTAACGACGGTCCTTCCATATTTCCTCACATCGACAGCTTCCCACAATAAGCTCGGCTCGAACCGCAACAACCGCGGATGCTCGATGATCAAGTATCCGCCGGGCGCGACAACGCCGCTCTGAAAGATCAGAGTCGGCAGCCGATGGAGCACTTCCAGTTCGTACGGGGGATCGGCAAACACGACATTAAACACCGCGCGCGGCCTTGCGAGATAGTCGAAGGCATCGGCGCCTACAATTTCGGATTGAAGCTCTGCTCCGATAGCAGCAAGATTCTGTTTCAGGTACGCGAGCGCACGCTTTCCGTTCTCCACGAAGACCGCGTGGCGGGCTCCCCGGCTCAGCGCTTCGATGCCCAGGCTGCCGCTCCCCGCAAACACATCCAGCACGCTTGTCTCGGGCCAGGCGACCTTGTTCTGCAGGATATTAAAAATCGATCCTTTGACCCTGCTTGTAGCAGGCCGGACGGACAAATCTGCGACGGTCTGCAGCCGTCTGCCTTTATACTGGCCGGCGATAACGCGCATTGCTATTCTGCTCTCAAGGCAAGACCGATGGCCGACGCATATTCCTGCTTGCGGGATTCAATGTCCCGGTAATTCCGCAGCGTATGGGGGAGCGCCACTTTTTTGAACGGATCGATGATCTCCACGGGTATCGAGGAGAGAGCTTTCAAGCTCGTGACCATAGACGGCGAGACGATTCTCCCGTGGAAGTAGATCGCTTCGGCTCCGGTGCCCTTTGCATATTCGGCAAGTTGTGCCATGTCATTCTCGGTCGTCCATTCGAGCGTCGTGAAGTCCTTCGTTTGACCGTTGACGACAACGCTTGCGTCAAAAGAGGTCTCATCCACTCCTGCCAGAAGCACGCGCTTGGCGGCGAGCTCAGGATAATTGAAGAGAAGCGCATTTTCGGCGCCGAAGTGATCGACATCCACAATATTAAGATTTCCGCTCAGCTGACGGCAGACGTTCGCGAGGAAGTTCAAAAAGATCTTTCGCACGGCAACAATGATCGTCGTATTGACCTGCGTTTCCTGGTTGGTGTCCAGGACCATCGTGCCCACATTGAAAGCATTGGGATTTTTCACGAGCGTATACTGGCTCAGTTCCCACAGGGAATGCTGATCGAGCTCCGCCGCGCTGAGGGAGGAATCCGTCGGAATCGATTGCACGACGATCATCCTGCTGTTGAGCCCGAAGGCGAATGAACGTGATCCGCTTCCGATGGTCCTGAAAAAATTCGTCAGCTCCTCCGCAAACCCGCGTTCTCGTTGTGATGCGCCGGGCTGGCTGAAGCTGTCCTGGTCGTCAAAATTGAATGACGAAGCAAACGAGCCGGCTGCCGTGAGCGTGTGCCCCTTGGGGCTGTGCGCAATTTCCACGGCGGTGACCTGGGTTTGTTCCAGGATCATTGCGATATGGCGTTCGGTTGATTTCATTTTATCACCACGAATGGGCGGAGCCGGTCGAACTTCTTGGGGCCGATTCCTTTGATTTTCTTCAGCTGATCCAGCGATGTGAAGGCGCCGTGTTCGTCACGGAAGATCAGAATCTGTTCTGCGATGCCCTCGCCGATCCCCGGAAGCGACAGAAGATCGGTCTTCGTCGCCGCATTGAGATTGATCCTCTTCCCCCCGGAGCGAACGCGCTTGGACCCTGAACTGTCTGCTGCTCCGGACGCCTGCGAGATGCTCGTCAAGTGCCGTGAACGTTCCTCGAATTCTTTGTCCAGCGCGGTGTAGTCGAACTGCCGTACGGGCTGCGCGGCAAAATGCGCCTTGTAAAACCTGACAGACGCGCCGGCAAGAAATACGACTGAGAGGAAGAGAAAGATCCTCTGTTCATTCTTCGTGAACGCGGCAAATTCCTGTACGCGCTTCAGCCACTTCATGGAAAGGTGCACCGAAAAAGACGGAGTCGGGGAGCTACGCCGTTACATGAACGTGTTCTTCATTTTTTCGAAGAACGATCGATTAGCGCTCTTCTCGTCTTCCGTCGGGACGATGTGCTCGCTCGACGAAAGTTCACGCAGTAATTCTTTTTCCCGGGCATTCAGCTTCGTCGGAACCCAGACCTGTATCCTGATCAGCTGATCGCCGCGCCCGTAATTGTTCAGATGCGGGATGCCTTTGTCTTTCATCCGCAGCATTTTTCCCGGCATCGTGCCCGGGTCGATCTTCACACGCGAGCGTCCCGTTAATGTCGGCACTTCAATCTCACCCCCTGTTACCGCCTGCGGGAAACTGAGAAGGGCGTTGTAGATGATGTCGTCGCCGTTCCGCGCGAAGTGCTCGTGCCGGACCTCCTGGAATTCGACGATCACGTCTCCTGCCGGACCGCCGCGCCTGCCGGAATTTCCTTGTCCCTGCAGCGCAAGGTAATTTCCTTCCGAAACGCCCGCAGGAACATTCACTTTGATCGTTGTCTCACCCTGTTCGCGTCCCTCGCCGCTGCACGCCGGGCAATGATCGCGGATGATCTGTCCTTCGCCGCCGCAGTTGAGACAGGTCGTAATATTGACGAACTGACCGAACATCGAGCGTGAGACCTGCCGCAATTCGCCGGTGCCGCCGCACTGAGGGCAGGGGGTGCGTGACGATCCCGCCTTGGCGCCGCTGCCCGAGCAAACATGGCAGGTCTTCCATTTCTTGATCTTGATCTTCTTCTCAACGCCCGTCGCGATCTCTTCAAACGTGAGCTTCAGCTGGACTTTGAGGTCCGAGCCGGCCTGGCCCGTCGAGCGGCGCCGCTGCTGCCGCCCTCCGGAAAAAACATCGTCGAAAACTCCGCCGCCGAAAATGTCTCCGAAGCTGGAGAAAATGTCGTTCATGTCTGTGTAGCTTCGGAAGTCGGTGCCGCGCATTCCTTCGTGGCCGTACTGATCGAACCGTTGACGCTTCGTTGGATCGCTCAACGCTTCGTATGCTTCGGCAGCCTCTTTGAACTTATCCTCGGCCTCTTTGTTGTTCGGGTTGCGGTCGGGATGGTACTGGAGAGCAAGCTTCCGGTAGGCTTTCTTGATCTCGTCCTGCGACGCATTCCGCGCGACGCCAAGAACTTCATAAAAATCTCTTTTTGTCGCCATAACTAATCTTCAAAATCCTCTGTTGCCTTGATCTGTTGTGCCTTCTCCCCCGCAGGTTCCGACGAGACGACGACTTTTGCGTGGCGTATCACTTTGTCGAAGAGAAGATATCCCTTCTCGACCTCTTCAATGACCGTATGCGACGGAACGTCCGAACGGGGCATCTGCATCAACGCGTCATGAAACGCAACGTTGAATTCCTTCCCGACGACGTCCATCGTTTTCAATCCCTGAGCTTCGAGCGCTTTCGAAAGCTTCGCGTAGATCAGTTCGACCCCTTTTATGAAAGGATCGTTCTCCGCTTTGTCCTTGACGCTCTTCAGCGATCGGTTCAAATCGTCCAGCACCGGGAGGAGCTGCACGATGATGTTCTCTCCGGCGAATTTTGTCAGAGAGGCAAAATCGTTTTCGGTCCGGCGTTTGTAATTGTCAAATTCAGCGGCCTTGCGCAGCAGCTGATCTTTCAGCTGGGCAGCCTGCTTTTCCAGTTCCGCAATCTTTTCGTTCAGGATCGTCCCCTCGGATTTCTCGCCAGCGGCAGGGGAAGCATTGTCCGGCCGTTGATCGTTCGTTTGCTGCTTCTCCCCTTCCTGAGGCCGTTGTTCTTCAAACATGTCTTCACTCACGTATATAATGACCCTTCAACAAATAACCGGCAGCGAACTATGTTCGGAAAAGAGCCGAAATAGTTTTCGCCATGAAATCGACGAGGGGGACCATTTTTGAATAGTCCATTCTTTTGGCTCCGATGATGCCGACGGTGCCGCTCACCTCGCCGGCCGTGTATTTCGATGTGACGACGCTTAGCTCGCGGAGCTTCTCATCCCTGTTTTCCGAACCGATGGAGATAGAAATGTTGCCTTCGCCCGAATCTTTCTTTTCGAGGATATGGACGATAATGTCCTCGTTTTCCAGCAGTTCTATGATGCCGCGGAAGTTCTCGGCATTGCTGAACTCCGGCTGGGTCAGGAGACTCTGGGTGCCGGCAATATGCACCTTTTCTTTGCTGCGCGATTCGTCAAATACTTTGTCGACTGAATCGACGAAGATCCGGATAAGACCTGTTTCCTCGTTCTGCATGTCGCGAACCCGGTCCGCGAATGTCCGCCGGATCTGTTTGAGGGACAGCCCGGAGAGCCTCTCATTGAGCTGCCTGCTCACTTCGTCCAGTTTGCTTTTCGGCACTTCGGAGTGGACTTCCATCATGATTGTCTTCACCAGACCGGATCCGATGGAGATAATCACCATAATTCGGGAACTGCTGATGGAGACCAGTTCCAGTTTTTCAAACACGCCGGAGCTTACCCTGGGTGTCGAGATGACGCCGAGCTGGTGCGAGATCGTGCCGAGCAGCCGGGATGTTTCTTTCAAAATTTCGTCGGGATCTGCGCTGGCGTGGATCTGAAGCTGGATGGATGATTGATCCCGCGCGGAGAGATCTTCCAAATCCATCAGCGAGTCAACGTAGAACCGAT
>CAYLMV010000125.1:0-10087 GCA_964384415.1 uncultured Chitinophagaceae bacterium | reverse complement strand
TGATCTTGACCTGGAAATTCGTCACCTCATCCTGTGTTCCCAACCCTGTCGTCGTTGCTGTGTTGGCTATTTCGTAGACGATGCCCTTCAATTTTCTGTCCGGGTAGGCATCCACTGAAATCGTTGCCGTGTCGCCGATGGAGATGAGAACGACATCATTCTCCCCGACGTCAACGCGGGCTTCCATCATCGACAAATCGGATACGGTCATGATCTCCGTTCCTTGTGTGAAACTGCTTCCGCTGACACGCTCTCCGAGTTCCGAAATGAGCTGTGAAACCGTTCCATCCATTGGAGCGTAAATGGACGTTTTCGCAAGACTCTCCTTCGATTGGTTCAAGTTGGCCACTGCCTGGGTAACTCCGGAAACCGCCGATTCGACCTGTGATTTTGCCACCTTGTATGCCGTTTTTGCTCCGACATAATCCTGCTCGGACATCAGCGTCTTTGCATAGAGACCTTCAGCGCGCTTAAACTCGCTCTCAGCTTTGTCGAAGTTGGCTTGGCTGAGGCCGAGTGAGGCTTTTGCGGCAACGAGTGCGGCTTGAGCGCCATCGACGCCGGCCTGGTACTGATCGGGTTTGATTCGCACCAGGAGATCGCCCTTACGCAACTTCTGTCCCTCTTTGACGGGTAGTAGGATGAGTTCTCCGCTGACTTCGGCGTTTATTTTTACCATCGTTTCCGGCTGAATCTTTCCCGAAGCCGTTACGATCTGAGTGATTGATTTCCGCTGCACTTTCTCAGTCTGCACACTGATGACATTTTCTCTTTTGCTCCCCAGCAGCACAATTAGAACAAGCGCTACGAGGACTACACCGATCCCCGAGAAAATGAACAGCTTCTTCTTCGATTTCTTCCCTTTTCCGTTTGCCATTTCGCGCTACTCCTTAGAGGTAATATTGTGTTGAAAAATCCTGGTCATTAATAAGTGACATTCCCCACTGCATATTCCAAGTTCATCTTGGATGCGATATAATTGTATGTTGCATTCACCTTGTTCGCTTCTGCATTGACGAGCCCGGCGTTCGCCGTCAGCAGGTCGACAAGCGTGCCGGCGCCGAGATTGTACGTTTCTTCGGCAACTTTTTGATCCTGGGTGGCAGACTGAACGGCTTTGACGCTTGCCGTGTACTGCTTCCCCGCAGATTCCAAATCCAGAAGGGCTTTCTTGATGTCGACGTTGACGTTTCGTTCCGTTTGTAGCACCGTAAGTTCTGCATTCCTTCGATCCACGGACGCCGTCTGGATAGCCTGGTTCGTAAGAAAATTATCGAAAAGATTCCATTGAATCTGCACACCCCAATTGATTCCTTTGTCGTCTGTCAGGTTGGCGAGGGGAGCCCCAGTAAAGGAATAACCGGCAAACAAGTTAACGCTCGGATAGTATCTGCCTTTTGCCTGAGTTTCCTCCGCCTCGGCGCCGTGGAAGGACTCTATCGAGCTCCTGTAATCTGGCCGGACGTCAAGCGCGGTTTTGGCCAACTGGTCCATGGTCTTGTAGGTATCTTTTGTGGATCTGAGTTCCGCATCCGTGATATCGGGTGATATCGAAGGGTCGGCCACGACGTAATCTTTGGAAACATCCATTCCGATCAATGAGATGAGATCCGCTTTCGATTTGTCAAATGTGTTCTGAGCCTGGAGCAGTAAGAGTTCGTCCGACGCGACAATCGATTGTTGGCGATAAACGTCGGCGATCGAAAGAGATCCGACCTTATGTGATTCAGTAATTCTGTCCAACTGCCGTTGGTCGCGTTTTAAGTTCTCCTCATTCACCTTCACGAGTTGTTCATTTCTCAGCACAGTAAGATAATCGCTCTGGACCGTAAAGACGATCTGCTGCTTCGTCCTTGAAAATAAATCACTCGAGGCATTGGCCCCCGCAACAGCTCTCTTTACTGTCGCTTCGCGGTTGAAACCGTTGAAGACGGTATACCCCATGCTCAAGCCTGTGGAGTAGCTGTTGGTCACGGAAAATCCGCCGCTGACGTACGGCAGGCCCCCGATAACGTGCGTGGAGACAGGGCCGTCGTTCTGTTGACGCAGCCATTGCCCGTTCGCCGTGAGCGACGGAAGATAGGCTCCGTACGCAGCAAGGACGCCGCCCTGAGCAGCATCAACATTATTGTGAGACTGTTCCACCTGAACATTTTTAGCGAGAGCAATGTCTATCGACGCTTTGAGCGTCAGCGTTTGGTCGGTGACAGTTTGCGAAAGAAGGGTTACAGGGAGCAACAACAAGAAAAAGATTCGTTTCATACAGCTTTCTCCAAGGAAATGCTTGAGTCAGTATTTGTAACCTATAGATAGACGAATACGGATGATTAAAGTTTCAACAGAATTTGGCTTTTCTAGAGTTGAATATAGGAATTTGGCGGGAAAAATGCACGTTGGCGGATCCCCTGTTGGCTGATTGGAAGAACGTCAAGACTTGTGTTGAAAATCTTGTATCACTGTATCTTTAATAGAGAGCAAGTACGCCAAAGCAGCCTCGTGGTCATTCGCGATAATACCGTCGAGAATTGCCCCTTCGATCTTGGATTTGAGCACTCCGACAAGTTTTCCGGGCTCCAGGCCGCAGATTTGCATGATTTCCTCGCCCCGAACCGGCGGCTGAAAAGAGCGCAACCGGTCCTTCTCTTCTACCTCCTTCATCTTCGAGTGAACACGATCGTAGTTCGAAGTATACTCTTTGACAAGTTTCGGGTTCTTCGAGGTAATATCTGCCCGGCAGAGAATCATCAGGTCGTCGATCAAATCGCCGGCATCAAACAGGAGACGGCGGACAGCAGAATCGGTCACGTCCTCGTCGACGAGCGCCATCGGACGAAGATGAAGCCGAACCAGCTTCTCAACGTACGGAATCTTTTCGAACGGGAGCTTCAGCTTCCGGAACATGTGTTTCACCATCCGGGCGCCGAGATCTTCGTGACCGTAGAACGTCCAGCCGATACCTTCGCGGAATTGTTTCGTCCTCGGCTTGGCAATATCGTGTACGAGAGCAGTGAACCGAAGATAGACATCGTCCGTCACCAGGGAAATATTATCGACGACGGTGCACGTGTGGAGAAAAACATCCTTGTGGTGGTGATCATCCCGTTGGTCCACGCCGGACAGTTCGGCAATTTCAGGGAAGACGATACTCATGACGCCCGTCGAAAACATCAGGATCAGCCCAACGGATGGTTTGGGGCTTGAAAGGATCTTCAGGAACTCGTCGGTGATTCGTTCCTGGGCGATGATTGTCAGCCGATCCTTCATGGCAGGAATCGCCTCGAGCGTCTTTTTCTCGAGGGAGAAACCAAGCTGGGAAGAAAAACGAATTGCGCGCATGATCCGCAACGGGTCATCATCGAAAGTTTTTGCCGGATCGAGGGGGGTGCGAAGGATTTTTGCCTCAAGGTCAGACAGACCGCGGAGTGGATCGGAGAGCTCCCCGAAATTCGCAGAATTCAACGACGCTGCGATGGCATTGATTGTAAAATCGCGGCGCGAGAGATCGTCGTCCAGCGACCCGGCCTGGACGGCCGGATTGCGCGAATCCTTCGAGTAGCTTTCTTTTCGCGCTCCGACAAACTCGACCTTCAGCGAACCGATGTGGAGCATTGCCGTTCCGAACTTCTCATAGACGGCCATTTTTGCGCCGCCGAATTTCTCCGCTACCCTCTTTGCGAATTCAATTCCATTCCCAACAACGAGCACGTCGACATCCTGCACCTGCTTCCCGAGCAACACGTCGCGCACGTACCCCCCGACAACGAATGCCCGGAGGCCCGCATCGTCGGCAAGCTGGCCGATCACCCGGAGATCAGGAGCGCCGATCTCAATATGATGAATGTGATGAGTCATGCGTGATCATACGCCGAATTTCTGTACCTGAATGGAATTCATAATTCTCTGCGCCACGTCGAGCGCTCTTCGCCCGTCCAGGCCCGTGACGACCGGCTGAGTATTCGCGCGGACCACCGAGACAAAAGATTCCAACTCATACTTCAAAGCGTTCACTTCTTTCACCTCGGGCTGTTCGTAGACAATATTCCGTTTCTTTTTTCCCTCGCCGATCTGCCCGAGCAGCATGGTTGTCTGGCCGGCGCTTTCCCCCTCGTCAACGAGGCGGAAGATTTCCGCCAGCCCCTGGAGAAAGTCGATGGAGATGTATCCATTGTGCTGGAACATCCTCATCTTCCGCATCTTGTTTTGCGAGATCCGGCTTGCCGTGACATTCGCGACGCACCCGTTTTCAAATTGGAGCCGCGCGTTCGCGATATCGACGGATTCCGAAACGACGGCAACTCCGTTGGCATCGATCCTCGAGACCGGAGCGTGCACGAGACTTATGATCACGTCGATATCGTGAATCATCAAATCCAGAACGACTGCCACATCGGTGCCGCGCGGATTGAACTGGGCGAGCCGGTGGGATTCAATAAACATCGGCCGCAGGTCGTATGCTTCAAGGGCGAGGATTGCCGGGTTGAATCTTTCGATATGTCCGACCTGAATGAGACGTCCTTTCGCCTTCGCAAGCTCTATCAGCTGATCGGCTTCAGCGACGGTTTGCGTGATCGGTTTTTCAATCAACACATGAACGCCTGCATTGAGCGCGCGCTGCGCCACATCGAAGTGCTGCGATGTTACCGTTGCGATGCTTACAGCGTCGACGCCACGGAAAAGCTCGTCCAACGCAGCAAACGATCGCACTCCGGGGTACTGAGAGGCCACAGCTTCGCACTTCGATTGATCAATATCGTAGAGGCCCACGAGCTGCGCTCCGGGGATCTCGGAATACATCTTGGTATGAAGTGAGCCGAGATGGCCTACGCCGACGACACCGACGCGGAGAATGGCTTTGTCCGAAGTCCGGTGTCCGGAGTCGGGAGTCTTTTGCAGGGAGTCAACCGTTGATTGTTGATTGTTCATTGTTCATTGCTCATTGTTGATTGTCAGGTTTGGTTTCACCGGTTCCCCCCGGACTCTTCGCCACGGCGCCGCCTACCGCTCTGTCAAACCCGCCAAACCGATCGTCATGATAGTAGACCACGGCAATGTAGCGATCGATCGTCTGCCAGTCATTCCCTTCAAGGGAAATCCAGTCATCATCGACGATATCGCCGGTGACGGAATCGGTCGATGCGGTGACGTATTGATAATCGTAGACCCCGCGGCGGATCCATTTGCGAAGCGTATACATGACGCTGGAACCGGATGTTGAACTCGCCATCTTAAAATCGTCGCGGAGCTGCCACCGATTGAAGGCGCCGACGAGGTAGACATCGTTCTTGGGCGGAGACGGGAGCTCCAGCCTGAATTCCACTTCCAGGTAATCTGAGTTAGGGCCGGTGAAGGGTCCCAGCTTTGCGGCGCCGTTGGCGTCTATTTTTCCCTGCCATAGAAAGCGAGAGAGATCCGCCCCTTCGCGCAAACGCACCAGTTCTCCGTTCGGGTACAAACTTGGCGAGCCGATGTCAAGCCTTCGGTACTCGTTGCCGGGGAAAACGTCGCGGATGATGAATGATTTGCTCGTAGCATAGGCATCCTGGACAAATGTATCCGGATCCTTGTCATCCACATCGATCCGGATGGGGGAATACATTTTCCAGTTCTGAATGATGTCGACGCACTTCACGTTCGGATAGTAGATCTGCCCTCCTTCGGGCTGGGCGTCAGGAGTGGGAACGTTCACATTGACGGTAATCTGGTTCATCCGGTTGTATGGGGCGCCTCGTTCGGAGTATACGCTGTTTTCGACACGCATAGAGGCGCCGACGGTCTTCTCAATGACAATGAACCGCCCTTCCCCGAGAGCAACGTTTGCAGAATCTTTGTCGATGAGCGTGAAGACGTAGTTCCCCGAATAGGGAAAGCGGACAATCCCCATCCCGTCCGGAAAATCATTTTTGTAATGGTACTCGTAATGCTGCACGCCGTTTGGCGCAACGGCAAACCGCAGGTGCGAGCTCTTAGAGTGATATTCCTGGTTGAGAAAAGCATTTCTCTCCGGGATCCAGTCTTTTGTCGCGTGGGTAAACACAAGCTGCAGGTCGGGAGGATGAGGCGCTACGACGTCGAACTCAATCGTCACTGTCTGGCCCATCGCGATGACCGGCGGCAGGTATTCGTCCCCCATCGCGTAAATGCGCAGTCCCAGCACTTGAACGGCAGACGTCTGTCCGAGGCACTGCATCGTGAAGAGAGCGATCAAGCACGCCAGTTTTTTCATGAGATCCCTTTTCATACAGAAAGTGTTTCCTCAAGCCACCGGTGAAATTCTCCGACGCTGTGGTAGAGATAATCCGTCTTCGTCTGCATGACTTTCTCTTTGCTGTACGAATCCCAAACCACGGCGGCGATGCGAACCCCGCATTCCCGCGCCGCCGTAATATCGGCGACAGCGTCTCCGACCATCAGCACCTCATCCGCCTTCAATGAATACCTACTCATGATCTTCCTGATTCCGTCGCCGGACGGCTTAAAATGATCGACGTCGTCTCCCGACATGGTGATGTCGAAATAGGACGCGATGCCGAATTGAGAGAGCGTAATATCGGTCGTGGTTCTTCCCTTCCCGGTGAAGAGGCCGATAATGATCCCTTTCGATTTGACATATTTCAACAACTCTTCGATTCCCGGATACAGGGAGGCCAGCTCATTGTGGTGTTCGGCGTAAAACCGGTAGTATTCGGGCATCGCTTTGTCGAGGTGGCCGGGGCCGATCATAGCTTCGATGGCGTCTTCTTCGGGCGGCCCAAAGAACGCGATGATCTCCTTCGGCGAAAAGCGTTTTTTAATGTACTGTTCGGCGATGTGATTGAACGATTCATAGATCAGCTGATTCGTGCGCGTCAGCGTACCGTCCATATCAAAGATGACGCAGCGTAACGGGAGCTGCGGGTGCAGTGCAAGAGAGGTCTGGGTCAAGGGATCGTTGAGTTCTGTGTTATGAGCTGTGAGTTCTCGGTTCAGCGAACTGGATTCGTAACGCCGTTGTGTTATCCCGCAACCCCCGCCGGTTCTGCATGGATATTGGTCTCTTTGATCCGAGGGATGGCGACCATGATCTTGTTCTCGAGCGCGGTGGAAATAGTGTGGACCTCTTCAAGCGAAAGGTTCTTATCGACAAGGCACTTCAAAGCAACGCGGTATTTTCCCTTCGCCTCGAGGACAGAGACCACCGTGCAGCTGCGGATTCCCTCACTCGACCGCGCCAGCCGCATGATCTCGTCAATAACCTCCTGGGACGTTTGCGTGACATCTACTGTCTCCACAACGCTTCCGGGCGAATCCTCGATGTGAACAATCACCGATCCGACATTGGGGATGTCGCGCTTGATGTTGGATTCAATTTCATCGACCGTTTCGTGCGCACGGACAAAATCCTGATGTTCTTCAAATTCAATCTGAAATTCCACCTGGTATTTGCCGTTGACCTGGAACGCGCGGACGTCGTGCGCGCTGTAGCCGGCATCCGACATCATCAACTTCACTTTATCGGCGATCGTTTCGTCGGGAGTCTCCGTCGGTTCAGGATGGATAATGACGTCGGCGTCCGGCAATATCTTTTGGATGGCCCTTTCGGCGGCATGAACCAGCCTGTTCGCCGTCTCGAAGGGGAGGGTGCGCTTTAGGCGGAGCGTCATATCGACAAAAGTTCTCGATCCCGAATTTCGGACGCGGACATTCTCGACGTTTTGAATTCCATCCATCGTCGTGGCAACTCGCCGCACCTCTTCCTCGATTCCGGCCGGCGCCCGGTCAAGAAGTTCGTCGATCGTCTTCTTGCCGAGGGAGATCGAAATAAATATGACGATCCCCGCGACGATGAGCGCAGCAATGGAGTCTGCGATCGGAACATTCACCAGCGTCAACGCCAAACCCAGAAGAACGACGGCCGAACTCCACACGTCGGTGCTGAAATGGAGCGCGTCGGCTTCAAGCGCACGGCTTCGGTATTTCTCTGCCACCCGGCGCAGCGCTTTCGAGCGCGACACGTCCACCACAATCGAAACGATGATCACAAAAAAACTCCAGAACGTCACCTCGACTTCAACGTTGTGGTGCACCAAACGAGTGACAGCTTCCCTGATAATCCAGAGGCATGTTACGAGAAGGAGAAGTGTCTCGACGAGAGCTGAGATGCTCTCTATTTTGCCGTGACCGTAGTTATGAGTCTTATCGGCCGGTATTGCAGAGAACCTCACCGCCATAAACGTGATAACAGCAGCAAGCAGATCGAGGCCGGAGTGCGCCGCCTCAGACAAGATCCCGAGGCTCCCCGTCTTCAGCCCCACGATAATCTTAAGGCCGGTAATGAAGAGCGCCGCCGCAATTGAGGAGAGCGCAACAGCCGATTTTTCTGCTTCCTGTTTTAAGGAGAGTTCCATGTGGCCCAAAAAAACAAGGCGCCCCGCCGAGGCGGGACGCCCGTTCACGTCCGAAGTCGAATGAGCTTCACTGTTTGTCGCGTGCCCTAATCAACATGTGCAGCATTCCCGAGTTCAACACGACCCTCGAGATGGAAATTTATTTATGCGACGGTGACATCCTTTGAAAGATACACATCTTGAATGGCGTTCAGGATCTGCACGCCTTCGCTCATCGGACGCTGGAATGCCTTACGGCCGGAGATCAACCCCATGCCGCCGGCACGCTTGTTCACAACCGCGGTCCGAACAGCTTCAGCGAGATCCCCCGCACCGGACGACGCGCCTCCGGAATTGATAAGTCCGGCCCTGCCCATGTAGCAGTTTGCGACCTGGTAGCGGGTGAGGTCTATCGGGTTGTCGGTCGTGAGTTTCTCGTACACGAGCTTGCTCGTCTTGCCGAAATTCAATGCAGTATAGCCGCCGTTATTTTCGGGAGCTTTTTGCTTGATGATGTCGGCCTCGATGGTGACGCCAAGATGGTTTGCCTGGCCTGTCAAGTCAGCCGAAACATGGAAGTCTTTTTCTTTCGTCTTGAATGCGCTGCTGCGCAGGTAGCACCAGAGGATCGTTCCCATGCCGAGTTCATGCGCCTTCTGGAACGCCTGGCTTACCTCCCAAATTTGCCTGCGGGATTCGGGCGATCCGAAATAAATGGTGGCCCCTACGGCAACGGCACCCATCCAGTACGCCTGTTTCACACTCGCGAACAACGTCTGGTCGTATGTATTGGGGTACGAGAGAATTTCATTGTGATTGAACTTGAGGATGAACGGGATCTTGTGCGCATACTTTCTCGAGACGGCGCCCAAAACGCCCAGCGTAGATGCGACGGCATTCGCTCCTCCTTCAATCGCAAGCTTCACGATATTTTCGGGATCAAAGTAGATCGGATTCGGCGCGAACGAAGCGCCGGCAGAGTGTTCGATTCCCTGATCGACGGGAAGAATCGAGAGATATCCGGTTCCTGCGAGACGCCCGTTATCAAACAACGCCTGCAGGCTCTTCAGAACCGGGGTCGGACGATCGGACAACGCATAGACTCTGTCAATATAGTCAGGGCCCGGTAACGCAAGAGATTCTTTCGGTATCGTCGTGCATTTATGCTGAAGCAATGTTTTCGCATCAGCACCTAATAGTTTTTCAAGATCTAAAGCCATTTGTTATCTCCGATGTAGGGTAAGAGTTCCGAATCAATGTTATACAGCTCGGTAAAAATATACGAAAGAGTCGTTTTTGTTGCAAGGTCAATCTCAGAGAGAACGTGAATAGCGGACATCAAATTTGTCATCCTTCTTCTCTGGCGGAGCTCAGCGTAACCGCAGCCATTGGCATCGTCCTGCTGGTAGCAGGATCCTACCGATCATCTGGGAGTGGTCTACTTTGAGTGATAGGTCATTGCGATCCCGCTCGAAGAGCGGGAGAAGCAATCCCCTTGTTTCAAGAGGAGATTGTCCCGTTGTACAGGATGCCGTGAAGCGGCACTTCGGCCTCCGACACAGAACGTCGGGGTCCTCGCAATGACTTTTTTTTGAAAATGCACCACTACCTATCATCTCCATTCCTTGACATTACCTCTGTTTCTTGATACTTTGCACAAACATTGCCGATGATCATTCGCAAAAAAAATATCGTCCTGCGGAAGAACGAAGAACACCGCGTTC
>CAYLMV010000124.1:0-10089 GCA_964384415.1 uncultured Chitinophagaceae bacterium | reverse complement strand
GTCATCGGTGCGGCGCGCAGCGGGGTCGGCGTTTCGCGTTTGTTAAGGCAAGCGGGAGCAGATGTTTTTGTCAGCGACAGCGGTGATGCGGCCAAGCTTGCGAAAAATCTCGCAGAGCTGAAGAAAGAAAGAATAGAGTTTGAAACGGGCCGCCACAGCGAGCGGGTGTTTGAAAGTTCTTTGATCGTGCTAAGTCCTGGAGTGCCGAGCGACACTCCTGTCATCCTCGAAGCGAAAAAACGCAGCATAAACGTTTTCAGCGAGCTGGAAGTTGCAAGCTGGTTTTGTAGGGCGCCGATCGTTGCCATTACAGGCAGCAACGGCAAAACAACAACAACCACACTGGCAGGAAGGATCTTCAGCGATGCAAAGAAAAAACATGTTGTTGCGGGCAACATTGGCGAGGCATTCTCAAATTTCGTTCTGGATCTGGCTGAGACAGACATTGTTGTTCTGGAGGTGAGCAGTTTTCAGCTCGATTTTATCGAGTCTTTTCGGCCGGCAGTTTCAGTACTCCTGAATATCACGAGAAATCACATGGATCGGTACGGGAATTCGATGGAACGATATGCTGCATCGAAGGCGCGTATTTTCATGAATCAAAAGCCGGACGATATTCTTATTTACAACGCCGATGATGAATGGACTCAGTCAAAAGTTAAAGGTGCAAAGTGCAAAGCGGTGCCTTTCAGCACTGCGAGAGATCTGCGTGAAGGCGCATTTGTCCGTCATGGTATGCTCACGACAATTCTGAATGACATTGAAGCCGGCATCATCGACGTTTCTCAGATTTCCATCAAGGGGGAGCACAATCTGCAGAATGCAATGGCAGCGACGCTGGCCGCCCAAAGCATGGGGGTGAGCCCGGCATACATTCGGTCGACGCTGAAAAACTTTAAGGGAGTTGAACACCGCCAGGAATTTGTGCGGGAGTTCAATGGAGTGAAGTACGTCAACGATTCGAAAGCGACTACTGTCGAAGCCGTTGCCCGTGCGTTGGGCGCATACGGAGAACCCATCGTGCTGATCCTGGGGGGAAAAGACAAAGGAAATGATTACACGCAGATATTTGATGCGGTGAAAGAAAAAGTCAGAGCCATCGTTGCCGTAGGAGCTTCGGCGGCCACGGTTGTGAAGAATTTTTCAGGACTCGTCCCTCTAGAACGAGTCGACACGATTGGATCCGAGATACCAAACATCGCGTCGATGAAAAAAACCATCGACACTGCGCGGTCGCTTGCCCAGCGGGGCGACCTCGTGCTTCTTTCGCCCGCCTGCACCTCGTTTGACTGGTTCACGGATTTCGAGGAGCGGGGGAAAGTATTCAAAGCTATTGTGAATTCTCTGGAATAATAAGGCATGCAATCGCAGCGCAATCATATTGACCGGGTTCTTCTTATCGTTGTTCTCTTCTTGATGGTTGCGAGCACGGTGGTGGTCTACAGCGCTTCGTCAACCTGGGCGCTCCAAAAATATGGCGCGACGAGCGGGCTCGTTAACCGTCACATCATCAAAGTGTTGGTTGGCCTTGCCACGATTTTTATTGCCATGAGCGTCAATTACCGGTTCTACAAGAAGTTGACAAAGTATGCGCTCATTGCCTGTCTCGTACTTCTTTTCTTTACGCTGGCAATCGGAGGTGAAATCAAGGGAGCGGTCAGATGGCTCAGCCTCGGGGGCTTCAGCCTGCAGCCGTCTGAAGCGGCAAAGTTTGCTCTCATGTTTCACCTGAGCGCACTGCTTGCAACGAAAGGACTGAAGATCAACGATTTTAAAACGGGGTTTCTGCCGCTTATGTTGTGGGTGGGAGTTGTGGTCGTTCTCGTCATGCTTCAGCCGAATTTCAGCACGGGCGCTATGATTTTTATTCTCGGGATGGTTCTGGTGTACAGCGGAGGAGCCCGATTCAAGCATCTGGCCCTGTCGATGGCGGCTCTTATCCCGGTTGCCCTGTTGTACATGGTCAGCGCCGAGTACCGGTTGAGACGCATTATGGCCTTCATCGGTCACGGGGACGGCAGTGCTGCTCCGAGCAAAGCGAACTACCAGCTCTGGCAGGGGATCATTGGTTTTGGAAACGGCGGGCTGTTCGGCGTTGGCATGGGAGCGAGCAAGCAACGCGATCTCTTCTTGCCGGAATCATACGGTGATTTTGTTTTCTCGATTATCGGCGAGGAGTATGGGTTCATCGGCACGATCATATTCCTGGCGCTTTTTCTTACAATTCTACTGCGAGGCTTCAAGATCGCCAAGAATGCCCCGGATGAATTCGGGAGATACCTCGCAATCGGCATTACATCGACAATCGTGGTTTATGCACTCGGCAATGCCCTTGTGACGCTGGGAATTTTTCCGACGACCGGATTGCCCATGCCGTTCGTCAGCTACGGCGGTTCCGCGATCGTGTTCTCGTCTTTTGCAGTCGGCGTGCTGTTGAATATTTCCTCGCATACAGACCTGCATCCCAGGCAAGCGCATGTTCAGACAGAAGCGCCCCCGGTGGAGTACAACGAACCGGCAGTAGGGAAACTCTACTGAAAAGGACTGAGGGAAGAGGGGTGAGGGATGAAATTGAAACTAAACTATGTCAAGTGATTCAGGCTCAATCTCGATTCTTTTTGCCGCGGGCGGCACCGGCGGGCATCTCTATCCGGCAATTGCAATTGCCGAAGAAATCAAAAAGCAGAGAAGCGGCGCTGAGATCGCGTTTGTCGGGACAAAGGATAAAATTGAAGCGCGGGTTGTTCCGGAAAGAGGCTTTGCATTTTCAACGATCTGGATCAGCGGTTTTCACCGGCGGTTAACGCTCGACAACCTGCTTTTTCCCGTAAAAGTTATTTTCTCATTGGTTCAGTCGTTCTTTCTCATTCGAAGATTAAAGCCGGGTGTTGTCGTTGGAACCGGCGGATATGTGTGCGGTCCGGTTCTCTATGCAGCATCACTGTCGGGCGTTCCGACGGTAGTTCATGAGAGCAACAGCTATCCCGGCGTTACAACCAGGCTTCTGGCCTCCAGGATCACAAAGCTGTTTCTAACGTTCGACATCACCAGGCAATGGCTGCCTGGAATTGACGCGGAAAAGATCGAGATCGTTGGAAACCCGACCCGCGATGCGCTCGGGACGGTCTCGCGGAAGGAAGGAAGAGAGTATTTCAAGCTCGATGCTGAAAAAAAAACCTTGCTCGTATTCGGCGGAAGCCTCGGCGCTGCCTCCATCAACGGGGTGATGGAAAAAATTGCCCCGGTTTTGAGCGATCGAGGCATTCAGGTCGTTTGGCAAACAGGCAATACGGATTTCGAACGATATAAGAATATGAAAAGCGATTGTGTTTGGGTCGGAAGGTTTATCGACAAGATCGAATATGCTTATGCGGCAGCAGATGTGGTGATGTGCCGTTCGGGCGCAACAACCCTGGCAGAACTGACGCGCCTTGGCAAACCGGCTATCCTGGTACCGTATCCGCAAGCCGCCGCTAACCACCAGGAGTTGAACGCGCGAGCCATGGTCGAAGCGGGCGCGGCGGTCATGGTGAAAGACTCGGAATTAGCGAGCATGGCTCTTCCGACGATTGAGGAAATGTTCTCCCACATTGCACTTCTTGATGCGATGGGCGACAAGAGTCTGGCCCTGGGGAGACCCAATGCAGGCAAAGAAATTGCACAAAAGATTCTGACCATGGTAAGAATGAACTGATGCAGCCGAAAGAATTCAAATACAAACTCGATTTCTACTATCAACAGGCGCTGATGTACCTCGTCACGCTTCTTCTCTATGCCGGAGTCAAAGGAAGCTTTATCGAGAACGAATTCACGTTTGTCTTCAGAGATCCGATTCTTTATATCATCGGATTCTTCGTGGCGGTGGCATTCCTGACGCTGTTATTGAACCGGATCCGCGACCGCAAACTGATAATTGAGAACCACGCAATCGTCTTTCAGCACAAATTTGCGAGAAGGGAAATCCCTTTCGCGAACATCGAGTGGCTTCACATCGGACGCGAAAAAGCGGTTCAGACAGCAGGCAGATTTCAGGTCATCGTTCTTAAGGTGAAGGGGCGCCGGCGGCTCTACCGGATACGGGTTGGGAGATACGAACGGGAAAAAGAACTTATTGAGGAGATGGAACGCGTAGCCACGCAAGTGCCGAAGGGAGAGCGAAGAAAGTTCCGGGTGGGGAGACGACGACAGTTAGACAGTGATCAGTAATCAGTGATCAATGAACAATCAACACTGTTCATTGGAGGGGCAAGACAGAATGCAAAACGTAGAACTCAAAACGTAAGACGTAGAACTCAAAAATGTTCAGTTCAATCAAGAAAATTCATTTTGTTGGAATCGGCGGAATTGGGATGAGCGGCATCGCTGAAGTGCTGATGGATCAGGGCTTCACGGTGAGCGGGTCCGACAAAGCGCTCAGTGAAGTGACGGAACGACTTCAATCGCTCGGTGCGGTCATTTATGAAGGGCACAAAGCAGAGAACGTTGCGGATGATGTCGACACGCTTGTGTATTCATCGGCCGTGGTGGCAGAGAATCCTGAGGTAATCGAAGCCCAGCGGCGAAAAATTCCGACCGTGCGTCGCGCCGAGATGCTGGCCGAAGTGATGCGCCTCAAATACGGGATCGGGATCGCGGGGACGCACGGAAAGACGACCACGACGTCTATGGTAAGCCTGGTTCTGATGGAAGGCGGTTTTGATCCGACGGTCATTGTCGGCGGGAAGCTCAGCGGACTCGGCGGGACGAACGCGCGTCTCGGCAAAGGTGATTTCATCGTCGTCGAGGCGGACGAGTTTGACCGATCGTTTCTTTCGATCACGCCGACAATCGCGGTGCTGACGACGCTTGAAACAGACCACCTCGATTGCTACCGCGATCTCGAGGATATCAAATCGGCGTTCATTCAATTTGCGACGAAAGTGCCCTTCTACGGATTCATCGTTCTGTGCCTTGATGAGCCGGCCTTGCAGGATATCATGCCCCACCTCAGCAAGAAGAAGCTGATGACATACGGCCTGACGCCGCAGGCGGACATTCAAGCGATCGACATCGTTCACAAAGAAAACAGGAGTACGTTCAACGTCGTCCGAAACTCCGAAGACCTCGGTCAGGTGGTACTCCAGATTCCGGGCAAACATAACGTCCAGAATGCCCTCGCTGCCATTGCGGTGGGTCTGCAGCTTGGGATTCCTTTTTCGAAAGTGAAGGCCGGTATCGAGAAATTCACGGGAGTGTACCGCCGCTGGGAGAAAAAGGGAGAAGTCGGCGGAATTTCGGTCTACGACGACTACGCTCATCATCCAACAGAGTCGAAAGCAACATTGTCCGGCGTGAAATCGGGATGGCGAAGGAGAGTTGTCTGCGTTTTCCAGCCCCATCTTTACTCAAGGACGCGTGATTTCTACGAAGAATTTGGCAAGGCATTTTTGCTCGCGGACGTCCTTATTGTGACCGATGTTTATCCTGCGCGCGAAGAGCCGATCCAGGGCGTCACCGGCGAACTTATCACGAACGCCGCGAAACAGTTCGGCCACAAAGACGTGCACTATATTCAGGATAAAAAGCAGATTCCCGAGTATTTGAAAAAAATTACCCGCCCCGGCGATATCGTCATCACCATGGGCGCGGGAGACATCTGGAAGTACGGAGAAGAGTTCTTGAAGCAATTAGGAAGGAAGAATTAAGAATTGTGAAAATAGGAGAACACTTAACGCCAACGTTCATAATTCATAATTCTTAATTCATACTTGACACAATGGTGTCACTCGAAGACATACGAAAGGTATTCCGCGGTCACGTCGCGGTGGGCGAACCCCTTTCCAAATATACATCGTTTCGGATTGGAGGTCCGGCGGATTTCTACCTGGAGCCAGTCGACAAATTTGACCTGATCGAAGTTGTCCGCTTCTTTAAAAAATTTGATTACAAGTTCATGGTGATCGGAAAGGGATCCAATCTTTTGATCAGCGACGACGGATTTCGGGGCGCAGCGATTAACCTGGAAGTAGGAATGGGAAACGTCTGTCTGGATCGCGAAATGGTCGTTGCAGATTCGGGCGTTCGGCTCAGCAAGTTTGTCGATTTT
This sequence comes from uncultured Chitinophagaceae bacterium, assembly GCA_964384415.1. Classification (GTDB taxonomy): domain Bacteria; phylum Bacteroidota; class Ignavibacteria; order UBA10030; family UBA8401; genus JAGVPT01. The sequence continues at coordinate 4,004 of CAYLMV010000124.1, read as the reverse complement.
TGCATACAGCACGAGAAGTCCGGAGTTGAGATGCTCGCAGGAATACCGGGGACGATCGGCGGAGCAGTGATCATGAATGCCGGCGCATACGGCGGCGAAATCTCCAATTTTCTCGTTGAGGTGGAAATATACCGCGACGATACAATCCAAAAAGTCAAAAAAGCCGACGGCGGTTTCTCGTACCGCAAGTCGGGCTTTGCGCGGGACGTGGTGCTCAACGCCTCGTTTCTCCTGCCGGAGGGAAAGCTGGCTGAATTGCTGAAGCGGCGGAGAGAGCTTTTGTTGAAACGAAATCAGACGCAGCCGCTCAACCTGCCGAATTCGGGGAGCATGTTCAAGAACCCCGAGGGGACGCACGCGGCGAAGTTAGTCGAACAGGCTGGATTGAAGGGAACCAGGATCGGGGGTGCGGAGATATCAGAGAGGCACGGCAATTTTATTGTGAACCATGGCCATGCGACGGCGAACGATGTTCTAGGATTGGTCAAACTTGCGCGGAAAAAAGTGCTGGAACAGAGCGGCATCAAATTAGAACTTGAAGTGAAACTAGTCGGATTTCAGGAGGATGTTCTTGCGGAGGTGGCCTCATGAATGAAAACGAGAATGTTGAGCGGCACGCAGAGCGCCACCACGGAAAGAGAGTCTACCTGGCGTTCTCTTGTCTCTCGCTTGTTGCCGTGATTCTCTGGCTGGGGACGATGCAATGGAAAGACCACCTGACAGTCAGCGGGATTATTGTTGAAGGCGAGCGTATCCTCACAAAGGATGAAATCGTGAAACTCTCGCAGATTTCGTTGAGGACGAAAATGTATGATGTCGATTTGAGCGGGATCCAATCCAACATCGAAAAAAATCATTTTGTGAAAAACGTCGCCGTCACTCGCGATGCGCCCGGCGTGATCATGATTGCCGTTGTTGAGCGGACGCCGATTGCCCTGCTCCTGGGTTCCGGCGGAGGCGAAATGCTCTCCGTTGACGATGAAGGATACGTGATGCCTCATTCATCTTCGCAGTCGATGTTTGATTTGCCGATCATCAGCGGCGTTGATTCACTCGGGGCAGTCGCGGTCGGCCAGCGCGCACCGCAACCCGACGTGTTAGGAGCCATCGAAGTTCTTGCGGCGGCTCAAAAAGTAAGCAACGAACTGTTTCACATGATCTCCGAGGTGAGGATTCACACGGGGCATGACATGGTGCTCTACTCTGCGGACACGGGAGTTCCGATTCTTTTCGGCCGCGGCGATGCAGTGAAGAAAATGGTCAAACTTGATGCGTTCTGGAAGAAGTTTATTACAGAAGGGGACGCTCAGGGTATTCGGTACATCGACGTTCGATTCGATGACCAGGTGGTTGTCTCTTCCCGGTCCGTCGATCCACAAACAGTGAAAAAGTCCTCGTAAGACGAAGGGCTTCTTCGAAGAATAAGGAAGCAGTATGGAAAATATCTATGTAGGCCTGGACATCGGGACGACAAAAGTATGCGCCATCGTCGCGTCGCTGAGTGAAAACGGCGAAGTGAACATCCTGGGCATTGGAAAAGCCAAATCCGAAGGACTGACCCGCGGCGTTATCACGCACATTGAGAAAACTATCGCCTCCATCCAGGCAGCCATTCGTGAGGCCGAGCTTCAATCGGGGGCAAAAATACAAACCGTCGTGGCGGGTATCGCCGGGGACCACGTGCAGAGTTTTCAGAGCCGCGGTGTCATCGCCATCAGCGGTCCGGAGCAGGAAATTACCCAGGCGGACGTCGACCGCCTTATCGAAGACACAAAAAAAGTAGCGCTGCCGTCCGACAGAAAAATCATTCATGTAATCCCGCAGGAGTTTATCGTGGACGGCCAGGACGGCGTGTTCGATCCCGTCGGTATGTCCGGAGTTCGGATGGAGGCAAACGTTCACATCATTACGGGACTTGTCTCTGCGGCGCAGAACATTCTCAAATGTGTGCAGCGTGCGGGCGTTTCTGTGAGTGACATCGTGCTCGAACCTATCGCGTCGAGTGACGCTGTGTTGGACAAAGAAGAAAAAGAAGTCGGCGTTGCGCTTGTGGATATCGGCGGCGGCACGACGGACCTTGCTGTATTCGAAGACAGAACGATTCGCCACACCGCCGTGATCGGCATCGCCGGAAAGAAAGTTACCGACGATATCCGGCGCGGTTTAGGAATTCTATCGGACCAGGCGGAACAATTGAAAATCACTCACGGCCATGCACACTTGCCCTCCATTATGGACAATGAGCCCATTACCGTTCCCGGCATCGGCGGCCGTCCGCCGCTGGACATCGACAAGCGGCTTCTCTGCCAGATCATCCAACCGCGCATGGAGGAGATCCTGGAAATTGCGGCAATGGAAATCAAACGCTCCGGCTATCAGAAGCATCTTTCGGCAGGAGTCGTCCTGACGGGAGGCGGATCGCTCATCAAAGGCACCGCCGATTTGGCGCGCGAGGTCTTGGGAATGCCGGTGAAGATCGGGATTCCGCAGGGATTCCGCGGAGGCCTGGTACGAGAAATTGAAAATCCGATGTACGCGACCGGAGTCGGGCTGGTGTATCACGCGATCAAACACCGCCAGCGCCCGAACATTGAGGACATTACAAAGACGAAGATGGATGGAAAGTTTCCGACAATATTCAAAAGGATGAAGGGATGGTTTGACGAACTTTGATACAGTTATCAGTAATCAGTAAACAGTAAACACAAGCATAGAGTTGATTACTGATTACTGTTTACTGATAACTGATACAGCCTTGTGAAAACGAAAATCCAAAATTATTGATATCACACACAACTCACTCACCAACCATAAAGGAGTAGCAATGATAGAACTTGACAACCCCAGGGACGGCGGTGCAAAGATCCGCGTAGTGGGAGTTGGCGGCGGCGGGAGCAACGCGATCGTCAGCATGATCGACAAAGGGCTTAGCGGAGTAGACTTTTTCTGTATCAACACGGATACGCAGGCCCTCGAGCGGACCAATGCCCCGAACAAGATTCAAATCGGGAAGAATCTCACCCGCGGTCTCGGAGCGGGCGCGGATCCGAACATCGGCCATCGGGCGGCAGAGGAAGACCGCGAGGAGATCGCCCGCGCCCTTGCCGGCAGCGACATGGTTTTTATCACCGCAGGCATGGGAGGCGGCACGGGGACCGGCGCCGGTCCCGTTGTTGCGAATGTCGCAAAAAGTCTCGGCGCACTTGTCGTGGGTATCGTGACGAAACCGTTCAACTGCGAAGGAAAGAAACGGCTGATGCAGGCGGAATACGGCCTCGAGGAATTGAAGAAACAGGTCGACACGCTCATCGTTATTCCGAACCAGAAGCTCCTCTCGATTGTTGAGAAGACCACGCCGCTTGAAGAAGCATTCGAAATCTGCAACCGAGTGCTGCACAATGCGACGCGCGGAATCTCGGAGCTCATCACCGTTCCCGGATTGATCAATCTCGATTTCGCGGACGTCCGCACGATCATGAGAGAGATGGGAGATGCGTTGATGGGATCGGGCGTCGCAACCGGCGAGAACCGCGCTACAGAGGCGGCAAATGCTGCGATCTCCAGCCCGCTTCTCGAAGGAGTGTCAATTTCCGGCGCGCAAGGCGTTCTGGTCAATATCACCGGAGGGAAGAACCTTTCTCTGGTTGAAGTTGACGAAGCGACAAGCATCATTCATGAAGCAGCCGGAGACGATGCGAATGTTATTCTCGGAGCTGTGATCGATGAATCCATGACGGAGGAACTGATGGTCACCGTCATTGCAACAGGGTTCAACCGAAAAGCTTCGACGACAGCCCGCCCGGCGAAAAATGTTCGCGTGCTCGATCATATTCCAACCGGCGTTCAGGATCTCAAGAAAATGGATGAGCCGGCGTACATCCGCAAAGGCTTTCAGCTTCCGACACAAACAATGCAGGCTACCGAGTCGCGTTTTGCACAGCCGATGAGCGACCGCGACGAAACCGACAAGCCGGCGTTTCTGCGGAAGATCATGGACTAACCTT
>CAYLMV010000123.1:0-10125 GCA_964384415.1 uncultured Chitinophagaceae bacterium | reverse complement strand
TTACGGGCGCCGACGCCTTCCGCGGCAGCCGAGTTGATTGTCCGGGACAGGGTCGAAATTATTGATATTCTGCGTAGTTTTTCCTATACTATCGGTAACTTGATGCTTGCACGATTTCAGTCGGACAAAGACAAGGTTCAATCTCTGCTTCGCAGTTACTCGTTGAATCGTCCCCTGGATATGATTCGCGAGCGAAGCCAGACCGTTGACGAACTGGATCGGCGGCTGCGTCAGATGCTCGAGCACCGGATGGGACTTCTCCGGCAGCGGACAGAATCGCTGGCAAAACGGACTGAATCTGTCGACCCGAAACTGACATTGAAGCGGGGATTTTCAATCGTCTATCGGGACGAGAAGATTATTCCGGCAGCTTCTCTCTTGTCGGGAAATGAAAGCATCTCAATCAGGTTTCACGACGGAACAGCAGAATCCATCGTGACTTCGGTGAAGAAAGAGAAAAGTTGAATATGGCTTCTGCCAAGAAAGATCCGGCCAAACGAACGTTCGAGCAATCGCTAACGCGATTGGAGAAGATCGTAGATTCTCTTGAGCAGGGAGATGTGCCCCTCGAGAACGCGATCGCCTTGTACGAAGAAGGAATCGAATTGTCGAAGGAATGCATGGCGACGCTGTCGAAGGCAGAGCTAAAAATCAAAAAGCTTAACAAAGATACGAGCAACAAGATTGAACTGGTGGATTTCGAATGAATGAGAATTTAGCTCCTGACCTGTCGACGCATTTTCTTGACCACATTAACACCCCCCCCGATTTACGCAAGCTGGAAGTAAAAGACCTCCGCGCTGTCTCAAAGGAAATCCGTGAGTTTTTGGTCGACTCCGTTTCCAGGACCGGCGGACATCTTGGGGCCGGCCTAGGGGCCGTCGAGCTTTCCGTTGCCTTGCATTACGTCTTCGACACGCCAAAAGATAAATTAATATGGGACGTCGGCCATCAGGCCTATCCGCACAAGATCCTCACGGGCCGGAAGGGCCGGTTTCATACCATCCGGCAATTGCACGGCATCAGCGGATTCCTGCGAAGAGACGAGAGCGAGTATGATACGTTCGGGGCCGGTCATGCCAGCACGGCCATATCTGCCGCGCTCGGCATCGCGACAGCACGGGACTTCAATCACGAGAACTTCAAGGTGGTTGCCGTCGTCGGCGATGGGTCGCTGACCGGCGGAATGGCGTACGAGGCGATGAACAACGCCGGGTTGCTCAAGAAAGACATGATTGTCGTACTCAACGACAACCGCATGGTATCGCTTTCTTCCGTCGCCCCCAACCTCTGGTCTTTCCACGACTATTTCGCCGAGGTCCTGACCCACCCGAGCTACAACAAATTCAAAGCCAACGTTTGGGACCTGACCGGAAAGCTCGATACCTTCGGCGACCGGCTGCGCTCGGTGGCGCAAAACGTCGAGAAGGGATTAAAAGCCGTCATCACTCCGGGGATGCTTTTCGAGGCGCTCGGGTTCAGATATTTTGGGCCGTTCAACGGCCACAACGTAGTGAAACTGGTCGAAATCTTGCGTCACGTGAAGAACCTCAAAGGCCCTATCCTCATCCACGCGATAACGGAAAAAGGGAAGGGGTACGGTCCGGCGGAAAGAGAGGCAACTCGATTACATGGAGTGACTCCATTCGACAAAGTGACGGGGATCTCGCCGAAAGTCCCTAATGCCCCGCCGGCCTTTACAAATATTTTTGGCGAAGCGCTCGTCGACATCTGCAAACAAAATCCAAAAGTAGTCGGCATCACCGCCGCAATGCCTGACGGCACCGGTTTGACAGCCCTTCAAAAAGCGATGCCGGATAGATTCTTTGACGTCGGCATTGCCGAACAGCATGCGGTGACTTTTGCAGCAGGTTTGGCTACCGAGGGTTACATTCCCGTCACGGCGATTTACTCGACGTTTTTGCAGCGGGCCTTTGACCAGATTGTTCACGACGTCGCGCTTCAGAATCTGCATGTGGTCTTTGTGCTTGACCGCGGGGGACTTGTCGGCGCTGACGGGCCGACTCATCATGGCGACTTCGACCTGTCGTATCTGCGGTGCGTTCCGGGAATGGTCATCATGGCGCCTAAGGATGAGAGTGAACTCCGCGATATGCTTTTTACCGCCGTCGAATACCGCGGAGGACCGATTGCCATGCGATACCCCAGGGGAAACGCACTTGGCGTTGCGCTGAAGAAAGGATATGAGAAGATCGAAATCGGGAAAGGCGAGGTTCTCAGGACCGGCAACGATGTGGCGATACTGAGTCTCGGGACAGTTGTACATAATTGCCTTGCGGCGGCAGATATCCTGGCAAAGGAAGGGATTCTCGCCGAGGTTGTCAATATGCGCTTCGCAAAGCCCATCGACATGAAACTAGTCGAGCAGGTTCTGGAAAAATTTGACCGTGTGGTTACGGTGGAAGAAAATACGACGTATGGCGGATTTGGCGCAGCAGTCTTGGAAGCTATCTCGACAATGAACCACAGGGATGTCAGTGTTCAGGTGCACGGCATACCCGATGAATTCATCGAACATGGCTCGCCGGCAGAACTGCAGCAGCTGGTAAAACTCGATCCGAATGGAATTGCAGGCGTGGTCCGGACTTTCTGCGAAATGCATCCTTCCCGGCTCAGAACTACGGAGCGCCGGGCACTCTAAGCACTCAAGGTGTCAGCAAACGGCCGACAATGGACAAAGCTAAAATCGGTATCGTTGGATTAGGTTGGATCGCTCAGGTTTTTCACCTACCCATTCTCTCTAAAATTCCCGATGCGCTCGTCACGTGTGTCTGCGACAAAGACAAGTCGCGTGCGCGCGCTTTAGCGGAAAAGTACGGCATCAAGCGGTACTACTCGGATGTGCAGGAGATGCTTGCCGCGGAAGAGCTTGACGCGGTGGACATCTGCGCTACGACGAATGCGCATAAGGATCTTTCGATCGCATGTCTCGAAGCCAAGAAAGACATTTTTGTCGAAAAGCCGATAGCACGAAAATATGCCGAGGCCATTGCGATCGCGGAGGCGGCGAAGAAAGCAAAGAAAAAAGTCATGGTCGGCATGAACAATCGCTTCCGGCCCGACACGATGATCCTCCGAAGCTTTATCGAAAATGAGGACCTCGGGAAGATTTTTTATGTCAAAGCCGGGTGGCTCAAGAAACTGACGGACCACAGTTCATGGATGGGCCACAAGGACAAATCCGGCGGCGGGGTCTTCCTCGATCTCGGCATTGTCATGCTCGACCTCGCATTGTGGATGACGGGATATCCCGAAGTCCTGCGCGTGAACGCATCGAATTACTCCCACGCGACACCGGGTGTTGAAGACTCCGCCGCCGTCTTTCTCTTCATGAAGAACGGCGCGACGATTACCATCGAAGTGAGCTGGAGCTTCTATATCGAAAACGAGTTGTTCTATTGCAATATCTACGGCGAAAAGGGGAGCGCGAAGCTTAACCCTCTGAAAATCCACCGCGAGATGCACGGAAATATCGTGAATGTGACGCCGACCAAGACCGACGATACGCAGAACCTTTTTCGGCGCTCATTTGAAAACGAATTGAAGCACTTCATCGGAACCGTTCGGGGCATGCACTCTGTCATCTCGACGGTCGATGAGGCCGTCCAGCGGATGAAAATTGTTGATGCAATTTACCAGTCGGCGGCGAAGAGAAAGGAAATCCATTTCAAGTAGTGAAACAGAAAACGGATTGAAGGCATCACGGAGCTGTGTGTGGAGCGTCTGTGGTGTCTCTTTTTTTTGTGGCAATAGCTGTCTATGAATCAAACCGCCGATGAACGATTGATGGCCGAGTGCCTCCGGCTCGCAAGGAAGGGTGCCGGATATGTAAGCCCCAACCCGCTTGTTGGCGCGATCGTTGTCTTGAACGGGAAGGTCGTTGGAAAGGGATTTCACGAGCGATTCGGCGGCCCGCATGCCGAAGTGAACGCAATCCGGAATGCTCTGAAGAAGCGCATGAACATATCCGGCGCAACTCTGTATGTGAACCTGGAGCCTTGCTCTCACCATGGGAAAACGCCTCCGTGTGTTGATGCCATCACGGCGCATGGCATAACGAGAGTCGTGTGTGCTATGAAAGATCCTAATCCGCTTGTCTCAGGACGGGGATTCCGGTCTCTTCGTTCGCGCGGTGTAGAAATTGAGGTGGGCGTGATGGCAGAGGAGGCAGAGAGATTGAATGAGAAATTCTCAAAGTTCATCACGACGGGGATTCCATTTGTGGCGCTCAAAGCAGCCCAGACGAGCGACGGCTTCGCTGCAAGGCCCGATGGCACCTCGCGATGGATCACGACGAAGCGATCGCGCACGATGGTCCATGCGCTTCGGTCGGAATATGACGGAGTACTCGTCGGAGCGGGGACGATTATTGCAGACAACCCCAGGTTGAATGTCCGCCATGTGGAGGGAAGGGATCCTCGCCGAATCATTCTAGACGGGAAATTCCGTGCACCGATTACCTCTCACGTTTTCAACGACCGGGAGAGAAATCGTACGATTCTGTTTTCCGATCGCAAGCAGGCAGCAAGGATCAGGAAAGTTGAGAAACGGGGTGTCGAAGTCGTGTTAATGAAAGCCAAAGGCGGGGCAATTCCGGTGAACAAAATCCTCAAAGAGCTCGGGATCAGGGGCATTGCTTCGGTACTTATCGAAGGCGGGCCCGCAACGCATCATCTCTTCCTGAAGGAGGGCGCTGTGGACAGAGTATATCTGTTTACTGCGCGGAAAAAGTTCGGGGACGGCCTTCCGTCATTTGGAAAATCCGTTCGCCCGTTTGTCCTCCGCAACAAGAAGAAGCTCCGCCTCGGCGGCGACACGCTCGTCGAAGGCCGGTTGAAATCCCGTGCGAGAGGCTGACGTGAAAGCATGCGTGCTCCTCGTTTTTCTGGCGACAAGTTCTTTCGGCTATCCCCCAGCTCTTCCGGGAGCCGAGTTAGGGAGATCGATTGATTCCGTCATCGCCAACGTGCACGGCAATTTCGCCATTGCCTTCAAAGATCTGCGTTCCGGAAAGTCGTTCTACCGGAATGCAGACAGGCGGTTTCACGCAGCCAGCACGATAAAAACAGCGGTGATGATCGAGGTGTTTAATCAAGTGCGTACCGGGAAATTCCGTCTCGAGGATTCGCTTGAGGTTGTCAATCGCTTTTTGAGTCTCGTCGACGGAAGCCCGTACTCGCTTGATCGGGCGAGCGACAGCGACGACAGCCTTTATTCTCTGCTGGGCTCGAAGGTTACGATCCGCAAACTCGTTGATGACATGATAACAGTGAGCAGCAACCTGGCGGCTGACCTTCTCATTAATTTGGTGGGACCCCGCAACGTCCGCAGGACCATGGTAAAGATGGGGGCGGGCGAAGTTCGCGTGATCCGTGGGGTCCAAGACACCAGAGCGTACGAGTTGGGCAGGAACAATACCGTTACAGCGAGATCGCTAGCGGTGATGTTCGAGCAGCTTGCGCTCAGAAGAGCAGTGAGCAGAAAGGCTTCGTCGACAATGCTGCAGATCCTGCTTGAGCAGAAGTTTAATTCGATGATTCCTGCTCAATTGCCGAGAGACGTTAAGGTAGCCCATAAGACAGGGAGCAGCGAAGGAATCCAGCACGATTCCGGTATTGTCTACCTCCCCGATGGGCGTAAGTATGTTCTGGTCGTCCTTTCCAGCGACCTGTACGATGCGAGGAGCGGGATTACCTCCATTGCAAAAATTTCGAAGATCATCTATGACTACGAGGCGCGCTGAATATGTTCACAGGAATAGTTGAAGAAGTAGGCCGGGTCAAATCCCTGCGCAAGCACGGCGACGGCCTGCAGTTCGAGATTGCAGCAAAGAGAGTTCTCTCCGGTCTTGGTGTCGATAACAGCATAGCAGTCAACGGTACGTGTCTGACTGTCGTTGGCCGGAAGAAGGGATCGTTTGAGGTCGAGGCAGTGAAAGAGACCTTGAAAAAAACCAGTCTTGGTCTGCTTCGGGCCGGAAGCTCCGTGAATCTCGAACGTCCAGTTTCACTGGCACAGCGTTTAGGCGGCCATCTGGTTCAGGGACATGTCGACGCAACAGGAGCGGTGCTCAAACGAAAGACACTTCAGGCAAGCTGGATGTTCACGATTGGCTTTCCTGCAAGATTTCGGAAATATCTGATTCCTGTCGGATCGATTTCGGTGGATGGAGTCAGTCTGACTGTCGCCGGCCTGAAGAAGGACAGTTTTGAAGTGGCAATTATCCCGTATACGTTCGTGAATACCGTCTTCGGCCAATACAAGGCAGGGTCGAAAGTAAATCTGGAATTTGACCTGGTAGGGAAATATATTGAATCGTTGCTTCGGAACGACTGAGGTTTGCAGTCTCCCATTTGCTCCTATTCTTATTAACGCATGACTATGGAAAACATCCTTCGATCAAAAGTCACAAGAATCGTTCTCTGGGCGCTCGGTATTATCATGGCGATAGTTCTTCTGCTTGATAACATCATTCTTCCATGGTACGTCAATCACGGCGGGACGCTCACGGTCCCGGACGTTGTTGGAATGCAGGAAGCTGACGCAATCCGGGTGCTGGACTCGCTCAGTTTGATGCCGCGACGGGGTGAAGTAAGGCCTGACAAAGATTATCCGGAGGGAACTGTTGTTGCCCAGAACCCGGGCCCGCAGCAGGTTGTGAAACCAAATCGCCGCATTTACCTGACGATCAGCGGAGGGGAGCAGCTCGCAGTTGTCCCGGACCTGAAGGGACGGTCGATGCGGGATAGCAAGTTCGCCTTGGACAGGGCGGGTTTGAAACTCGGAGGCGTCAAGCGCGAGCTCTCCAACGAGTTTCCGGAAGGGACGATCGTCTCCCAGGATCTCGCCGCCGGCGCAAAAATCAAGCGAGGGTCGTACATTGGAGTGACGCAGAGTACCGGTCAGTCGATGGACAGTCTGCTCGTGCCGAGCGTCATTGGGAAGACATTGAGCGACGCGCAGAAGATTCTGACGCAAAAGGGATTCAAGATCGGAAACGTCTCTTTTCAGCCGAACGCCGATCTGCTCCCGAATACGGTGATAGACCAGTTGCCGCGCATGAATGATGTCGTAAGCTATGGGAAGGCTATCGACCTCTTCGTAGCGCAAACACCCGAGAAAAAAGGAATTATTCGCGAACATTGAAATGCAGAAGAATTTCCTGGAAGACTTCATATGAACAACGTCATGTCCTGGTCTATCTTTGTGATGGCAGCCGTCTTGGAGATTGGAGGAGATGCCGTGATCCGGAAGGGACTGCGTAGTTCCGGATTGCTGCTCATCGCTGCGGGCTTCATCATGCTTGGGTGCTACGGCCTAGTCGTCAATTCCGTGAAATGGGATTTTTCCAGGCTTCTGGGCGTCTACGTTTCATTCTTCGCCGTGATCACGATAGTCGTCAGCCGGGTATTTCTCAAAGAAAGCGTTTCGGCCTCTACCTGGATCGGAATGGCAGTGATTGTTTGTGGCGGCCTGATCATTCAATTTGGCCAAAGATAGGTATTTGCATTCACGTGACTCAATCTCGAGATTAGCGATTCAAATGCGGAAAAGAAAACACACACTCATTGCTCCGTCAATACTCGCGGCCGATTTCAGCAGATTGGGGAAAGATGTACGAGCGGCGGAAAAAGGGGGTGCCGACTTTATACACCTTGACATTATGGATGGGCATTTTGTTCCAAACATCAGTTTCGGACCGTTCATTGTGAAAACGGTCAGAAGGTTGACTCGATTGCCGTTGGACACTCACCTCATGATTGAGAACCCTGATTCCTTTTTGGAAGTTTTCCAGAAGGCAGGTTCGAACCACCTGACGGTGCACGTCGAAGCGTGTCGCAATCTCCGGCAGACCATCGCATCCATTCGGGAGTTGGGCATGAAGCCCGGAGTTAGCCTGAAGCCCGATACACCTCTTTCGTCTCTCGATGACATTTTGCCGCATGTAGATTTGGTTCTGGTGATGTCGGTCCAACCAGGATTTGGTGGTCAGATGTTCATGCCTGAAAGCCTGTCGAGAATTCGAGAACTGAGTGCTAGTCTCACCTCCAGGAGGCTCAAGGCCCTCATCGAAGTTGATGGGGGGATCGATTCGACAAATGCTTCGGCTTTGGTGGAAGCCGGTTCGGATGTTCTGGTGGCCGGGACCTCCATCTTTAGATCCCCTCGTATCCCATCTGCAGTTCATGCACTCAGAAGAAGCGCCCTCATGAAATAGAGTTACTGCAATATCCTTCCGCGCAAGAACGGCGGATCTCTCCCAATCCTTCGTGTCTCACTCTCTGCATCCCGCTTCACAATTACCTCGGGTTCGGCGTTGACACTTCTCGTTTTCTGCATACCGCCACAGCTCCGTCCATTTTTACAGAAGAAGCTTGGCCGGTTTCATAAATCTGCTCCATAGATCGTGTAAAAGGTGCAGCACCTAACTAAATAAGGCAATACATCAAAAAACATTAAAAAGTACTTGACAAAGCGAATTAGTACATTATATTATTATGTGACGATACGGTTGTCTGTATCGGCAGAATTCTCCGATCAAGAACAGCATTCAGCGGCGCATAATGCAAGGAGGGCGACGGATTCGTCCGTGGCACCCGTCTGCGGCGCCGCAGGTGTACCGATGCTCACTGGTTCCCTAACGTGACTGGGAGATGCCTATGACATGAAAACCAGAAGGATTTGCAGTAATAAAATCATCGTAATATCTCACATCGTAAAGCAATGAAAAAAATCGAGGCCATTCTCAGGCCGCATAAATTGGATGAAGTCCGGGAAGCGCTGCAAGAGAGCGGTGTCCACGGTCTTACGATCTCAGAGGTAAAGGGAGTGGGACGGCAGCAAGGTCATACTGAAGTGTATCGCGGGTCGGAATACAAAGTTGACTTTCTGCCAAAAATCAAACTCGAGGTCGTGGTAAGTGATAGCATGCTCGATCAGGTCGTCTCTCTTATCGTCAAATCATCGAAAACAGGCAGTGTCGGTGACGGGAAAATATTTGTGATCCCGGTTGAAGAAGTACTCCGAATCCGGACTGAAGAAGTGGGGGAGGATGCGCTCTGATGACTGCCAGTGCTGCTGGAATTCATAACAGCCGACTATACTCACTCACATCGAAAAAGGAATCGCTTATGAAAGTGCTCTATCTGATCATGACCGCCCTCGTCTTGAGTGCGGGTGTCTCATACGCGGCGGATTCTGCCGCTGCCGCACCGGCCCCAACGCCGATTACCTGGAGCGGCTTTGTCGACGCATATTACAGCAAGAACTTTAACAGCCCTTCAACCTCAACGAATCAGTTGAGAAATTTCGACATCTATGAGAACCAGTTTTCGTTCAGTCTCGCGGAACTTGTGATTCAGAAACAGGCCTCCCCGGTAGGGTTCCGGATGGATCTCGATTTCGGACCCACGAACGATCTGGTACAGGGGATAGCCCCGTACGGAACGACTCCCTACAATACATTAAGTATTCTTCAGCAGGCATATTTGACCGCTGTCGTACCGGTCGGATCGGGACTAACGGTCGACGTCGGGAAGTTTGTTACGCATATGGGATTTGAAGTCATCGAGTCTAAAGACAATTGGAATTACAGTAGGTCATTCCTTTTCGAGTACGCAATTCCATACTATCACACGGGCGCCCGGGCATCATATACTTTTTCCAGCACATTCTCAGCGGCCGTCCATTTTGTCAACGGCTGGAATTCATACATCGACAACAACCGATCCCATTCGCTTGGCCTGATGTTGAATTACGCTGTGACGCCCTCTACCGACATTATTTTTAACGGTATGGATGGCTTTGAACGCGCATATAATACCCCGTACGGTAAGAAAGATGTCGCCGATTTTATCGTCACACAGACAGTCAACGACATGCTTTCTCTCGGGCTCAATGCGGATTATGGACAGGAGAGTGCAGGACCGAATGGTCCATTGGCGATTTGGAAGGGAGCAGCAATCTACGGCAAATGCACATTAGATCCCAAATGCTCCCTCGCCCTTCGCGGTGAAGTATATTACGATCCTTTCGGGTACACAACAGGCGCAACTTTCCCGAAAGCGACACTGAGTGAAGTAACGTTGACGTACGAGTATCATC
>CAYLMV010000122.1:0-10528 GCA_964384415.1 uncultured Chitinophagaceae bacterium | reverse complement strand
GCGCACAGCGATGACGGAGAATTTGTATGAGAAAAACCGACTAAGCACGATAGAGTGTAACTAAACAGGCGAGCCATTCTGCAGCGCGATAAATCATCTTCTGCGCGACCTTGCGGAGTTCTTCCTTGGTGAGGAATCTTTTGACGAGGGGAAAAAGGATTTGATTTTCTTTATGGATGTGATTGACCATGAGCTGGACAATGGCCCCCGCAGCTTCCGCCAATTCAACGCGAGCGACCTTGTCGTCGTGATTCCCGCGTAACAGTTCGATGCTATAGTGGAGCTTCTTGTATATCCGCGCCATTTTCACGTGGTCTTCGCGGAGAACGGCCGTCGGACCGTCGACGTACTTTTCGACGACGGGAAAAAGCGCTTTTTCTTCTTTCCCGTTATGGACCCGGACTTCCTCGTCGACAAATTCGGTCGCTTTGAGCAGCTGACGGAAAACCTTCTCCGAATATCCGTTCTTCCTAATCTCTAACGCGGTACGCCGTAAGATTTCCAGCTGCACAAGCGCAGTGTCGTGTTCCTTCAGGAAAATTGCTATGGGATCACGGATCGCCATCTGAGTTCAGAATCTCCTCTTGTGATAAGCACCGACAACAGACCTTAAAGGATCTCTAGGTACGTGGCGTATTTGGCTTTGCCGCCCTTCATGAACGTTGAGAGTTTTTCGCTCAGCGTATCGGCCTCCTGATCTTCACTCTCCTTAAACTGCGTATACGCTTCTTCGGAGACAGCGATGTACATCTCGGCGAATGCATTCTTCTTTCCCTTCTGCTCGCACACGATGTACGAGATATTGGGATTTGAGACGTAGTGAGTCTTGAGCTGCTGCGCCGTCGCTAGGAAATCATTTCGCTTCTTGTCATCGATTTCGTACTGCATAGACAAAATCACTCTAGCCATCGAGCCTTCCTTTCGTTGCTTTGTTGCTGTGTTAGTAGTATGATAAGACCGCGCCTCACCGCTACCATGATTTCATCGAGGTGCGGATCTCCGTTTCGTTCATTCCAAAATAGTGCCCGATCTCGTGGCACAAAACTTCGTAGATCTTTCTCCGAATCTCATCTTCCGAGCCGCACACGCTTTCAATATTATCCTGATAGAGCGAAATCCTGTCCGGGAGAACGGGCGACATTCCGTACCACGTTCCCCTTTTTGTCAACGGAACTCCGTGATAGAGTCCGAGCAGCATGGATCCCTTTGCCGAGGCCGGGGGACCATCCTCAATAACTATCTCGACGTTCTCAATCTTCTTTTTGAAGAGCGCCGGCAAATGATTGAATGCCTCTTCCGCAATGTCTTCGAATTTTGTCCGATCCATGCATCGATACGGCGTCAAATAACGAAAGATGCAAACAGCTTATACAGGGCTCCGCTAAGCGCCAACCAGACGAGACACACCGCTCCGAGAGATCGCCATGGAGAGATCTTATGGGCGATGCTCAAACCCACCCTTGCGAGATTGACGGACCAGATGACAGCGATCGCGTCAATCGTCAGCAGAACAAAATAGACGATCGGCTTGACATCCCAGGGAGACGGGTTTGTCGAGAAGAGGCGCAAACCTATCGACGCAAGCTCAATCGGAAGCACAATACACACGGTCGCCATAATAGGAATAAGGGCCCAGCCGAACACCGCATAAGTGTTCTGTATGCTCCCCTTGCCTCCAAATAATTTCACGAGAAGATGCAGCACACAGACCGAACTCATCCCGGATGGGTACGCGAGCAGCACTCCGAGCACGCATCCAAGCAGGATCAGATAAATCAGGTTATCGAACTCGTTCCCCGCGTGACGCACCCACAAGAGCGAAAAGGCAAGAGCGATCCCGAGGAAAAACATCAACACGAGGACATAATTCTTATGCTCTGCCCGGACGATTGTGGTAAAGGCGTCTGTTGGTGATTCCACTAAAAGCCAGAAAGTGACAAAAAAATCGAGATTGGGTATACGGTCCTGAATAAAACTGCCGCAGGACGCACATATGCTGTCGAGATCGTCGTTCGCGTGAGCACAAACGGAGCAATAAATCATCGTCTCCAACCTGATCTCAAAATCGTCCAGGGGCCGGCGTTTAACCTCCGGTATCAGAAGATACAAAAAGTTGGAGATGTTTGCAACGAATCATTCGAAAGTAGTTCATCGCGGCGACTAACCCGGGACCAATGAATGGCTTCTTGTTGCGGCAGACGCGTCGATGACAATCTCAGGAAGTTTGCGGGGAAGCCTTCGGAATATGGTTCAGCTCATCCGGCATATTATTCGATAGGCGAGAATCGGGCCGTGAAGTGGCGGAGTTGGGGAGCTTCGTACGTTATTGCATAGCCGGGAAGTTTGCCGCGGCGGGCATATGCCTCTTCGACACATTCGATAACATAATCGATATGACTTTGCGTGTAGACTCTGCGCGGAATCGCGAGCCGGACGAGTTCCATCGGAGGCGGCAGAAATCGGTGCTGCTCATCATACCTGCCAAACATAACACTGCCGATTTCGACCGATCGGATCCCGCCGACCCTGAACAATTCGCACACAATGGCTTGCCCTGGAAATTGTTCCGGAGGGATATTCGGCAGGAACCGTTTTGCGTCGATGTAGATTGCATGTCCTCCCGGAGGAAGGAGAATCGGCACCCCCATGTCGGTCAGTTTGTTTCCCAGGTACTCGACGGAGCGAAGCCGGTACGTTAAATAATTTTCGTCGAGCACTTCGTCGAGGCCTTGCGCGATCGCTTCGAGATCCCGCCCCGCCAATCCGCCGTATGTCGGAAACCCTTCAGTCACGATCAGGAGATTCCGCGCATTCGAGGCGAGGTGATCGTCATTGAGCGCCAGGAACCCTCCCATGTTGACAATAGCATCTTTTTTTGCGCTCATGGTGCAGCCATCCGCGTAGGAGAACATCTCATGCGCAATTTCTCTCGGAGTCTTGTCGGCGTAGCCCGGTTCCCTTTTTTTGATGAAGAAGGCGTTCTCCGCAAACCGGCAAGCGTCGAGGAACAACGGAATTCCGTGTTTCTTCAGCAGGACCTTCGTCTCCCGGATATTGCGCATCGAAACCGGCTGCCCTCCACCCGAGTTGTTCGTCACGGTGATCATGCATAACGGTATATTCGCGGCGCCTTTTTCCTGGATGAATTTTTCGAGCGCCGGGATGTTCATGTTCCCCTTGAAGTCCGCAATCGTCTCCGGACGGGTCCCCTCTTCTGTCGGAAGGTCTACCGCCGTCGCTCCAGAAAATTCTACATTCGCACGCGTTGTGTCGAAGTGCGTATTGTTCGGAATATACTTCCCTTTGCCCCCCATAATTGAAAACAGAATCTTCTCTGCAGCCCTCCCTTGGTGTGTCGGGATGATAAAAGCGTAGCCGGTGAGATCCTTCACCACTTTTTCAAACCGGAAGAAGCTTCTGGCTCCGGCGTACGATTCATCCCCGTCCATGATTCCCGCCCACTGCTTTGCGCTCATTGCCGAGGTGCCGCTGTCGGTGAGCAGATCGATCAGGACATCTTCCGCGCGGATCATGAACGGGTTGTAGCCGGCGACCCGGAGGATTTCCGTTCGCTGCTCCACAGTCGTAAACCGGATCGGCTCAATCGACTTGATTTTGAACGGCTCGATGATCGTCTTCATAAAAACGCCGAAAAATGAAATTGGACAACATGCGCGCGACTATTCGCTGTCGTAGGTGACGAGCGAAAAAATATCGTAGCCCGCCAAACGCGCACGGGGTTTAAGAAAAGAAAGTTCAATCAGGAACGACAATCCCGCGATATTCCCCCCAAGTTCTTCGACGAGCTTGCATGCCGCCTGAATGGTTCCGCCCGTGGCAAGGAGGTCGTCGTGAAGAAGCACACGTTCGCCTTTCACAATGGCATCCCGGTGAATTTCGATTGCATCCGATCCGTATTCAAGCTGGTATTCCTGACGGATTGTTTCCGCCGGGAGTTTCCCCGGCTTTCTGATCGGAACGAACCCTGCTCCTAGGCGGTCTGCCAAAGCAGCGCCGCAGATGAACCCGCGCGACTCAATCCCCACAACTTTGTCGATCCGCTGCTCTTTATAATGATGGTACAGCAAATCGATGGAACGATGGAGAGCTGAACGATCCTTCAGAAGAGTCGTAATGTCGCGAAACATGATCCCCTTTTTCGGGAAATCCGGCACGGTACGAATCGCTGCTTCGAGTACGTGGTCCGTCATCAGGCCTTTTACCATTCAATCTTCTCCTTCTTCAGGAATGAAGCAATTCCCTTCTTGCAGTCGTCCGACATTCTTATCGCGGCGTTGATATTGGCGGCGTAATCAAGAAGGTCGGGAAAATTCAGGCCGTCCATCTTCGAAAACATTTCTTTAATGAGTCCGAGCGACGACGCACTGGCGTTGTTGCACAGAGATTCCGCGATGCCCTGAACCCTCTGTTCCAACTCCGAAGCAGGAACGACCTCGTTCACGATTCCGATCGTATGAGCTTCCGTCGCACTTAGAACTCTCCCGGTGAGCACGATCTCGCGCGCCCTCCCTTCTCCCACTCTTCGGACAAGAAATGTGAGAACGATGGCAGGAATAAAGCCGAGCGAAACCTCTGTGTAGCCGAAGGTCGATTGATCCGATGCGACGACGATATCGCATGCCGTTGCCAGCCCCGAACCGCCGGCAATTGCCGGCCCATGTACCTGAGCGATTACCGGCTTGCGCATCGTATACAGAAGATGAAACATCCTCATGAGGTTCTTCGAATCCTCGAGGTTCTGCGCGAAATCATAGCGGGAGAGCTTCTGAAGGTAGTCGAGGTCCGCACCGGCGCAGAAGGCCTTCCCTTCTCCTTTGATCACGATGACTTTCACGGCCGAGTCCTTGGACGCCATCACAAGGGCTTGTGTCAGTTCATTGACAAGGAGATCGTCGAGCGCATTTCTTTTTTCAGGTCGGGAAAGACTGATCGAGCAGATCCGGCGGTCTATCGAATACGAAAGGCGGGAGAAATTCATACAACTCGAAAGTTATTGAACATTCGAAGTTGTATGAAAATAGACAAAACGAGTTCTAGATGCAATGCGGAAAAGAAAAACCCTGCGGCAGTGTTTCCCGCCGCAGGGTTTTCTTACGTTTGAAGCGATGCACGATCAGCAATCATAGTAAAGGTGGAACTCATACGGATGGGGCCGGAGCGCCATCACCTTCACCTCTTTCGTCATCTTGTAGTCGATCCATGCGTCAATCGTATCCTCCGTAAAGACATCTCCCTTGAGCAGGAAGTCGTGATCTCGTTCCAACGCCTTCAGTGCTTCGTCGAGAGATCCCGGAGCCGATGGAACGTTCTTCAGTTCTTCCGGGCTCAAATCGTAGATATCTTTGTCCAGCGGATCTCCCGGATCGAGCTTGTTGAGAACTCCGTCCAGGCCGGCCAAGAGAAGAGCCGAAAAGGCAATGTACGGATTGCATGACGGATCGGGAGTTCGGTATTCCACGCGTTTCGCTTTCGGGTTCTGCGAGTAGGCGGGGATCCTTACCGAGGCGCTTCTGTTTCGTTGCGAGTACGCCAGATTGACCGGAGCTTCGAACCCGGGGACGAGTCGTTTGTACGAGTTTGTCGTCGGGTTTGTCAGAGCGCAGAGCGCCGGCGCATGTTTCAGCAGACCGGCGATGTAATGAAGCGCCATGTCGCTGAGGTTGGCGTAGCCGTTACCAAAGAACAACGGCTTGCCCGCCTTCCAGAGGCTTTGGTGAACGTGCATTCCCGAGCCATTGTCGCCAAAGATAGGCTTGGGCATAAACGTGACTGTCTTGTCATGTTTCCGCGCGGTATTTTTGATGATATACTTGAAGAGGAGCAATCCATCGGCCGCGTTGAGGAGCGGTGCATAACGCAAATCGATCTCTGATTGGCCTGCGGTCGCTACTTCGTGATGCTGTGCTTCGACATGCAGACCCGCTCCAATGAGATTCTGTGTCATCTCGTTGCGCAGATTCATGATCGAGTCTGACGGAGGAACGGGGAAATATCCTTCCTTATGGCGAATCTTATAGCCTAAGTTCGGATTCTCTGCGCGGCCACTATTCCATTTTCCTTCGACTGAATCGAGAAAGAAGTAGCTCGAGAATTCGTTCGAATCGTATCGCACATCGTCGAGTATAAAAAACTCAGCCTCGGGTCCAAAGTATGCCGTGTCTGCAATGCCGGTCTGCTTGAGATATGCTTCGGCTTTTTGTGCAATATTCCGCGGGTCGCGATCGTATTTTTGCTTCGTCAAAGGGTCGAAGATATCACAGACCAAACTCAGCGTTGGGATTTCACAAAAAGGATCCATAATCACCGTATCCGGATCCGGAATGATAAGCATATCGCTTTCGTGGATGTGTTTCCATCCGCGGATGCTCGATCCATCAAATCCCAGACCGCTTTCAAACACATCTTCCGACAGCTCGCTTACCGGCACTGTAAAGTGCTGCCACTGTCCCGGGAAATCCACGAATTTGAAATCCACCATCTTCACCCCGTTGTCCTTAATCACCTTAAAGACGTTATCTGTAGCGCTTCCTCCATTTTTTTTCGCCATACAATCCTCTTAATTAATTATAGTGTGAACTGAATGAGTACAAGGAGTTCTATTTGGTTTTATGCACTTTTACTTTAGTCGTTTCTTTAGTGGTGGAGAGCACCATGCTCGTGGCAGTCTTTGAAACGCCGAGCCACGATTGCACCTTACCCAGAAGCTTCTCCAGACTTTCTGTGTTTTCCGTCCTCACCTTTATGAGGTGCGTGCCTTCCCCCGTGATCCCGTGGCACTCCAGGATATCATCTGTCGCATTGACATGTTCTGTGAACGCAGCAAAATGTTTGGACGAGTCAATCGTAACAAGAACGAAGGCCGTAATGTCTTTCCCGAGGAGCTTGCTATTGAGCTTCGCATGATATCCAGTGATAATGTTCGCTTCTTCGAGCTTTCTGAGCCGTTCGCTTGCGGCAGGCAGCGAAAGACCGACCAATTCTGCCAGCTCGTTCCGTCTCGTCCTTCCCTCTTTCTGCAGTAATTCAAGGATCGTAACATCAATATCGTCTAGTTCCATTGTCCGTTGTCGTCGTTATAGTGCGTCTGAAAACCGATTTATACTTACTTATTAAACCAATTCCAAAAAATACTTGACAAATATAAGGTACATTTTGAGCTTTGTCAAGACTTTTTTGATGGAATTTGTATTGAGAGCCGAAGTTCAATTCTTGAAGCATGATTCATCGCCAACGGCAATCTGAATCCATCCTCTTCCTTGCCAGTAAGCCGATCCAGACGGTTGAAGTGAATAAGCTGGAGAAGCTCTCGTAATAGGAAAAAGGACTTCTGAATTGGGTTATCGATGAAGTGTTTTCTTTGCGGTGATTCACATTTGAAGCAATATCACATGCGGAAGCTGGTTATATCACGGCATAGCTTCTTGTCCGAAATCCTATGATCTGAAGAACAGATACCATATCAGACCGTACGTCGGCAGAAGCACCGGAATGGCGTAGCGTACGATATATCCAAAGAACGACGGCATCGCTGCGCCGGTCTGTTCTGCTATCGACTTCACCATGAAATTAGGTCCATTCCCGATATAGGTGCAAGCTCCAAAGAAAACGGCCGCCAGGGAGATCGCTTTCAAATTGACACTCTGGTTGGCGATGATATAGGCGAGCTGAATATCGGCGACGGGAACGGTGCCGGTCGCCACAAGCTCCGGATGATTGCTTGACAGCACAGCAAACGTTCTTTGTATTTCTCCGGAGTAATTGACTGCGACCGTTCCCAACCCCGCCCCATGATCCGCAATAAGATGCTGGACTTGAGCGATGACTGTGTGGTCCACAAAAAGCCCGATCGACGCACTCAGGAAAGTGAGATACGTCGGGGCATTGTCAAGAACGCTCGAGAGAACTCCGGTCCCCCAATAGAACTGACCCGTTTTTGTGATGCCTATCGAGACCGCGTTGAGTTCAAGCCAGTCAAGGGCAGGTACCATCGTCGCAAATATTCCGATGAAGAGAATCGCCACCTCTTTGATCGGGAAAAAGTTAAAATCATTCTTTATGTGGATGGACTTCGGAGTGGTAAAATAAGATCCGGCCGCGGCAGCAATCATCAATGCTTCCCTCAAGAACGGCGGATGCTCTGCGAAAACCGCAGCCAGAATAACCGCCAGAAAGAATATGTTATGCAACCCGCTTACCTCTGCTTCCTCGTGCAGCTCTGACGCGGGCACGTGCTTCGGACCGGCTTCGAACTTCCTGAAACTTACCGTGTCTATCACAAAAAAAACGGCGAGAACCATTCCGAGAGCGATAAGCCAAATATGCCAGACGTACTCCATCATCCACAGGAAGGGAACTCCCCTCAAATAGCCGAGAAATAACGGCGGATCTCCAATCGGCGTGAGGGCTCCTCCCATGTTGCTCACCACAAAGATAAAAAACACTACGTGAAACCCTCTCAAACGATAACCGTTGACCCGCAAGAACGGCCGGATCATTATCATGGAGGCACCCGTGGTTCCAAGGATGTTCGCGACGACCGCTCCGACTGCAAGGAGAAAAACATTTGCTGCCGGACTCGAATTGCCCTTGATCCGGATATGAATGCCGCCGGCAACGACGAACAGTGATCCGATAAGTGAGATGAAACTGAGATATTGCATTCCAGCCAGGAGCATCCGCGCGGGGTTATCGAGAATAAAAAAATAGTAAACGGCGGGAATCAGCGCCAGGCCTAATGAAACAATCGGATAATTCGAATTCCACCATGTCCGGCTAATGAATGGAATGATGGCAATTGACAGGAGAAGAATAATAAAAGGGAGAAAGATCATCGGTGCAATATCTCTGTGTTGCGATTCCTAAATCTGAAAAACACTTGACGTCAACTGATCAGGGCTTTTCTGACTTCGACCCTTAATATACCAAACAATCTGGAAAGTTCATTTTTGAAGACCGATCAAACGCAGCGTCCAGGAAGAAATAAACCCGCAGATATCAAACTTCGGTACCTGCGGGTTTAGGTGTATGGGTGAAGCAATAACCTAGAAGTGGAACATCAGTCTCGATCCCGCGTCTGGTGTGTAATCCTGGGAATGAGAGTGGTCACAAATTCCGGATATGCCGTAGCGCCGTGCTCGTGCAGGTCAAGACCTTCCAGCTCTCCTTCTTTCGATATTCGAAGCGTGCCAGTCAATTTGACGGCGTACATCAGAACGAAAGAGACGACGAGAGTAGCAATGGTAACAGCCCCGCTTCCAATTGCCTGAGCCTTTAATTGACCCCAACCTCCGCCATAGAAAAGTCCGGTAACGACCGAGCTGAGATCGACGCCCGTTGGCGTCGGTGCGCCATATTTTCCGGCTGCAAAGAGACCAAGCGAGAGTGTCCCCCAGATACCGGCGATCATATGCACCGGCACCGCGCCGATGGGATCGTCTATCCTTAAATATTCGAGGAGATCGACACCCCAGACGACAATGATACCTGCAACAATACCGAGGATGAATGCGCCCCATGGATCAACCCAGTAACACGGGCATGTAATTGCAACAAGGCCCGCAAGAAATCCGTTGACGGTCAATCCGAGATCCCATTTCGTTGTTCGGAAGTAAGAATAGAAAAGTGTCGCTAGACCAGCCGAGCAAGCGGCTAAGGTAGTATTGAAGGACACTCTGCCAATCCCTACAGCATCGAGTGCAGACAACGTGCTGCCAGGATTGAAACCGTACCAACCGAACCAGAGGATTAATCCGCCGAGAGCTCCAAGAATGACGTCATGAGGAGGCATCGGACCGCCGCCGTCGCGCTTAAAAACTCTTCCAAGACGAGGACCCAGAACCAAAGCTCCAGTGAGCGAGATTGCACCGCCGATTGTATGAACGACGGTTGATCCGGCAAAATCATGGAATGCGATCGGCGTCATCACGGCCAGCCAGCCATCTGGACCCCATGCCCAGTGGCCAATAATTGGATAGATAAATCCTGTTACTCCTACGCTATAGATCAGATCTCCGATAAATCCGGTACGTCCGACCATCGCGCCCGATGTGATCGTCGAGCAGGTATCCGCAAACGCAAACTGAAACACCCAGAAAGCGAGCACCGGCACTCCTGTGGACATATAGGTGTCCGGCAAACCTTGCAGGAAGAAACCTGTGGTACCTATCCATGGGGTACCCGGTTCAAACATAAACGCGAATCCCCATGCCCAAAAGAGAACGCCGCAAATACAGGTGTCGGCAATACCTTCCACGAGAATATTGATCGCTTCGCGTGATCGGGCAAAACCCGCTTCCAACATCTCAAATCCCACCTGCATACAGAAGACAAGAAAGGCGGCGATCAATGTCCATGCAGTGTTGACAGCGTTGATCGTATTCATTTCTATAGGGCTGGGCGTGGGCACATCGGCAGCGCTTGCTATTTGGGGGACGATTTCCCACATCAAAATCAAGACAAACAGCAGGCCTATGACCTTCCCCAGCATCAATACTCCGACGTTACGTCG
>CAYLMV010000121.1:0-10571 GCA_964384415.1 uncultured Chitinophagaceae bacterium | reverse complement strand
CGCGACCGGATCGGACTCATCGGGAACAACGGTTCCGGAAAGTCGACGCTCCTGAAAATTATCGCAGGCATCCTGTCTCCGGATTCGGGGACCGTTTCGCGCGGAAAGGAAATCATCACTGGCTACCTCCCCCAGGATTTCCAGCTCGATCCTTCAAAATCGGTCTACGACAACATTCTCGAAGGAGCGCATGATGTCATCGACACGCTGAGAGAGTACGAAGCGCTGCCGTACACATCGGCGAGGCGCCACCTTCTGGAACAACACATCCACCACCGCGACGGATGGAACCTGGAAAACAGAATTGAGACCGCGATGCATTCCCTCAACGTCCCCGGGAAGCTCCGCGATGTCACATCGCTTTCCGGCGGAGAGAAACGGCGCGTTGCGCTCTGCAGGGCGATCATCTCGCGCCCCGATCTCCTCATCCTCGACGAGCCGACGAATCATCTCGACACAGAATCGATTGAGTGGATGGAGAACTTCCTCGCCGGCTATTCGGGAGCGTGTCTCTTCGTCACCCATGACAGGTATTTTCTCGACTCGATCGCAACCCGGATCGTTGAACTCGCGGACGGCGTCTGTCACTCCCATTCGGGCAACTACAACGACTTCCTGCTCGACAAAGCAACCCGCGAAGCCCAGCTGGAAAGCGAAGAGAAGAAGAGGAACAGTTTCTTGCGCCGGGAACTGGAATGGGTGCGCCGGGGGCCCAGAGCGAGAAGGACCAAATCGAAAAGCAGGCTCGATAATTTCTTTGAAACGGCCGCTCAGGAAGGATACGAGACCGAGGCTGAAGTTGATCTGGTTATTCCTCCCGCAACGCCCCTGGGGTCAAAGATTCTCAACCTCAAAAATCTCGGGATGGAACTCGGCGGCAAGAGTCTGTTCCAGGAACTCGAGTTCCATTTCGACAAGAAGAGGAAGCTGGGGATCATCGGCCGTAATGGTCTGGGCAAAACGACATTGCTGAAAATCATCCTCGGCGAACTTCCATCTACTCAAGGGCACATCGAAACGGGAGAGAGAACGTTTTTCAATTATGTCGATCAATCGCGCATCGCGTTGGATGATGAAAATACCGTCCTCCAGGAAATCGGCGACGGGAGAGACTGGATCATGTTCGGCGAAGAACGAATGACCGTGTGGAAATATCTGCGGCGATTTCTCTTCGCCGACGACAGGATCAATACAAAGGTGGGAAAACTTTCAGGGGGAGAGCGAAGCAGGCTTCTCATCGCAAAGATACTGAAGAACGGCGGAAATTTTCTTATCCTCGACGAACCGACAAACGACCTGGATCTTTCAACACTCCGCGTTCTGGAAGAGGCGCTGGCATCGTTCGGCGGTTGTGTCATCGCCGTGAGCCACGACCGGTATTTTCTGAACCGGGTCTGCAACGGGATCCTCGCGTTCGAAGGGGATGGAAACGTCCACTTCAGCGAAGGGAACTACGATTATTATCTTGAAAAGAGAAACGCCAGGCTCGCCGATGCCTCGGCACCATTGTTCGGGGGAAGCGCCGCCGCGAAAAAGGAGGCGGCGCCCCTATTGCCCCGTTCGAATAAGCGTGCGGGCAGGTTATCGTGGAAAGAGGCAAAGGAACTTGAGACAATAGAAGCTGATATTGCCCGCGCTGAGGCCGAGGTGGTGCGCATCGAGGAAATTTTTGCGGCGCCCGATTACTACGAGAAGCACGGGAAGAAGACGGCCGAGCTGACTGAAGAACTGGCAGCTGCAAAAGAAAAAGTAGAACGTCTCTATGCTCGATGGCATGAGCTTGACGGACTGGCGTCTGAGAAGAAGTAGACGAACGGTCTTTTGACAAACCTTGCGAAGGTTTTCTGTCGACAGTGATACAATGTGAAGGGATTCGTGAATTCGAGTAAAGAAACCTTCGCAAGGTTTTCGTCGTTGCCCGCCGTCCGACGATTGTCGTGCTCTGGTTTGGGGCCACATCGTCATTCCTGCCCCGCTTGTCCGGGGAAGTCCCCTCTGTGTCAAGATCACGTGGTGGGAAGAGCGAATTAGGCGTGCATTATGCGGTTTATCACTCTTGAATTTTTCTTGAGGAATAGCTCACTGCAACTTTTCGCAACATCCTCCGTTCTTGTAACTTATACTCCGATATATTACTTTGGGCTGTTCCAGGCCTGTTGCCGCGGGTCGTGGTGTTGTCCTCGCCAGTGAGGCGTTTAGAGTATCCAGAAATCCCAATCAGCAATTCCGTAGAAGAAATCCATTCAAGGAGACCTTTGTCATGTCTAAACCATTTCTCTTGACTGCTTCAATTGTCTTTTGTGCTATGGTCGGTTTCGCGCAGTCCAAACAGGATGGACAACATCACGATTCTACCGAGGCGGAGACACCTAAGCCGGTCCAGGTTGTCACACACCATGACATCACGATCAACGGTCATCAGATTCATTACACTGCCACGGCGGGAACCTTTCTTCTGCGAAACGAAGAAGACAAGCCGATTGCGTTGTTCGGCTTCACGGCATATATAAAAGACGGCACCTCTTCCCCGGATAGCCGCGCTTTGACCTTCGCGTATAACGGCGGACCCGGATCATCATCCCTCTGGCTTCACATGGGAGCTCTCGGTCCGAAGAAAGTTGTCATGGACGACCCTGAAGCAACTCCGCCAGCCCCGTATAAAATGGAAGACAACCCGTACTCGCTGCTCGATGTAACGGATCTTGTCATGATAGATCCGGTTGGAACCGGTTTCAGCAGGCCGGCGGGGAAGGCGAAGGGAGCGGACTTCTGGGGCGTCGATCAGGATATCAAATCTGTCAGCCAGTTTATTTTTCAGTACATCCGGGCAAATGCGCGGTGGAATTCGCCGAAGTTCTTGCTCGGCGAGAGTTACGGGACAACACGATCTGCCGGCGTTGCCGACTACCTGTTCGAAAAAATGGGCGTGGCCGTCAACGGCGTTATCCTTGTGTCAACGGTCTTGAATTTCGAGAGTCTCGTTTTCGCCAAGGGGAACGATCTCCCCTACATTTTTTACCTTCCGACGTATGCGGCGGTCTCCTGGTACCATCACGCCCTGCCATCGCAGCCCTCCAGCCTCGATTCTCTTTTGAAAGAGGTTCGACAATTTGCACGAGGAGAGTACGCCGATGCGCTCTTTAAGGGATTTGCGGTAGACAGTACGGAACTTCAAAGGGTCATAGACAAGCTGTACCAGTTTACCGGCATATCGAAGTCGTACTGGAAGAAGGCAGACCTCCGTTTGAATGAACCGCAATTTACGGAAGAGCTTCTGAGAGACCGCGGAGAGACTGTCGGAAGATTGGATTCCCGTTACCAGGGTCCGACCGATGACCTGTTGAGCGAATATTCCAGCTACGATCCGCAGAGCTCGTCGATCAGCCCCGTCTTCATCACTGACTTTATGGATTATTATCACACTGAACTGAATTTTCCGACCGACCAAACCTATAACATCAACGCGTACGGCAACAAAGACTTTAAGTGGGACTGGAAACGCGGAGCTGAATCCGAGGGGATGGGTTATCCCGATGTGTCGGACGACCTGGCCGACGTCATGGCGAAGAACCCGTATCTGAACGTTCTTGTTCTGAACGGGTACTTCGATCTCGCCACGCCGTTTTTTGCAACCGAATACACCGTTGACCACCTCGGAAATATTCTTCCGGGACTCAAAGACCGGATCCAAATGAAATACTTTAACGCCGGCCACATGATGTATGTCCATCCCGAATCGCTGCCTGTGTTTAAATCAACGATTTCGGAATTCATCCAAAGCATGGTGCACCCGAAGAAGTAGACCGTCGCTGATTTTCAACGCTGATTCTTGCCGAAGTGAGGCTGGAGGGATGAGGGCAGAGGGATGAGGGATAAGGGATGAAATTTTCCTTCAAGCGAAAACAATGCTGAAGATTGTTATCGCGGCCCCGATGAGCGCTGCATAGACTGTTATCTCGAGTCCCCTTTTCCGGTCCTTCTTCTTTGAGTCTTCATCAGCAATCTCATGTCTTTGACCGGTAGGTCCAAAATTGTAAACCCCTAATCGGGCAAACCCGGAACAGAAACGAAAATATGCCTGCAGGAAACCGGATGCCGCCATCGTGGCCGGCACGAAGATGAGCAGCCGCCACCACGGGTTTACTCCGATCCAGACCAATACGGAGAACAATAAGAGGACAATAACTGAAGATACCCAGCCGAGGTTTCTGCGGCGCGAGATTTCTTCCGGGCCTATGTTGCAAGAGCCTGCTGCATAGCTGAAATTACTTGACGGCATTCTTAAGCCTTACCTTTCTTTGGTTGTCTTGTTGAAAGTCCTCCGCTGTTCATCCCTTTATCCGCTGTCTCATCTCTTTGAGCGTCACGGCGAGGTTGATCAATTCATTAAAGAACGTTTCGAGACGATCTCCCCGCCTTCCTTCTCTCAGCGGCCTGAAATGCTCCGGGTTCACCGGCACTTGCTCTTTCATCATCGCTAAATATGCTTCCGAAGGGATATGAATAGAATTGCGTATCGGTAGCATTTGAAGCTCGATAACGACCTGCCGTAGTTGTTCAATTGCCCGCGCCCCTCCGACGTTTCCATATCCGACAAACCCGACCGGCTTGTTCATCCATTCGGCGAACAACCAATCGATTGCATTCTTCAAGACAGCCGAGAAGCTGTGGTTGTACTCCGGCGTAATCATGATATAGCCGTCTGCGCTATCAATAAGGGTCCCCCATTTTTTGACGATGCCATGGGGATAGTTTCCCTTCAGCATACTCGGCGACGTCGGCGAATCGAAGAACGGCAATGGCCAATCGCGCAGGTCGACAAGTTCAACCTGCACATTTTCTTTCTTCTTCAGTTCATCAATAACATAGAAACCTGGTTTTTCGCTGAATCGGTTCTGCCTGGTGCTGCCGAGGATGACTTGTATTTTAATGGCGCCGTGGTCCATGGTTATGAGGTTTGTGTTGGATGTTGTCTACGTTTGGCGTTATACGTTATACGTTTTACGTTATAAGTCCTAAGTTTTACATGTCACTTACAATCTACGTTGAACGTCAAACGTAAGACGTAGAACTTAGAACTCAATAAGTAAACTGGCTGTCCCGAGTTGAAAACGGGTCACTTGCTCCGCTTAATAATTCTTTTTCTATGCTTCGTTCCCCAATTCCGCAACTCTTCAATCACACTGTCGAGGGTCTTTCCGTATTCGGTCAATTCGTATTCTACGGTTACCGGAATGGTATTGTGAACCGTTCTGACGACCAACGCATTCACCTCAAGCTCTTTCAGTTCCTTTGAAAGCATTTTGGCAGTGATTCCCTGCACATCCCTCTGCATTTCCTTGAACCGTTTCTTGCCAAACGTCAGCGAACCGATAATCCGGATCTTCCATTTTCCTTTGAGCATATCGAGGGCGTCGTTGATCGCAAGAAGCTGTTTCGCGCATTCGCTTGCTCTTTGTTCGTCTTTTGCGGTTCGTGTAATTGCCATGGCTTCTTGGCGGTATAGTTTATTCAACCGGTATACTTTAGGTAATTACTTTCCTATATATACTAGAGTACATATCTTACGGGTGTAAGTCAAGCGAAGGCAGTGACTCGGTTTGAAATCCAAACATAGAAGTCATCGTCATGCCAGCGAAAGCTGGCATCCAGGAAGGAACAAGACTGGATTCCGGCCGGAGTCTACCCCGCGCAAGCGGGGCCGGAATGATATGAAAATGAGTCACTACCAAAGCGAACCTCAAAGACGAAGGACGAAAAGGAAACACTCTATGGCAGAGCAGCCGTCAAACAAAAAACTCGGTGTCTTCCTTTGGGTATTGCAGATCGTTCTGGCGGTCATGTATCTTATGGCGGGTATTCAAAAGGCATTCGGCGATCTCTCCGTGGTTGTAAAGACCATTTTCTGGATCGCCTTTACTCCTCCCCTGCTTGTCCGCTTCATCGGAGTCAGTGAACTTCTCGGCGCAATCGGGCTTATTCTGCCGGCTGCACTCAAGATCCGGCCTCAATTGACGACATTAGCTGCCGCCGGACTTGCCCTGATCATGCTCCTGGCAAATCTGATGCATATCTACCGGGGGGAATTCTTTGTTCTCCCGATGACGCTGCTGATGTTTGCAATGGCGGGGTTTGTCGCGTATGGCAGATGGAAACTGGCGCCGGTGACGCCTAATGCATAGCCGACATCACCCCCCCAAGCTGGCTCCGCTTTCAGTTCGGTAGTGTCCCGGTTTGAATAGAATCATCTCATGCCCGCTTCTCCAAGTGATCCTCCAAAGGAGTCCCGTGGACCTTCAGGAGATGTGGGCATCCAGAAGAGAATGGTTGGATTCTCCCGAATTGACTCGTCAGTTGACAATGTCATGTGTCTATTTTTATATTCACTCCTGATTACCATTGCACGGGTAATTTCATTAACTTGTGCTTGAAGGGATCGTGAAAAGAACACTCAAAGATTAGTGCCCTCATGGGGTGTTTTTATGCCGCAGCAAACTGCTTCCGCTTCTGATCATGAACCATGGCGAACGATGATCGCCGCGTATCAACACTCCGACTTTTCGCGAAGCCTCTGGCAAATCGTCGATACTTTCGTTCCCTACTTCATCCTTCTTTATCTGATGTACCGAAGTCTAGCCGTCTCCTACTGGCTTACGCTGGCCCTCGCCGTTCCTGCGTCCGGCTTTCTGGTGAGAACGTTCATCATTTTCCACGATTGCGGCCACGGTTCTTTCTTCAAATCTCAAAAGGCGAACGATATTGTCGGAATGCTGAGCGGACTCTTTACGCTCACTCCCTATTATGAGTGGCGGCACAATCACGCGATCCATCATGCCACCGGAAGCGACCTGGACAATCGCGGAGTCGGCGATGTATGGATGTTGACGGTGAAGGAATATCTTGAACGGTCGCGCTGGGGCCGCTTCGTCTATCGTTTCTACCGAAACCCGCTGGTGATGTTTGTGATCGGACCGCTCTTCATGTTTTTGATTTCGCACCGTTTCGCGTCCAGCAATTCCGGACCCAGAGAGAGAAAGAGCGTGCTGTGGACGAATATTGCGCTGGCGCTGGTCATCGCCGTCGTCGGTTATGGTATCGGATTCATTCCATTGGTTCTCGTCTTCTTGCCGACGATATGGATTGCCGGCGCTTCCGGCCTTTGGCTTTTCTACGTTCAACATCAGTACCGGGGAGTCTATTGGGCGCGACATCATGAGTGGAGCTTCTTCGATTCGGCCCTCAAGGGAAGTTCGTTCTATAGGCTTCCGAAAATCCTCCGGTGGTTCAGCGGCAACATCGGCTTTCATCACATCCACCATCTCAGCCCGCGAGTACCGAATTATTCGTTGAGCAAGTGTCAGAAAGAAATCCCTCTCTTCTGGTCGGTAGCACCCGTTACTTTCTTTGCCAGTTTCCACTCGCTCCGGCTTCGTCTTTGGGACGAAGATGAACATGTCCTCGTGGGTTTCGGCAAAGTGAGGGAGATACTGCGTGCAAGCCAGACACATTAGCCGTGGCGCCAAAGCGCAGGACGAAAACATGTGAAGCGGGCTCGGGTCCCTTTTAGTTGCATCTCAAGAAACAAGAAATTACATTGCTCCCATCACACAGCGACAAGGGGGCCGCTCGAACACTTCCCTTGCATGATGACTGCATCGTGCAGTCATTCTCTCTTATGAAGCAACCTCCAGCGCCGGGCAGCCGTTACACTCGATAGCTGCGACTGACTGCAAACCACTTCAATGCGCGCTCATACATTCGTTACGTCGATTAACTGCTGCAAGCAACCGGCCAAATCTGGTACGCAGCCAACATGCAGATGATCCGGCAGGCTTCCTGCTTGATTCGGCAGATAGGCGGTGCAACAGCATTTTTCAAAACTCATCTGTCAGCTCATGAACAACCCACCACTAGGATTCAATAGTTCCGAATCATCGGATTCCACTTTGTTGTCTATGCTGGTAAAGTCACTTAGTGTGCTCACCTTTTGTTCCTGTTCTGCTATCTCAGAAGATATGGTATCCTTATACAAATCCTTTCTCCCATCTTCTCTTGTGAAAGACAGCGAACTTAACAACATGCTCTCTTCTAAATTAACTGTGAAAGCTCAAATTCACCCCGATCTCATTTATTACCAAATAGAACTTGCTCGTAACCTCTTCGATGAGTCCCAAAGGCGAAATCAAGCCACACTTAGGGACTTTGTCTTTCAAAAGGAAAAGGACTATTTATGCAAACGCAGCGATTGGGCGAGTAAACAAAAAGCCAAACTGATTGATTGCGTTTCAAGCGGTAGGGCAAAGACTGCTAGTATTTCGTACTTTGATGCATTGATACTGGACACGGCGCAGGTTAGCTACAACACTGGGAATCCCTTTCCCATCGACTCCAACCTCATCGACTTCTTTGATATCGTGTACGAAAAACAAAACTCTTCGCTTTCATACGACTCGTCCATAAACTATCATGAAATCCGAACAGCGCAGGAAAAATTAGTTCTCGCGCGAGACGAGGCTTTTTATTGTTCGATTGATAGCACCTCTTCCGCGATATCAGAAAGCGATATCGAGAATATAGCTCAGCATTGGTATATCTATTCCGGCTCGGGCCATGATAGTACAGATCCACTTAAGTTTCATGATGCATATCGGATTATCGAAAGAGCGACGGAACATAACTTCTCTACGAACTCCCGCGGCCGCTTTAGCCTTAATGTAGGCTATTGTCCATACAACTCCACATTTATCATTTCTCAATCGCTACCGGTATCTTACGTGCAATATCCAAGTTACTCGCATCAACCGACAGATTTCGACAACCCAGCCGTTCATTTACAGTTCGCTGTCCAACAATTGATAACGTCACTTGGATACCGCGCCTTTTTGAGTCAAGAAATCGGCTCTTTCTCTTACATAAACTTTCAAGTTATGCTATCTTTTAATACCGCCAAAGCTGAAATAAACGACCTTCATCAGCAGACTAGCAACTTTTCTGGGCCCCAATTTGATATCCTAATGCACGAAACTATGATACGGCAAAGTGTCCTCCATACAATGAATTGCTACACCGCAAAAGTAAGTTCTCCTTTCATTGTTATTGGCAGATCGATCTTTCTGGAGGTTGCTGCAACTGCCGGCGTTCTTCATGTATCCTCATCTACATCGTATGAATACCACATGAACGAGACTGAGGGCTATATGGCGGGTTCAATAAGTGCCCCCTATTACTATTCACATTCAATCGCGGCGGGGATTGGGAAGGGACAAATCGAACTTGTGCACAATTATTTTAAAATCAATCCAACGTTTGATTGCACTTATGAAACTGATTCGGCTATTAGATTTAATCTCAGTCTCAGTCCTAATTACGCTGCTTTAATCTGTGGATATTCTTTATAAATCATTTCATATGCACCGCGTAACCAATCGTCCCCCGCTGGGAAGCGCGGGGCAGGCAAGCTGATCCCGACAAAAAGCGTCGGGACAGGCTGGAACTAGCCGTCGACGATTTCGCCTCACGGCAGTTCGCTGCCGCAGATTTTTTATCCCGCTACATTTTAGCAGGAGCTCCGGTCCGATAAACTGAACACCACATTTCATGAGACTCTTCATATTATCGGCCTTTTTGTGCACTGCATTGGCATGTTTGTCGTGCCGCAAGGAAACGCCTACCAGCATTCCGGAACCCAGGGAATCGATCTCTTTCATCTCGCCCAGTGACAGCGCAATAGTCCTCGAAAGTGCAACAATTGAAATTCAAGTTTCTTCGGAGCGGCCCGTGAGTTTCGTTGTACTGACCATCGACGGCTCAATCGTCAACAAGAGAGTCTTTGACGCACCCCCATACAAAGTGGAATGGCAGACCGATACGCTTCCTGAGGGGAGCAGCCATGAACTTGACGCCAAAGCATATTTCAACGACGGCACATCTCTGAGTTCGAGTCCTCGTCATGTCACGGTCTACCATTTTACACCCTCAAACCTCTCTGCACAGATGGTCAACGACACTCTGCTCACTTTGGCGTGGAAGGATAATTCCTCCAAGGAGACTTCCTTCGACCTTCAAGAGAGCATCAATGGAAACCCCTTCGCCTCTCTCGAGCAGATGGCAGCGAATACGACTTCAGCATCCGTCTCCGGCAAATATTCAATCGGCGACAGCCTCGCGTTCCGCATTCGCGCAATGAAGGATACCCTCGCGAGCAATTTTTCGAACACCGCCAGCGTTTCTATCGTCTTCCCGGCACCCAGCGAACTTCTTCTTCTCTCTCTCTCCGACACAGAGGTGCAACTGTCATGGAAGGATAATGCCGCATTCGGCTCTGGTTTCATCATTGAGCAGAGTACCGATGGAACTACTTTCACAACGATTGCTAGTGTTGGAAGGAACGCTTCCCCGGCAACTGTCTCCGATACATTCGGTATCGACTCCACTCATTACTTCCGAGTCAGAGCTAGAAGCACAATTAACACGAGCGGTGGATCGAACGTTGTTTCAGCTATGCTTCATGGTTTGAATATGCCGGCCGGTCTTTCCATTACAGGCCTCAGCAGCGATTCACTCATCCTCCA
>CAYLMV010000120.1:0-10665 GCA_964384415.1 uncultured Chitinophagaceae bacterium | reverse complement strand
ATGCTCTCTCAGTTCATTGGGAGAAGATCCTACTTCATCAGGACCATCTTCCTTGTGATGAAAGTGCCGCCGGACTGCAGACGGTAGAAGTATAAACCGCTGGCGAGATTCCCCGCATTGAAGTTCACAGCGTGTGCTCCCGCACCGAGGGGTTCGTTCACCAGTGTTGCCACTTCCTGACCCAGCATGTTGAAGACTTTCAACTGCACTGTCGACTGTTGCGGCAACGAAAACTCGATTTTCGATGACGGATTGAATGGATTTGGATAATTCTGTGCGAGGTCAAAGACCAAAGGAACGGCCGGTCTCGGTGCAGCAACAGATAAACCTGTAGCCAGATATGCGGCCAGGATTTTTCCCCACTCATACGCGTGAGCCGCCGCATACGATGCATTCTTTGTGTCGTCCCAGATTAAAGAACCGACCGGGAAGCCGTCATTTGTAGAGATCATGGAGGATTGGCCAAAATTTTCCGTAAGATCGGTGAACGTTGTGATCCCTGATCCATTCTCCGTCTTATTTCCGGCGCTATCACGCCCCGGAATAGTTGTGGGATCGTAGTCTCCCTGAATGAACTTGCTGTGAACAATATCCGGCGCAACGGGAAAACGGGGATCGCCGTACTGGTGTTGATTCCATTTCGCCATTTGAACGACGACCGATGCGTCCGCAATACCGGGCGTCATCATTTTCGGATCGGCAGTCGTCGTGCGCTCCTCAATGAACCCGCCGTTTTTGTCCGGCGAATATGCGGCAAAGAGCGCCGCCGTGCGAGCGTTCATCCACTCACAGGGTATGTTGTTTACTCTATAGGCTCCCGGATAAAACCATCCCAAATATGAAAGCGGGTACGCGGTGCTGTCATATGTGCCGGGAACAGTATTGTAGTAACCGCTAATAAGCAGCGGGTCGTAGTAATTTACGTTGTTCGAGACGAAGACCTGCAGCTTATTGAGCGACAGCAAAGGGGAATAATGAGATGAGTCGCCGTCATAATACTTCGGCTGCACCACCAGCCCGCGATTGGCGTTGTTCGTATCAACAATGATCGTGCTCGTAAAAAATTTGTCGGGGTCCTCGCCGTTGTTGGTTATATTCGTGTCTTCACCGACCCAGTTCTGGTTGACAAAAATATTGTTCGTTACAAAGAAGTTCCGATGGTAGGGAGATAAGAGCCAATATTTCTTATTGTTGATGATCGTGTTATGATTGAAATACCCGAAGTCGGTCAGTTCGTTTTGCTGGAGGAAGGTAAGACCTCCTCCGACGATCGTGTTGTTTTCAACCCACAATGTGTCGATCGGATGCTTGCATTGGAAGACTCTTGATCCCCACCACTGGCTTGGTTCGAACATGTTCCGGAAATATGAGTTCGTGATGAAGAACTTCGCTCCATACGGCCAGCCTCCTATCGCTCCGTTTTCATTCGTGCAATCGAAAAGATCGATATAGCTGAATTCAAAAAGGCAGTTGTCGATGACCAATGACTGCGGGGCTTTGTTCACTGTACCGCAATAAAACAGCTCGGCTTGAAGCTTTCCATCCAACTGCATAGCCTGCCAATGAATATTGACAATCTTAACACTTCCGTAGACTCTGCTGGCCGGGACGTCTGTCGTCCCTGTCGGCTGCAGTAGGATGACCGGCTTCGTCGTTCCTGCCGGGTCGGGGATGCCGACGATCGTCAACGTACCGTTCGGATTCGTCACATTGATAGGCGACTTCTGATAATAGAAGTGACCCTCCTGAAGCGCATACACTCTTGACGGATTTATTCTGGCACCTGTGATCGTTGTGTCGCCGTTGATTGTCGATTCGAGCGCGCCTGCATGGTGGAGCGCCGCGTGGGGGATATCACCGGGAATAACGATGGTGTCCTGAGTGGCGGGTACTTGTGCATATGAGACGCTGAAGGCTACAAAACAAACTGACAGGCAAAATGAAAGAGATCTGCTCATTGTCCCCTCCCTTGAAAGCTATCATCCGCAAGATGTTCGTCGGGGGTGCGGGTGCCTAACGTAACTCGGATGGTGAAACTCGAATCGTGAGGGGATACACGGTAAGCGAAGCTCTGATGTGATAACCGGAGAGACCGCGCGCCCCTTGGGCTGGTGATCGCCCTGCGCTGTACCAAGGTAGCTCATCAAACAGAGGTTTTCAAGCCATCCATCGCTCGGAGTAATCAGCTAAATCTTAAGCAAGAATAGGCGGCCGGTTATTCCGGCCGTCTATTACACCATCCCGTAAACCTGAAGATAAGGGTATCCGATCTCACGACACAGTTTGATAAACAGAAAACGCGATTGCAACCGTTGTCAGTAGCTGTAGCTCAAACCGAATTGAACATTCAGTCCGTACGTCTGGCCTGTGGTCGGCAAGCTGCCCGCCGCAGTCGTCAGGTACGCGGGATGATTGAAGTAATAGCTGTCGATGTGATTGTTCACGTTAGTGGCGTTGGCAAAAACCGACAGGTTGTCGATAATCTGCTGTTTGAGCGAAATATCGAACAACAACACGTTATCATAGTAACTGTCTTCAAGCCCGTATTGAGTGTCGAGACTTTGAAGCGTCAACTGCTGATAGCGGAGCGAAAACCGCGAGCTGAATCCTTTGTAGTCCCATCCCAGGATTGCATTGTAGATTGCTTTGGGTTGGTTCTGAAGCGCTCCCTCTGTTGTTGAATAGATCAGCGTATCTTTGGTTCCTATTTTCGGCGCTTTGACAAAAAAGTACGGATACTGTTCGCTGGAACTCATGAATGAGGCATTCAACTCGAGAACCGTTCCGCTCAACAGCCCGGGGAGATACCAAAAATGCGTTTGCCATGACAGCTCAATCCCTCGCAGAAACGCATCGGCAGGATCATTCATCGGAAGTGAGCCATTGAGGAGCTTATTGGCGATGGGATTCTGGTTCAGGTACGTTGAGTCAAAGTAGGTTTTGTCCGGCATCCTGCTGCTAAAATCGGCGGGAGTGTAAAGCGTAGGATACGGAGCATACGGAAAATAATTCTGGAAGTAGTAAACAAGATTCTTGATATCCTTGTAAAACAGGTCAACCGTAAACAACCCGACGTCGTTGCTGAACAACGAGGCCCCAAGGTCATAGTTTGTTGCCGTCGAGGGTTTCAACAGCGGGTTTCCCCCTAATTGGTATCCCGGGTTTTGAAAGATAACCATCGGAGAAAGTTCTGTGTAACTCGGCAGCGAAACACTCCGATAGGCCGCACCCATCACTTGTACATTTTCGCTTGCTCTATACTTAATATTGACCGAGGGGTACCAATACGGATTGTCTCGTTTTGTGTCCACCAAAACGGGGGGAAGCTGGAGGCCGTTTGCATTGGACCCGTTCGGCTGGATATGATAAGCCGATATATCGGTTTTTTCTTCCTGAAAACGGGCGCCGGGTACGATGGTAAGATCGCTTCCGATGTTGAACTCTCCCATTAGATACGCCGCCTGGGTCTTTTCTTTATCATTATAGTTCTGATCAAAGGATCCGACTCCGTCGTAGTAGTAGGCGGCCTTCCATGCCGGAAATATTGTGTTCTCCATAGACGCTAATTTGTACGGGTCGTATGCAACGCCGAGGGGATATCCCAGGATGGTAGATCTCGTGTAACCAGGATCGACGAAATATATCCCTTCGATTCCGCCTTCAGCAATACTCGGACTAGGATTGGCTCCCGCCAGGAAAGGAATGGCAGCAATGAGATTTTCTCTTCTCCCTTTGCTTCCTCCAAATTGCACATCATAATACCACCTCGTATTGTCGCTGGCCCGGTTCACCTCGTGATATTTTCCGCCAATCGACAATTTTCCCGAAAAAGATTCTGAGAGCTTGAACGGTACTCTCCAGTCAAACTTGGCGTCGTATGCGGCGTCGGTAAGATTCGTTTGAGTCTCGAAAATATTCCAGAGGACAGTGTTCGACGCATTCATGACGCCCATCGCGTTTACCAGGGCAGCCGGCTCTCCGTACGCCAAAGCCGCGCCGGATATTGGTTTTCCTGTAAGGTCTTCTTCAAAATCAAATTCTTGTCCGTTCGGCGTGTGCTGATCTCCTTTCGTGTACGACAAGGAGATGGGCAACTCTGTTCCGCCAAGTTTGAAAAGAGCTTGAACTGAATTCGTCCTTTGTTCTGTTTTGGTGTCGTTCACGAAAATCTGATCGACGAACCTATTGCTGCTGAAATACGTCGAGTAATCTCTCGTTATGGTACTGTCGTTCTCCTGGTTGTAGACGTTGAAGAATTTCACGTCCACGAAATC
This sequence comes from uncultured Chitinophagaceae bacterium, assembly GCA_964384415.1. Taxonomy (GTDB): domain Bacteria; phylum Bacteroidota; class Ignavibacteria; order UBA10030; family UBA8401; genus JAGVPT01. The sequence continues at coordinate 6,391 of CAYLMV010000120.1, read as the reverse complement.
CGATTTGTAGTCCAGGATCAAGCTGGCTCCGTAGCGATGTCTCTTGGTACTATTGTCCGTCAGCTGTGCCGTCGCGGTATTAACATAAAAAGTGTTCGCGACGACCGACGACTTCTGCCCGCTGTTATACGTGGCATTGAACTGGTCCGATGGAAGTTGTTTCTCTTCTATGTTACCCTGCACGAGAAGTCCGATATGATCGTCCACAAATCTGTCGCTGGCGCTCCCTGCAAATTTGTAGTTCTTGTATGAATCCCGAAGCTTCGTATAGCCTCCGTTGCCCCAGATATCATAATGGAAGCCAGGCAGAGCCGTCTTTAGCGTCAGATTCACCGTGCCTCCCAGCGCATCGGCATCCATATCCGGACGGAGCGTTTTCGACACTTCCACCCCTTTTACGAGATCGTCGCCGAGCAAGCTTAAATCTACTCCCCGGTCGCCGTAGTATGTCGAACTCATCGGGATGCCTTCGATCGTGATCTCGTTGTATTTTGGAGACAATCCGCGGATGATCACCGCATTTGCTTCGCCTGCATTTCTCTGCAGCGAGATGCCCGGAAGTCTTCCGATCGATTCCGCAATGTTCGCGTCCGGCAGTTCCTTCATCTTCTCTGCCGAGACCACGTTGATGATCGAGTTGGAAGCCAGCTGTTGATTGATGGAGGCCATCTGGCCTCGCGCCTGAGCCGTGACGACGACCGTCTCGCCCGTCAATGCCTGCGCCGTCAAACGAAAAGCTTGTGTCAAAGTTGAATTTTCTGCGACCGTAACTTCGACGGTAATGGTCGTGTAGCCGATATATGAGATCTTCAGAGTTCTCTTGCCCGCGGGAACACTGTGGATGGTAAACTCTCCATCGATATTGGTGGCGCCTCCCAGGCTCGTATTGACGACCAGAACGTTTGCTCCGATCAACGCTTCGCCGCTTTCTCGATCCAACACACGCCCTTTTATGGAGCCGGTTTCCTGCCCGACCAAAACCTGGGCCAACATGAACGTCATCATTAAAAAGACGTGTGGAATTCTGCTTCGAGTGTAAGAAGTGCCAATGGCCATTGTTCTTCTCCTCATGATGCTCTTCCGCAATTTAATGTGTCCTTATGAACGGGAAGATGTACACCGAACTTGGGTTTTGAGATATGATCCGGTGAGGGAGTCCTGGAAGTGACGAGCGGAAAAATCGTCACCGAAAGATGATGACGACTGCCCTGCGCCGCAAGAATGTAGTTAACCAGAAAGACTTATTCAAGCATCATAGAGACGGTGTGGAGAAATGAACATGACGTGCAATGGTGCTTTCAGAGCTTCCACGCTTTGATCCGAACATTGTATCCGTAAATCTGTTCCGCCGAATTGAACCGATTCATTCTTCAATCTGATTGTGCCGCAAATAGAGAAGGCGGCTGCGTTTTCACGCGAGCCGCCTTCTCAGCACCACTACAGACCTGAATCGAGAAACAAAACAGATCCGATTACTTCAACAGCATCATCTTCTTCACGCTCGTGAAGTTGCCTGCGGAGAGCCGATAAATATACAGACCGCTGGCGAGGTTACGTGCGTCGAAGTTAACAGTGTGCAATCCGGCGGCGAGGCTGCCATGAATAAGCGTGGCCACTTCCTGACCCAGAACGTTGAAGACCTTCAATTCAACTGTCGATTGTGCCGGCAGTGAGAATTGGATCTGCGTTGTCGGGTTGAACGGATTCGGATAATTCTGTGATAGGCTGAATGTAGAAGCAACAACCGATGGTTCTGCCTTCACATCAACTAAACCGCCTGCTGCAATGTACGCACTGACGATTTTGCCAATTTCGGCGCCGTGTGCTGCCGCATACGCTGCGTTCTGTGTATCGTCCCAGATGAGTGAACCAATCGGGAACCCGTCATTCGTCGAAAGCGTCGACTGTGCGAAATTCTCCGTTAAGTCGGTGAATTTCGAAATGCCGAGCTGATCGGCCGCTGCGAGGGTCGTGGAGGAGCTAATTGCATCCGTCTTGCTTCCGCCGACAATACCCGGAAGGGTTTGCGGGTTGTAGTCACCATAGATGTACGCGGTGCCCGTAAGAAGCGGCGTCGGTGTTGCAAACCGCGAATCACTGTACTGGTGCTGATTCCATTGCGCCATTGCCGTCACAACGCTTGCAGACATACCGTATGCAAAAGGCTGTGTTGACGGCGTGGTGGTGTGTTCTTCAATGAATCCACCTGAGTGGGCGGGTGAATATGCGGCAAACAACGCTGCTGTACGGGAGTTCATCCACGCGCCCGGCATGTTTCCTACCGGACGTGCTCCTGGATAGAACCATCCCAAATACGACGGGATCGCGCCAAAATGGGACGCGGGTGAACCGGTATCAGACAGAACATACGCGGAATTCTGATAGTAACCGCTTATCAGCAACGGATCGTTGAACACGATGTTGTTGGAAATGTAGCACTGTAACTTGTTGAGCGCCAGCACCGGTGAATAGTGCGCTGAATCGCCAACATAGTAGTTTGCTTCCACCACGAGTCCGTTGGTAGCGTTGTTCGTATCAACGTTGATCGTGCTCATGAACAATTTGTCAGGATCCTGACCGCTGTTCGTCACGTTTGTATCCTCACCAACCCAGTTCTGGTTGACGAAAATATTGTTCGTGACATAGAAATTGCGGTGGTATGGCGACAAGAGCCAGTACTTCTTGTTGTTCACGATTGTGTTGTGGTTGAAATACGCAACGTCAGTAAGTTCGTTCTGCTGTAGGAATGTAAGACCACCGCTTGTGGTCGTGACGTTCTCTACCCACAACGTGTCCATCGGATGCTTGCACTGGAACACGCGTGAACTCCACCACTGACCCGGCTCGAACATATTACGGAAGTATGAGTTGGTGATAAAGATCTTGGCTCCGTACGGCCAGCCGCCGATTGCGCCTGTTTCGTTCGTGCAATCGAAGATGTCCGTGTTGCTGAACTCAAACAAGCAGTTGTCAATAACCAATGACTGCGGCAAGTGGTTTGCCGTTCCGCAATAGAAGAGCTCTGACTGGAGGTTGCCATCCAGTTCCATCACCTGGTAATGAATGTTGACCATCTTAACGCTGCCGTATACCTTGCTGGCAGGTACGTCTGTCGTTCCGGTCGGCTGCTGAAGAATAATCGGTTTCGCATGCGCTGACGGATGTTTCGGATCAGGAACGCCGACAATCGTCAATGTCCCGGACGGATTGTAGAAGTACATCGGCGTCAATTGATAATAGACCTGTCCTTCGTAGAGTGCATAAACGCGATGCGGGTTTTTTCTCGCACCGGCAGCGGTCGTATCATTGCTGATCGTGCTGTCCATTGACCCGGCATTTTCGCCGCCGGCAAACGTGCCGCCAGTGATATACGCCGTATCACCGCTTATTGTCACCTGAGCCATCGAGCGGCTCGCAAAGCTTGCTAGTAGTATAACTATAAACAAGCTGAGTACCATTTTTGCTTTCATCTTTTTCTCCTAAAGTTAGTTTAGAGCTGTCGTGAAGATACTGATGTGTCTTTTTTTGCTTTTTTCCGTCTCCCTCCTTTCATTTCCTTTACTGGTTATGAAGATAGTGTTTTGAATGATAGTGAAACGTGTTTGGTGTCATTACACACTGCTTAACAGAAAATGCCCTTGTTCCGGGTGTTAGTAACTATAGCTAAGTCCAAATTGCACATTCAGGCCGTATGTCTGGCCGCCCGTCGGCAGGCTTCCTGCCGGCACGGTGAGATACGCCGGATGGTTGAAATAGTAGTTGTCCACATGATTGTTGACGTTCGTTGCATTTGCAAAGATCGACAGGTTCTCGATGATCGCCTGTTTGAGCGAAATATCGAACAACAAAACGTTGTCGTAGTAACTGTCTTCGAGACTGTACTGCGTGTCGAGACTTTGGAGCGTCAGCTGCTGGTAGCGAAGTGAGAACCGCGAGCTGAATCCCTTGTAATCCCACCCGAGGATGGCATTATAGATTGCTTTGGGTTGGTTCTGCAACGATCCCTGCCTCGTCGAATAGACAAGCGTGTCTTTGGTTCCTACCTTGGGGGCTTTCACGAAGAAGTACGGATACTGTTCGTTGGAACTCATGAACGAAGCGTTCAATTCAAGAACTGTTCCGCTTAGCACACCGGGAAGATACCAGAAATGCGTTTGCCATGAAAGCTCGATGCCTCTCAGGAACGCGTCGGCAGGATCATTCATCGGAATGGAACCGTTGAGCAGCTTATTTGTTTGCGGATTGAGGTTCAGATATGTAGAGTCAAAATAACCTACGCCCGGAAGCCTGGTGTAGTAATCGCTGGGAATGCCTACGACTGGATACGGGGCATACGGGAAATAATTCTGGAAGTTGTAAATAAGATTCTTGATATCTTTATAGAAGAGGTCAACCGTAAACAAGCCGACGTCGTTGCTGAACAACGAAGCGCCAAGATCATAGTTCGTTGCCGTCGAGGGCTTCAGGAACGGGTTGCCGCCGAGAGAGAACCCAGGGGTCTGGAACTCAAGTTCGGGCGAAATTTCCGAGTATGCCGGCAATGAAACACTACGGTACACTGCACCCAGGATTTGAAGGTTTTCGCTTGCCTTGTATTTAATGTTAACCGAAGGATACCAGTATGGGTTGTCTCGTTTAGAGTTAACCAACACCGGCGGGTAGCCGAGACCGTTTGCGTTGGAAGTGACGGGCTGAATATGATAAGCCCAGATATCGGTCTTTTCTTCCTGGAAACGAGCACCGGGAACGACTGTCAGGCTGCTTCCAATATTAAATTCGCCCATCAGATATGCTGCCTGCGATTTCTCATTATCGGTATATGCCTGATTGAAATTGCTGACTCCGTTCTGCCAGACAGCCAAACCCGAATGATCCGCCATGGCATTCGCCATGTTCGCCAGGTTGTAAGCATCCCAATTCGTTCCGATCGGGTATCCAAGAATATCGGATCGCGTATAGTTGGGATCAACGAATGCAAACGCAGGAATACCCGTCTGGAGTCCGGCGACCACGGTCGGAGAAATTGTCGCAAGGCCCGGGAAGAAATTCGAGAATGAGCTGATGATTGTCTTTCGTGTGCCTGCGCCATTGCCAAACTGCATATAGTATTGGAATGAGCTTCCGTCGCTCGTACGCTTGACGCTATGATACTTTCCGCCAAGCGCTATTTTTCCCGAAAGATCGTCCGACAGTTTGAACGGTATTTTCCAGTCAACCTTGTAATCGTAGGAGAGGTCCGTCAGGTTTGCGTCCGTGATGTTGATATTATTAAGGTACGAATTTGCGTTATTCGGGTCAAAGACGCCCATGGCGTTGATCAACGTCAACGGCGTCCCGTAGATCACCGCGTTGCCCTTTGGCGTCGTTGCAACGCCGGTCTGATAGAAATCGAACTCCATCCCGTTGGGAGCATGCTGCTCGCCTTTTGTAAAGGACGCGGAGATCGGCAACTCTGTTTTTCCGATCTTGAACAACGCTTGAATCGAATTTGTCCGTTCAATGGTATTCGTCTTGCCCAGGAATACCTGATCGAGAAACTCCGTGCTCGCAAAATTCGTCGTATTGTTTCTCGTGATGCTGCTGTCGATCTTCTGGTCGTAGACGTTGAAGAATTTCACGTCGACAAAATCCGACGCGTAATCCAGAATAAGGCTCGCGCCGTAACGATGCCTCTTCGTGGTATTATCCTGCAACTGCGTCGACGCCGTGTTGACGTAAAATGTGTTCGCCACCACCGACGACTTCTGACCGCTGTTATAACTTGCATTGAGCTGGTCTGAGGGGAGCTGTTTCTCCTCGATGTTTCCCTGCACCAATAATCCGATATGATCATCGGCAAACCGGTCGGCCGCACTTCCGGCAAATTTATAATTTTGATAGGAGTTCCGCAGCTTCGTGTAACCGCCGTTTCCCCAAATATCATAATGGAAACCCGGCAGAGCTGTCTTTAAGGTCAAGTTCACTGTCCCGCCTAATGCGTCGGCATCCATATCCGGCCGCAAGGTCTTCGACAGCTCGACACCTTTGACAAGATCGTCTCCCAGTAAGCTTAAGTCTACTCCGCGGTCGCCGAAATACGTCGAACTCATCGGAATGCCTTCAATCGTAATCTCGTTATACTTCGGAGCCAATCCGCGGATGATGACCGCATTTGCTTCGCCGGCGTTTCTCTGGAGAGAGATGCCCGGAAGCCTTCCGATCGATTCCGCGATATTCGCATCCGGCAATTCCTTCATCTTCTCTGCCGAGACAACGTTGATAATGGAGTTGGAGGCGAGTTGCTGATTGATGGATGCCATCTGGCCTCGCGCCTGAGCCGTGACGACAACTGTCTCTCCCGTCAACGCCTGTGCCGTCATCCGGAATTCCTGTTCGAGCGTTGCATTTTCTC
>CAYLMV010000119.1:0-10922 GCA_964384415.1 uncultured Chitinophagaceae bacterium | reverse complement strand
ATGTTCAGGCCGCAAATGATTGCCGAAAACGTTAAAAATTTACAGGAAAGCATCAAGAACGCCTGTATCGCGGCTGGAAGAAGCCCGGACTCCGTCACATTGCTTGCGGTTTCCAAAACTTTCGGACATGCGAGGGTTCAAGAGGCGGTTGGGGCCGGTATTCTCGATATCGGCGAGAACTACGTCCAGGAATTGACCGCGAAGCGGGAAAAGATCTCCGACGCGAGAATTCGCTGGCACTTCATCGGCCATCTGCAATCCAACAAGGTGAAGTTCATCGCCGATTGGATTCACATGATTCATTCTATCGACAACGACGGTGTGGCGGCAGAGGTCGAAAAACGGGGAGTGAAAATGGGCCGAAGCATCAACGTACTGGTGGAGGTAAATACCTCCGCTGAGGCGACGAAGTTCGGCGTCAGTCCGGCAGGGGCTGCAGCATTGGTTGAACGGGTAGGTTCACATCCTCACATCAGGGTTCAGGGATTGATGACGATTGGTCCGTTCTCAACGGATTCCGAGGAGTCGCGCAAATCGTTCCGTCTTCTGAAAAAGGTTTTTGATCAAGTCAATTCCGCGGGGATTCTTCCGCAGCCGATGGAGCACCTCTCCATGGGGATGTCGCACGATTTCCCCGCGGCCATAGCCGAAGGGGCTACGATAGTTCGAATTGGGACTGCGATCTTCGGAACCAGGACAAAACTCTAAAACTGAAGGAGGCATCGATGAAATTGACACCTCTCGACATCAAGAAGCAGGAATTCAAGAAGGTACTGCGCGGGTACGACCCTGTTGAGGTGGATTCATTTCTCGACATGATGTCGAATGAGTTTGCGGACTTGCTGAAGCAAAGCAAAGATATGAACCAGCAGCTTGTTGAGTTCGACACGCAGCTCCGCGATTACCGCCAGATGGAGAAGACGCTGCAGCAGACTCTCATGCAGGCGCAGGAGGCAAGCGGCAGATCGATCGAAAACTCACGGAAAGAAGCCCAGCTGATCATTCAGGAAGCAGAACTCAAATCCAACCAGCTGCTCGATCGCGCGCGCATGGATCTCCTCAGGACGAAAGAGGAGATTTCAAATTTGCGGTCAAAGAAGGAATCGATCGTCAGCCGCCTGAAGGTGCTCCTCAATTCCGAATTGGAACTTATTAAAGCTCTCGAAGTCGACGATGATGAATTATCTCGAGACCTTTCAAAAGGGAGCGGGAAAGATGGAATTGAGATTGACGAGATCATAAAGAAATTGTAACTCAAGGAAGTTTTACGTTATACGTTTTACGTTGTATGTAAGAGCAAAATATGTGACGTACAGCCGAAGATGAAAAACGTATAACGTAAGACGTATAACTCAAAATCAGACAATGTCTCCCCTTCGCCAACAAATAAACGAAGCCATCAAATTCTTACGCACGAAGACCTCGTCGTCTCCGTCCGTCGGAATAATTTTGGGGACCGGATTGGGTGAACTCGCCACGGAAATCAAGTCGGAAGTCATCATCGACTACGGGGAGATACCGCATTTTCCATTGTCCACCGTAGAATCGCATCATGGAAAACTGATCTTCGGCACGCTCGGCGGGAAGAATGTCGTGGCAATGCAGGGACGCTTTCATTTCTATGAAGGCTACACGATGCAGCAGATCACCTTTCCCGTCCGCGTGATGAAGTTTCTTGGCGTGGAGACGCTCCTTGTCTCGAACGCGGCAGGAGGAATGAATCCCCTCTTTTCGCGGGGCGACATCATGCTGATCACGGACCAGATCAACTTGCTCGGCGACAACCCGCTGATCGGTCCCAACGACAACGAACTCGGACCGCGATTTCCCGATATGTCGGAGCCGTACACCAAGCAGCTGATTGCGCTCGCGGAAAAAATTGCGCTTGAGTCAAAGATCAAAGTTCAGAAAGGTGTCTTCGTTGCAGTTCCCGGGCCCAATCTCGAGACACGGGCTGAGTACAGATTTCTCCGGAATATCGGGGCTGACGTTGTCGGCATGTCCACGGTTCCGGAATGTATTGTGGCAGTACACATGTCGATGCGCGTGCTGGGATTCTCAATAATAACGGACGAATGCTTCCCCGACGCGCTGAAGCCGGCAAAGCTGGACGAGATCGTGGCGACGGCCATGGCCGCGGAGCCGAAGCTCACTGCGATAATGAAAGAAGTCGTAAGACAATTATGAAGTAAGAATTATGAAGTAAGAATTATGAATTATGAATTAAGAATTAAAGACTGATGCCGTTCCTTCATAATTCATAATTCTGACTTCTTACTTCGTACTCAAAGACTATGTTCAAAGAGCTCACCGACAAAATAAGCTATTCTGACCTCGAGAAAGAAATCCTCTCGTTCTGGGAATCGAACAAGATTTTCGAGCAAAGCATCTCCTCCCGTGAAGGAAAACCGCGGTTTACCTTCTATGAAGGTCCTCCGACAGCGAACGGTCTTCCCGGAATTCACCATGTGATGGCGAGGTCGTTGAAGGACATTGTATGCCGCTATAAAACAATGTCCGGTTTCCAGGTTCATCGCAAGGCCGGCTGGGACACGCACGGGTTGCCCGTCGAGATCGAAGTGGAAAAGATGCTCGGCATGAAGCATAAGGACGATATCATCGCCTACGGCGTCGAGAAGTTCAACGACGAGTGCAGGAAATCGGTCTGGAAGTACAAGACCGATTGGGAGACGATGACCCGGAAGATGGGATACTGGGTCGATCTCGCTCATCCGTATATCACCTTCACGAATGAGTATATGGAGTCCGTCTGGTGGGCGCTGAAGAAATATTTCGACGGCGGCATGATCTACAAGGGATACAAAATCCAGCCGTACTGTCCGCGCTGTGAGACGCCTCTCTCTTCACATGAAGTTGCGCTCGGTTACAAGGACGTGAAAGACCCGAGCGTTTTCGTGAAGATGAAAGTTAAGGGGGAGACGAATACTCATTTTCTGGTTTGGACGACGACTCCCTGGACGCTCATCTCGAATGTCGCGCTCGCCGTGCATCCGGAAATAGAATATGTGAAGGTTGAATTGCTGAGCGGGGAAGAGGGACATGAAATATCAACCGGAGAATTCTTGATCCTCGCGAAAGCCCGGCTCGTCGTCTTAAAGGATAAGTATAGAATCGTTGAAGAAATGTCCGGCAGAAAACTGGCGGGAAAAGAGTATGAACGTCTTTTCAATTATCATCAAACGAAGGAAAAGGGCTGGTACGTCGTCGAGGCAGACTTTGTGACGACGGAGGACGGGTCCGGCATCGTGCATATGGCGCCGGCGTACGGCGAAGACGATTACCAAACGGGGAAAAAGTACGGACTGCCGACGATTCATCCGGTGAACAAGTCGGGAGAGTTCGATGAGACGGTGACCGACTACAAAGGGAAGTTTGTCAAAGACGCGGACGCAGAGATCATCCAGGATTTAAAATCCCGTAATATTCTGTATAAGAAGGAGGCGTACCTTCACAGCTATCCGCATTGCTGGCGTTGTTCATCGCCGCTTCTCTATTATGCGCGGGATTCGTGGTACATCAGCACGACAAAATACGCTGCGAGGATGATCGAACTCAACAAACAGATCAACTGGATTCCCTCAGAAACCGGCTCCGGCCGGTTTGGCAACTGGCTTGAAGAGAACAAAGACTGGGCGCTTTCCCGCGACCGGTACTGGGGTACTCCGCTTCCGATCTGGGTGTGCGGCAAGTGCGGGGCTCTGAAATGTGTCGGAAGTATTGACGAATTGCGTAAAGGGGAGCATTTCCCAAATCCGATCGACCTTCACAAACCGTCGGTCGATCCGGTGACCTTCACATGCGAAAAATGCGGCGGCACGATGACGCGCACGCCCGAACTGATCGATGTCTGGTTTGATTCCGGGGCAATGCCTTTTGCCCAGTGGCATTATCCTTTTGAAAATCAGTCCACGTTTGAAGGAGCCTATCCTGCCGATTTCATCTCAGAAGGCATCGATCAGACACGTGGCTGGTTTTACACGCTCCATTCCATCGGGACGTTTCTCTTCGACAAGCCAGCGTACAAGAACTGTCTTGTCAACGAATTAATCCTTGACAAGCAGGGACAGAAAATGTCCAAGTCGAAGAAGAACACCGTCGATCCGTTTTACCTTATCGACAAGTACGGCGCTGACGCGACGCGATGGTATCTTGTCAGCAATAGTCCCGTGTGGCGGCCGACGCTTTTCGACGAGGAAGGGATTGCGGAGGTCCAGCGCAAATTCTTCAGCACTCTTGTCAACACGTATTCTTTCTTTGCCCTCTATTCCAACATCGACGCGTTCGTTTTCGCGGAGCCCCGCATTCCGGTATCCGAGAGGGCCGAAATCGACCGGTGGATCCTGTCGTCGCTGAATTCGCTCCTGGTATCCTATACTCAATATCTGGATGCATACGATATCACAAAAGCTGCGCGCGCCGTGAGCGACTTCACAATGGATCTGCTTTCGAATTGGTATGTTAGACGGAACCGGCGAAGGTTCTGGAAGAGCGAAAAAGGAAAGGACAAAACTGCCGCTTACCAGACGCTCTATGAGTGTTTGATCGCGTTGACGAAAATGATGGCCCCGTTTGCTCCGTTCCTGGCAGACGAGCTCTACAAGGGACTGAATTCTGTGACGAAGAAGGAGCCGCATGCTTCAGTGCATCTTTCTACATTGCCGGCCGTTGAATCAGATGCGATCGACCGGGAGCTTGAAGAGAGGATGGCCCGCGCAATGCGCATCGTCGGCCTCGTCCGCGCGATGAGGATGAAGTCTAATCTGAAGGTCCGCCAGCCGCTCCGGAAAATCATCGTGCCGATCTCCGATGAGGCGCAGAAGCAATCGATAGCCAGAATGGAAGATGTGATCCTGGACGAGATCAACGTCAAAGCAATTGAGTTCGTAAACGATGAATCCGATATTGTAAAGAAGAAGGCGAAACCAAATTTCCGGTCGCTGGGTCAAAAGTACGGCAAACAAGTTCAGGCCGTAGCGGCCAAAGTTCGTGAAATGACCTCCCAGGAAATTACGGTTCTCCAAAAGACGGGAACCTTTTTGATGCCCGTCAACGGCGACACATTTGCGATTGGCAAAGAAGACGTGGAAGTGCAGCACGAAGACCTCCATGGATGGCTCGTTGAATCTGAAGGGGGCATGACGGTCGCTCTCGACACGGAAATTACGCCGGAACTGAGGAAGGAAGGATTTGCGCGGGAATTCGTGAATCGTATCCAGAACATGCGCAAGGACGCCGGCTTCGATGTGACCGACAGGATTTCCATTTATTATACCGGGACGGAAACGCTCGTTGAGGCGCTGGAGAGTTTGAAGGAATATGTCATGAAGGAAACGCTCGCGGTCGGCATCCACTCAACGCTCCACGCCGGCGAGATATCGACGAAGGAGATCGTCAACGGCGAGGCATGTGAAATCAGCATCGAACGGGCACGATAGTAATCAGACGAAGAGTTCAATTCACTTTTTCATAACACCGAGGGAATATTCATGGCCAAAGCAGTTGCGTTGAAGAAGAAGCACGCAGGAGATAAAAAAGGAGCTGGGACTCTGCCGCTGAAATCAAAGCGAAAGAAGGTTGCTCCCAAAGCCGCCGACAAGATTATGATGAAAGCGGCGCCTGAAAAGAGGCCGGTGAAAGTGAAGGGATACGGATCAAAAGACCTGACCTATTTCAAGACGATCATCATGGAGAAGAGGAAGGAAATCCTCGAGGAACTCCAGATCCTCAAGGAGAGCATGATGGATGTGACGACCGGCGAATATGCAAACGAGAATTCCACCTACTCGATGCATATGGAACAGGGAACGGATGCCATGGAACGAGAGAAGACATTCATGTTTGCCTCGCGGGAAGGAAAGTTTCTAAACTACCTGGAAGACGCCCTCAAACGCATTGAAAAGGGGACCTACGGATTCTGCACCGATTGCGGCAAGCTCATCGAAAAAGAACGTCTCGAAGCAGTACCGCATGCGCAACTTTGTATCCGCTGCAAAGTAAAAAAGGGTAGGTAGAATCTTCGGATGCCACATTTGCAGGACAAACTGTTGTGAGAGTACTCTTCGTAACGCTCTTCGTAGTTCTGGGGGACCAGGCTACGAAACTCATGATCAAAGGCTTTTCAATCCCGGCGCTCGGAATCCACGTGCAGGGGATCCCTCTTGGTTCGTCGATTTCGGTGATCGGAGATTTTGCCCGGCTAACGTATATCGAGAATCCGGGGATGGCATTTGGCATCGACGTCGGCGGGAAACTTTTTTTCTCGCTTTTTTCCGTCATCGCAAGCGTCGGGATCCTCCTCTACTTATACAAGATGCGGAACGAGCGTCTGCTGTTCCGGTTTTCCCTCGCCCTCATCCTCGGCGGCGCCGTCGGGAACCTGATCGACAGGGTGTTTTACGGCGTACTGTTCAACGATGGGATGCTCTTTTACGGCAGAGTGGTAGATTTCATCGACGTCGATTTCTTCAACGTGAACATCTTCGGCTATCATCTTTCCAGGTTTCCAATATTCAATGTCGCGGATTCTTCCGTCACGATCGGAGTGCTTATCCTCCTGATCTTCCACCGCAGCTTCATTACGGGGGAAGAACATCCCCGCGAGCCGTCATTGGAGTCGGCGGCCGCCTCACCCGACACACCCCCGAAAGTCGGTTCGTAGTCATTTCCTTTTCTTTCTCGAAATGGTCGCCGAGAGTTCCATGAAGCGAGAATTCGAAATCGTGATTCCGGCGGGTCAGAAAAGAGAACGGCTCGACACCTATCTTACTTCTCATGTGGAAAATGCGACGCGCACCAAGGTGCAGGAGGCGATTCGCTCCGGAGAGGTCGTTGTCAACGGCCGCAAAGTAAAAGCAAGCCACTCGATAGCGCCCGGAGAGGCGATTCACGTCATCCTCTCGCGGCCCGAGCCTCCCGAAGTCCGTCCCGAAAACATTCCGCTCGACATCGTCTACGAGGACGACTACCTCATTGTCGTGAATAAACCCGCCGGCATGGTCACGCATCCTGCCTACAAAAATTATTCCGGCACGCTCGTCAATGCGCTTCTCTTCCATTCGGATTCCCTCTCACAGCCGCATCCGCTCCGGCCCGGCATCGTGCATCGGTTGGACAAAGATACCTCCGGACTTCTCGTCGTCGCGAAGGACGGTACGACACATCAAAAACTTTCGCGTCAATTTGCCAACAAGACGACGGAGAGGGAATACTGGGCCATTGTGTGGGGAAAGTTCAAGGAGCCCGGCGGCATTATCGAAGCGGCGCTCGGACGGAGCAAAAGCGATAGGAAGAAAGTCGCGGTTGTCGCCGGCGGGAAAAATGCAGTTACGGAATATACGGTTATGAAGCAATTCGAATACCTTTCTTTATTACGCCTTCATCTGCGGACGGGGCGTACGCATCAGATCCGAGTACATCTTGCGCATATCCATCATCCCGTATTTGGTGATGAGACCTACGGCGGCGGAAAGATCATGGTGGGCGGAATCGGAGGGAAGAAGAAGGCGGAGGTCGCAAATCTACTGGCAAGAATTCCGCGACAGGCGCTTCATGCGAAACAATTGGGGTTTGTTCACCCAGTCACGAAAGAGTTGATGCGGTTCGATTCTGAATTGCCCGGAGATATGAAGGAGGTGTTGGAGTTTTTGGAGAAGTAAGTCCCTCTCCCTGTCCTTCGGACATCCCTCTCCCGGAGGGAGAGGGACTAAGGGTGAGGGAGTTCTGATCTTAGGGGATCTTCAATGGGAAATCGCTTTGTCACATCCTCTCAATCTTCAATCGCAAAAGCCCGCCTGTTGCGCCGCAGAATGACCAACGCCGAAAAGAAGTTTTGGGCCATGGTTAGAAATCGCCGCCTCGGCGCTAAATTTCGCAGACAAGTTCCGGTTGGTCCATATATAGTCGATTTTCTCTGCTTATCTGCGAACTTGGTGGTGGAGTTAGACGGGGAGCAACACCACACAGCAGAAGGGAAGGAATATGATTTTCATCGTGATCAATTTCTCAGAGAACAGGGTCTGACCGTTCTTCGCTTTTCAAATTTTGAATTTTCGGCAAATCAGGATGGGGTGATGCTGAGGATTTGGGAGCATGTCCGCAAAACGGAACCCTCACCCTGATCCTCTCCCGAAGGGAGAGCGAAGGCTGCCGATTGCATTCGTTTCTGAAATTAGATGAAAGAAGAATCAGAAAAACCATCCCTCTCCTGAAAGGAGAGGGATGTCCGAAGGACAGGGTGATGTGTTTTTGGCTCTTTCTATTTCTGCGTCTTTTCTTCCAGCTTTATCTTTTCGGGGTCGGGAAGAAAATTCACAACGAATGCTTCCTCAAGTTTCACAAAATCGACCGAGGGAACGATATCGACGCGTTTAAAGAGGCTTCCCGGAACCTCGGTTACGGCTCCTACCACGCCGATTTTGATATCCGGAGGAAACACGTTGCTATACTGTGAAGTCACAATAGCGTCCCCGGGACGCACGTCGAGCGATTTCGCAATGTTCTTGAGGATAACGCTTCTTCCATCCCACGCGATGATCCCGTCGACGCGGCTCCGCTGATCTTTTGCGCTCGCCCGGAAGTCGACATTGAGCATGACTTCTCCGATCGTGTAGCCTCGGCTCACGGCAATCACCCTTCCAACAAGTCCTTCACCCGTGACCAGCGGCATTCCGATGACAATTCCATCGTCCGAGCCGACATTGAGCGTAATGGTATTTCGAAGGAGATTGAGATTCTTTGCGATAATTTTTCCGGCCGTGAGAGATGTATGGGTTGTTTCTTTGAGCGCAATCATGGACCGGAGGCGCATGTTTTCGAGCCGGGACTCGCGCAGCTGATTGACTTCATCGGCAAGATTGACGTTCATCCTGCGGAGCAGTTCATTTTCGCGTTGGAGCATGAAAATGTTGGGCACAACGGCAAATGTGCTTTGCAGGGCGCCGACCATCCCGACGGTGATCGACCGGATGCGCCGTACCTGGTCATTATCGTTTTCAGCGAGGAGGGCGATGGAGATGAGAACGAGAGCGGAAAAAATGATGTACTCTTTAAAGAGGAAATAGAACTGATAAAGACGCTGCATTTGTCTTCAGTGATCAGTAAGCAGTGAACAGTGAGCAGCAATTAATGTGCATGATTCAGTGAACAACACGTCAACATGAACATCGCCTGTTACTCTGGTCACTGATGATTGTTCACTGATCACTGATTAATACCGTCTGCTCTTAATAAGCACTTTGGAATAGTGGTTCAGGTTCTCGAGCACCTTGCCTGTTCCGCGGACGACGGCGGTAAGGGGATCCTCGGCGACATGGACGGGAAGGTTTGTCTCGAGGCGCAGCCGCTCATCGAGCCCTTTCAACAGGGCGCCCCCGCCCGATAACATGATGCCGCGGTCGAGAATATCCGACGATAGCTCGGGGGGAGTTCGTTCGAGTGTCAGCTTCACGGCGTCGACGATCTGCTGGATGCATTCATTCAGCGACTCGCGGATTTCCACGGAGCTCGCTTCGGTCGTTTTCGGGATTCCGTTGACAAGGTCGCGGCCTTTCACCTGGATAGTCACTTCTTCTTTCAACGGCATCACCGATCCAACCTCGCACTTGATGGCCTCGGCGGTCCGTTCCCCGATCAGGATATTGTGGTTCTTCTTGAAGAACTGGATGATGGCGGAATTCATTTCATCCCCGGCGATCCGGATCGACTCTTCGTTGACGATACCGGAAAGTGCAATGACCGCGATTTCCGTCGTGCCGCCGCCGATGTCGACCACCATGTTTCCGACGGGATTGTCCACGTCGAGGCCGACGCCGATTGCCGCGGCCATCGGTTCCGCGATCAGGTGGACTTCTTTTGCTCCGGCATGTTCTGCGGAGTCACGCACGGCGCGCTTCTCAACTTCCGTGACGCCGCTGGGAACGCAAATCACAATTCTGCGGCTCGGCAGCCAGTTCGCATGGATCTTCTTGATGAATTCACGCAGCATCCCTTCGGCGATTTCAAAATCGGCGATCACGCCGTCTTTCATCGGCCGGATGGTCCGAATGTCCCGGTGCGTTCTTCCCAACATTTCGCGCGCTTCGTTGCCGATAGCGACGATCTTTTTTGTATTCCGATCAAAAGCGACGATCGAAGGCTCGTTGAGGACAATCCCCTTGCCCTTCATATGAATCAGCGTATTCGCAGTTCCTAAATCAATCGCCAAGTCTGCGGAGAAAACTGAGAAAATACCCATTGTTCTTTAGTTTTAAAGGTTGAATAGAAAGCCTAAGAAAAATACTCAATTCTAATATCAATTTCTCAAACTTGGATAAGATATCTGAGGTCACGCTTCAAAGAAACTGCAAAACTCTTCGGTTTTACTCTTGTCAGTGCCTGAAATGCCGGATCCCGGTAAAAACCATGGCAATATTGTTCTCGTTGGCGGCTTTTATGACTTCCTCATCGCGCACAGAGCCGCCTGGTTGAATGACGGCGGTCGCCCCTGCTTTGACTGCCTCGATTAATCCATCGGCGAATGGGAAATACGCGTCCGACGCAACAACGGTATTTTGCAGCGAGAGTCCCGCCTCCTCTGCTTTGCGGACCGCCAGTTTTGAAGAATCTACCCGGGACATCTGTCCCGCTCCGATACCGATCGTCCGATCTTTTGTTGTGTAGACGATTGCATTCGACTTGACATGTTTGGCGACTTTCCACGCAAAGATCATTGCCTCAAGTTCATCATTCGTGGGTTTCCGTTCGGTGACCATCTTGAGATCCTCCGGAGCAACCCGCACATTGTCCGGCGTTTGCACCAGCAATCCGCAGCTGACTCTTCGGATGTCCAGCTCTACGGCCGGCGGAGCGTCGCCTATCTGCTGTATGAGCCGCCTCTCCTTTTTCTTCATCAAGAATTCAAGAAC
>CAYLMV010000118.1:0-11089 GCA_964384415.1 uncultured Chitinophagaceae bacterium | reverse complement strand
AGCTCGTACCGGTCAAGCTCGTAGAAGGTATCGAAATAATTCGCGATAAACTTGTCTCCGGTGAAGCGTCGTTCAAACTTCGTATAGAGATTGAAGATGCCGAGCCCTGTGAAGTTCGTCTGAAGGCCAATTGCCTCTCCGCTTCCGAACGAGACAATCTTCGCATAGTCGTAATAGAGGGTGGAATTCACGGTCGGGATACGCAACAACGGAAATCCGATATCCGCGCCAATGACGTTCATCGTCCCGCTGTTCGCGGGTGTCGGAATCCCGTTGAGGCGGCTGAAGCTCGTGTCCTTTGAATCAGCTCGCATGTCTCCAGCCCACGTTGCGCCAATTTCCATGCCGCCGAGAACCGGCACTGAAGCAAGGTTCGTGAACTGCATCGGGCGGGTATAAGCCCTTAAACCCAGAACTCCCTGGCGTCCAAAGTCGCCATAAACGGTTTCCAACCCGTACTTGCCGAAGTTAAGATCGAATTCGGATCCGAGGCGGCGGTCATCGAAGCTCGGGCTGTTATTATAGAGGTACATGATGAATCCGTGCCCGAGCTGAGCGTAGTCCAAGACTCCGATCCGCGCGTACACCTGGTCCCCCTTATGACCCCATCGCAGGTAGCGGATGATGCGGGCGTAATCATACGTCTGGTCGAAGTCTTCTTTGCGAATCTTGTGGTCTGTGCTGCTGATATGCAATTGCAGGTCCAGGCCGAATCCAAAATTGCCGAACGCCAGTTCGGGCGCTACGCTGATAAGGTAGTAGGCTTCACCGTTAATCCAGGTGAGCCCGAGACCGCCTGTGATTTCGTTCGGGTCAGTCTTCCCGGCTGCCGCCGGGGCCTTCTGAGCTGAAACAGTTGAAGCAAGAATAAAGATACCGAGAATAACGCCAAGAGACATCCAACAGATCTTCTTCATCTATACACCAAAAAATATTCGACATATGAAGAGAGCGCCCAGCATCCCGAAAATGTCGGCAATGATTCCCGCCGGCAGCGCATGACGCGTCTTCTTGATTCCCACGGCTCCAAAATAGACTGCGAGAACGTAGAAGGTAGTTTCGGAGCTTCCGTACATCGTCGAAGCCAGTACTCCGATGAAAGAGTCGGGCCCGTGCGCCTTCATCAGATCCGTCATCAGCCCCATCGACCCGCTGCCCGAAAGGGGCCTGAGGATTGCGAGCGGAACTGTTTCCGCCGGCATGCCGATCAGGTTCGAAACCGGGGACACAAGGGCAATCACAACATCCATGGCCCCGCTGGCGCGAAAGATCCCGATCGCAATGAGCATCGCGACGAGATACGGGATGATCTTCACGGCAACGTGAAACCCGTCCTTCGCCCCATCGATGAACACTTCATAGACCTTTACCTTCTTGACAACACCCCATCCCAGAAAAAGGAGGAACATCAAGGGTATTGCCGCAACTGAAATAATATTGATAATATTTCGGAATAGTTCAACCATTGTCCGACTCGGTTTTTTGGGGCTCTACCATCAGCTCTTTTTTATACCGGGGCAAACGTTCCAGTATTTTTACCGAAACCAGTCCTGCAACAGTTGCGCATCCGGCCCCAAAAATCGATGTTCCAATAATAATCCCGGGGTTGAGAGACCCCTGAGCGGCACGAATGGCGATCGCCGTTGCGGGTATTAGGGTCAACCCTGCCGTATTGATAACAAGGAATGTGCACATCGCGTTGGTCGCCGTTCCCAGTTTCGGGTTTATCTTGTTCAATTCTTCCATAGCCTTTAGCCCGAGCGGAGTAGCCGCATTATTCAATCCGAGCATGTTCGCCGCGATATTCATGATCATCGCTCCGATAGCCGGGTGGTCGGGAGGAACATCCGGGAAAAGGCGAGACGTCAACGGAGTCAGAACTCGGGTGAGCACTTTCAGCAAGCCGGCTTCTTCCGCGATCTTCATGATGCCGAGCCAGAGCGCCATCACACCGATGAGCCCCAGCGAGATCGTGACGGCGGTGTTCGCATAGTCCAGCGCGGCATTCGTGATCGCCCGGAGCTTGACGTAGTCGACTTTTTCCAGCAGAAATGAAATCTGCGCCGACTGTCTGTCGTCGGAGAACCTGATCGCGGCAATAGTTCCCGCCAACTTGCTCTTGTCCCCACCGTTCATCGCTCTCTCTTTCCAGAACCGGGGGGTCGAATCATTGATGGGAATCTCGATCGATGTTCTTCCCGAAGCGAGTGTCGTGAGGATAACCGGCTGACGAATTGCGGAGATGGCAGTATGAATCCCATAAAACTGATTGAACGCGTCTGCCGGAATGTCCATCTCTCCGTCCCACGTCTGCCTCAGCGCAGTCGGAGTTCGTTCGACGCGGAGAACGGCATCCATCGGAATTCCGTTCCGGTATGTGTTCCGGGCTTCATCGTTGAGGTCCTTCCCTGCGGCAACAATCAGCCCGATAACAATCAGCGAGACCCAGACGTAGTTAAGCATTGGGAGTAATAATCAATACAATGAGCTAAACGAGAGACGTATGAAGGCGACAACTAAGCCATGAGGCATTACATCGTTAAAAATAGGAGCATCGCTAGAAGGATTGGGTCAATATACTCGATTTACAAAAGCGAATCAAGCGGGGAAAGACAAAAAGGAGGGCATTCTGGCCTGAAGATTGCCGCATAGTTCTCGTTCCTGTCGTCCGGCCACAAGGTGATCTTCCGACGGAGTTCTTTGGGGCTTTGCGGTTCGAAACGGAGGTGCTGGGGGAAGAGTGCGAAAGGCGTGATTTCTGCAAAATCCTACTGCTTTTCGGGCGGCGGGTCTCCCGCCTGCCGAAGAGCAATTCGGACGGCAGGGATGAGCTGGGCCATATTTTTTTTCGGTATGTATGCAGCCGCTCCGAGCGCGAGATTTTCGCGAGCTTCATCGTGCCCAATTGTTCCGGAGACAAAAATGAAAGGGGTTCGGGGACACTTGTGGCGGGCGATCTCGAGGGCTGACCTTCCATCCAGCATAGGCAGCGATGAATCGGACACGATCAAGTCGAACTGCATCAGATCGAGAGCCTTGAGATACGATTGTTGAGTTTGCACGAGAGTGATATGACAGAGGATATCTGCTTCGGCCAGCAACCTCCGAAAAAACTCCGCATCGTTTGCGTCGTCTTCGAGATGAAGAATGTGGAATTTTCTTTCTGTAGGTTTGTCGTCCATCGATTTCACTGTCGGTATTGAATGCGCGTTTCTTCTGATCATCAAGGGGATTAATTCATATTTATTCGCCGGAAACTACGATTGGTGCAGAGGCAAAATCATCCCGTGCTGGAGAAAAACTGGTGTCATGTGACAGCGACTACTTTAGGAGGGAAGTTTTTATTGTAAAAGCCGGCTCGAGCGAGCCGGCTTTCCGTGATCGATATTGTTCATTGAGCTTCCGTGTTCTGGCCTAGTCCGGCGTTCTATGATGAAGCGCCGTTCTCGTCCAGAGTTCGATCTGCGTAAGGATGTCTTGTGGTACCGGATGCAGAGAATAATAGGTGTGCCTTTTGATATACCAGAGGTTTGCACCATTCACCATCGCCACTGCGGCAAAGAGAAAGCCGACCGGCAACAGATCCCACCCGGAGACCAATCCTCCTGCAAGAAACAAGATGGTGAGACCGATATTGAGCTTCTGGACCTTACGCGGGTCATGATTGCCGTTCAAAATATAGAGCAGCGATATGAACGGCAGCAAGCCGCTCTTTTCCCGGACCTTGATCGCTTTCCTGGTGCTGTCCTTGCGAAGAGCAAAGGTATCGACGGTCATCGCCATTCCGCCGGCACGGTGTGGTTGTGAGTGCATAGACGAGATGTTCACTCTGTCGTGTTCGGATCGGTTCAACATGCTAAGAAAGAAAATGCCTTTCGAGACCAAACAGCGTCTGCATTTATGGTTCCATCCCGAAAGGGTTTTACAAGTTGTCACCGTGTCTGAATATCACCCGCTCCGGCCCTTCTCCCCCCGTGAAGGGCATTAGGGATTCATCGCGCAACGTGACAATCAAAGATAGCAGCCGTAGCGGCAGGGGCAATACCTAAAGTGAGGTATTTGTCATTGAGGCGGAATTAGGGCGGAATTTCAGATAATGCGGTCTTTATGCACTTTCGCTAAAAGCTTCTGCCGATTGTGGATATCGAGCTTGTGGAAGATGTTTTTCATGTGGGTTTGGGCGGTATACCGGCTGATGAAAAGCCTCTCGGCGATCTCGGAATTGTTTAGTCCTTCAGAAGCCAGTTTGAGAACCTCTTTTTCACGAGGCGAGAGATTATAGCTGTTTTCGGGCTCATTCCATCCGACATACGAGGCCATCATCTTCTTGGTGATGGTCGTGTCGAGGGGCATACCGCCTTCCACCACGCTTTCTATCGCCCTGACAATTTCGTCGGCAGAGGAGGATTTGAGAAGGTAGCCCGACGCTCCCCGCTTCATTGCCAGCCGGATATCTTCATCGAGATCATACGACGTGAGCATAATAATGCTCGTGCCGGGCGAGAGCGTCTTCAGCTCAAGGATCGCATCCAGACCGCTCATTGCAGGCATCTTGATATCGAGCAGGACTACCGACGGAGGCGAAAGTTCTGTTTCGAGATCATGGAGAAGGTTTTTGCAGGAATGGTAATATTTTTGGCAGTCGACGGTCGTGCTCTTGTTGAGGTTCGCCGCCAGCACGAGACAAAAACTTTTGTTGTCGTCTACAATCCAAACCGATATTTTATCCTGCCCGGTGTGTACTTGATGTCCCATAAGATAATGAGTCCTTCGTGAAACGCATGAGCAGCCCTACACGTCTGCGTCCTCCATTTCCGGAAGGTAGACCCTGAACGTTGTTCCCCGGTTTACGATGCTATCGACTGTGATGAAGCCATCGTGACTCTTCACAATACCGAGAACGATTGAAAGGCCCAATCCGGTTCCTTCTCCCCCCTCCTTCGTCGTGAAAAACGGTTCGAAGATCCTGTCGAGGTCATCTTCGGAAATGCCAACCCCGGAGTCTGCGATGCTGACGACAACATACCTTCCGGGGTGAGATTCCGGATAGCTGACGATGTCGTTCTCATTCACAAGACTATCCTCAATCTTGATACCCAAGACGCCGCCATCGGGCATTGCGTCGCGGGCATTCACGCAGATGTTCATGAAGACCTGTTTCAGCTGGCTCACATCCCCGCGGACAAACCAATCCGAGTCAAAAAAATCCTCGTTCAGGACGATTGAACCGGGCAAGCCCCGCTCGACAATGCTTAACACCTGCCTCATAAGATCGGAGATGTCGACGACCACGCGTTCGCCCACGATCCCTTTTCCGTACGTCATGATGTTCCGCACGAGCTGCAGGCCGCTCTGCGCGCTCTCCTCCACGGCCTTGAGGACCGACAGGCTGGTTTCATCTTTCAATTCTTCCCGCAGCAGCCCGATGGACATTGCCACGGGCGCGAGAACATTCTGAAGATCGTGAGCGATGCCGCCTGTCAGCAGCGCGATGCTCTCCATCTTCTGCGTCTTGACAAATTGTGCCTCGAGCCTCTTGCGCGTCGTGATGTCCGTGTTCACGATCAAGAGCGATTTGTGTCCGCCGCTTCCATGCTGGACGACACGCCACCGGCTCTCGACAAGAATTTCCTTGCCGTCTCTCTTGAGGTGGCGGTTTTCGCCGTTCCACTCCAGATTTTCCAGGGCATGTTCCAGAATCAATTGGTATTCATCCTGCCTGGCGGCGGCGTACAGAAGAGTGTCGAGCGACGATCCGACCGCTTCCTTCGCACTCCATCCGTACGTCCGCTCCGCCGCGCGATTCCAGAAACTGATGCGCCCCCCTTCGGTGGTAACGATGATCGCATCCTGCGTCTCATTCAGCAGCGCCGCCTGCTCGTTGACGGTCGCTTCGTAGTTCTTGCGTTTTGTGATATCAATAACGACGGCATGAACAAGCTCATCATTCTCGACGACTTTGGCCGAGAAGAGAAGCCAGATTTCCTTTCCATTAGATCTTCGCGTCTTGATCTCATATTCCGAAACGAGGCCGGAGGCCCTGATGGATTCTGTGATGAACTGACGCGCCGAAGCGGGCAGGTGGGAAAAGCAGACGGTCAATTCGCCGTCCGTTGCGCAGGCGAACATCGTCCGCATGGACGCATTTCCTTCGACAATCTGCCACGACTCTATCGAGAATTTCATCATCCCAGCGAGCGACTGCTCGAAGAGAGCCCGGTACCGCTCAGCGCTTTTTGTTACTTCGGCCACTTTGCTCTTTTGCGCCTCGATGACACGGCGGCCGCTGGAAAGCACAATGGCGATGTACGCCACGGCAAAGATAAGCATGACCGACGTTCCGAGACTGACAGCCCAGATTATGTTTGTGAAGTGGTCCTGCACAGCAAACCTTTCGTGAACAAAACATCGGCGACTATCATGAGCAACCAGTTAAGATTCCACGCGGCGGTAAAATACGGAGGGCTCAGCGCCAGGAGATCGCTGCTCACCGCCAAAATAAAGATCAGGCCGGACGAATAGAGAATGTTCCCGCTGGTTATCCAAAACAACGGCTCATCGGTCAGCGAGACGGCAGTTCTTCTCGCGACCACATACAATGCTATAACAGAGGGAACAAGAATAAAAATCCGGGTAGCGAGTGCCATTGCCTGATTGAACTGACCCGGAGCCTGAATGAAGATGATGCCGGGCACCCAGATACACACGAAACAGGCTCCCATCACGAGCATCGTTCTGCGAACGCTCCTGACGTCAAGGGCGATCGCATAGACGATCATCATCAACACCGATTCGATTCCCAAAGCGATATTGGATACGAAAATGCCGTTCTGATGGAAAAAAACCAACGCGAACTCAACTGCAATCTCAAGGCTCGACAGCACGCAAAGGAGCGTATAGACTTTCATCGCCGGCCTCCGCCCGGAGAACCGGGAGACGCCGACGGCTGCCGGAAGTAACGATGCACATCCGGCGAGGATCATGAGTGTGGGATTCATTGCGAGAGCCGACTACTTTCCTGAATTCGATTCCTCATGCCAACGGCGCCCGTGTGAGAGAACGAATGCTCTGTACGTCATAACAAAATTTGCCATCCCCAAGGTCCGAGGGACATTTCAATGACTATTCGTGCTGAGCGGCCTTGCAGAGCAATGCCTTTGTAAACAGGATGTATGCAATGATGTCCAAAGACCAATTGATATACCATGCGGCAGTGAAGTACGAAACGCCCATCGCCAGGAGTTCATTGCTTGTGCCCAATACAAAAATATCGCCGGACGAAAGCAGGATATTCGCGCTCGTGATCCAGAAGATCGGCTCATCGCTTAACGGGTTCGTTGTTGTTCTCGCGACGGTATGAAGGGCAATGAGGGAAATAACGATGACGTAGGTACTCGAGAAAATGCACATTGCTTCATTAATCTGTTTTGGATCTTCAAAGAACATCTTGTCCGGTACCCAGACACATACGAACACGACGGCGGATGCAATGATCACTCTTCGAACGCTCTTCATATCCACTGAGAGCGTGTAGACTGCCGCGAGACATAAAGCTTCGATGCCAAGCCCGGCGTTCGAAACAAAATTGTTATTGATATGGTGGAACGCCAAAACGAATTCAACAACAAGTTCAACGCAAATCACACAACAGAACGCCGCAAAAGCCCTCATCGCAAGGTTTAGCTTTTTGTACCGTGCGACACCCACTCCGAGCGGCAAGAACGATGCAAGAAACGTAAGAACTGCCATGGTCGGTACACTCACGGTGACACCCCGCGCCGTTTCCGTGTTTCGACTTCAATCACCCATAGAGTGCCCGAGAGAGCGGACACGTTGTGCACCAAAGTATTCGTCAATACCCCCGATCTGCCGGCGGACATGGCCCGCGCTAACTTTGTGTCGTCGCCTTGCAGAAAAACCCTTTCGAAAACAGTACATAGGCGATGATATCGAGAGACCAGTTAATGTCCCAGGCCGCAGTGAAATAGGAGATTCCATTCGCAAGCAGTTCATTGCTGAAGCCCAGCACAAAAATATCGCCGGTGGAGAGAAGAATATTCGCTGTCGTAACCCAGAAGAGGGCTTCGTCGGTGAGGGAGCCCGTTGTCCTTCTTGCGACCGTGTGAAGCGCGATAATGGAAATGGCGCTGATGACCACCCTCGAAGCAATCGCCATGCTCTCGTTGATCTGACCCGGAACCTCCAAAAAGATTCTGTCCGGCACCCATAAACACATGAACAATGCCGTTATCACAACGATCACGATGCGGACATTCTTCACGTCGAGCGCAATCACGTAGACAGACGCGATGAAAAGTACTTCAATGCCGACTCCTGTGTTTGCCAAGAAGAGATTGTTAATCTGGTGGAAGGCCAGTACCCATTCGGCGGCGATCTCGGCGCTAGTGATGATGCAAAACACCAAAAGGACCTTCATTGACAGGCTGAGTTTGCTGTAACGCAAAAGACCCACCACTACCGGAAGGAGCGACGCGGGAGCCGTGATGATCGCCAGGATTGGGATGCCCATAGTTTGTTTACTTGCTCAACACGTTTGTCTGGGGACAATACGGGGGGCAGGGCAACGCAATCTCTGCGATGACGCCCTTCACCATATCATCGCCGGTGGTGTCGACCCCAACGAGCACGATCGTCGGAGTCCCGTCGTCTTTTGCAGCATAGTAATATCGAATTCCGACGGTGCCCGGCTGGGCAAGAATCTTCTCGAAAATATTCCTCCCAAAATATCCCCCCTTCGTTGCGGGAGCGACGGGATTGCTCTTGAAATTCTGGATATAATGCGTTGCCTCGTCGATAGAGACAGCGTGCTTTTCATCGCCTTTGTATTGCGCGCGGGCGCCGGTTGCCGGAAGGACCAGGAGAATGGCAACGGCAAAGAGTGCTGCAAGCGCGAGAAGAATAATCGGCGGGAGGGAAAATGTCTTTTTCATCGGTTCATTCCTTTAGATGTGGGGAGACACGTATGATGTGGGCAGGCGTTACTGGCGCAGATCGGGGTGCAACGCCTTGGGAAGCATACATCAACCCCGCGGAAGATACAATACCACAAGTGAGGTATTTTCGCAGCGCGGAGAACCAGCGGGTGCTTTTGATCCTCGTACGGCGTGCCGTTGGCCGAGAGCATGAGCGCGCCGAGGCGCGATCCCCCCGGGTCTCGGAATTACTTTAGCCCGAGTTCCTTGAGCATCCTGTAGAAATTAGAAGGGGCGAGCCCGAGTTTTTCGGCTGCGTTTGAATCGGAGCTGGAAATGCTCCGGACGTATTTGAAATAGCGGATCCTGAACATCTTTTCCATCTCCGGAAGCGAGAGGACCTGTCCTGAATACAGATCGTCGATCACCGTTTCGCTCTTCATCGAGATCGGGTTCCGCATGATCATGTGGTTCGTCACGTCCTTCGCGGTAATCTTGTCCGTGCAATTCAGGACGAGGCGCTGAGCGACATTGCGAAGCTCGCGTACGTTTCCCGGCCACTTGTAGTTCATCAGGATCTCTTTCGCCTTCGGTTCAAGGGCCGGCGGGGTGATGTCGACGTCGCGGCTGAAATAATCGAGAAAATGATGGAAAAGAAGAAGGATGTCGTTATCCCGCATGCACAGCGGCACGATGTCGAGGGGAATTACAGCGAGGCGGTAATACAAATCTTCGCGGAACCTCCCCTCGTTGACTTCGGAGGTAAGGTTGCTGTTCGTGGCGGCGATAATGCGCACGTTCACCGAAAGGCTCTCTTTTCTTCCGATCTTTTCGATCTCGCCTTCCTGGATGACGCGAAGTAGTTTTACCTGGGCCTGCAGAGGCAGCTCTGCCACCTCGTCTAAGAAGATCGTGCCGTTGTTGGCAATTTCGAAGAGGCCTGCTTTCGTGTTCATCGCTCCGGTAAACGCGCCCCGCTCGTAACCGAAAAGTTCGCTTTCCACCAGCTCGTGCGGTATGCTGCCGCAATTGATCGGGATGAATTTCTCGTACCTCCGCTTGCTCTTCAGGTGGATATTCCAGGCGACAAGCTCTTTTCCTGTCCCCGAAGCTCCCGAGATCAACACGTTGGCTTCGCTCTTGGCGTACTTCTCAATGGTCTCGTTCAATTGCTTCATCGGCTTCGATTCGCCGATGATCTTTTTCGACTCCAGAAGATTCTCGTTGCTCTGCCGGAGACGTTTGTCCGACTTGATCTTCTGTTTCTCCAGCTTCTTCCGTTCGTAGGCGTTGACGATGCTCAGGATGAAATCGGTCGGCTGGTAAACGTAGTCTTCGATGTTGCCCGGGTATTTCGTGCAGTACCAGTAGGCGCCGGCCTTCAGGAGGTTGTTCGCAAAATCGAAATCGGTCGTGTTGATC
Source organism: uncultured Chitinophagaceae bacterium (assembly GCA_964384415.1). Classification (GTDB taxonomy): domain Bacteria; phylum Bacteroidota; class Ignavibacteria; order UBA10030; family UBA8401; genus JAGVPT01. The sequence continues at coordinate 734 of CAYLMV010000118.1, read as the reverse complement.
GTCATCTTTGTAATCACGACGATTTGGAGGAACGGGTCGAGCTCCTTCATCCGCTGGATCAGCTCTTCCCCCCGCAATCCGCCGGAAATCTGGTAATCCAGAATGACGACATCGTAAAAATCCGGGTTGTTCTGGATCTTCTCGAGCGCCGACTTTCCGTTCGAAACGACTTCTTCCACCTGGATGCGTGTCGACGACAGGCTGACGGTCTTCTTGACACGCGCCACGTCAAAATCCTCATCCTCGACAAGCAAGACCCTGATCGCCTGACTGCTGTTACCGCTCATGCATCTCCTAGTTTTTTATCGCCAGTGTAAATCTGCATCCGCCCTCCGCGCGGTTCTCCGCGTCGAGGATCCATCCGCATTTTCCCACCGCGAGCTGGTGGGCAATGTAGCACCCGTACCCCGAATGCGTCCCCATGGTGGTCTTTGTCGACTCCTGCTCAAGGAACAGTTTTTTCACACCCCTCGGGCCCGGCGCCAGCAGTTCTTCCGCGATACCGACGCCGTTGTCTTCGACATAAATATACGAAAGATTGCTCGTTCGTGCGTAATGCGTTGATACCTCAATAGTGACAAAGTTCATCGCGGCGTGGTCGATGCTGTTTTGGATCAGAGGTTCCAGAATTTCCCACGCGATAAATTCGTTCACATGAACCGCGGGCAGGTCCGGGTCCAGATTAAGTTTGATTTCGAACATTTCATTTTTGCTCGAAAGCCGCAGAAAAACAT
>CAYLMV010000117.1:0-11274 GCA_964384415.1 uncultured Chitinophagaceae bacterium | reverse complement strand
AATGTCCTTCGTATGCTTATAGATCGATTGCAGCAAATTCGAGAGGAATTGCTTTGCCTTCCAGGTGATGATCACGACTGAGACGTCGCAGGCGTACGCGTTCGGGGACATAGTATAGAGTTATCTTGGAATGTAACGTGACCGCGCCGACGGCGTCACGAATGATTGACGCTGCGAAAAGGTTCCTCGTGCGGAGGCAACGTCCCTCCGAAAAGGAGGATGGATCCATGAGACAGACCTTTCCACAACGCTCTCACGGACGATGAAAAATCATTCACTTTCTCTCGATGCATCCATAGCCTTGCACTCTTCGCAAGCACGACGAGAGAGGAAAACATCAGGACATAGCACCGGTACAGAAAACCGAACCGCGAGAAGAACCAAAGCCGGTTCCGCGTATAAAAGTACTGATACAACTGCGAATGCACAAGCCAGCCCCGTCCCGCACCGCTCTTGTGGTAGATGATGGATTTGGGAGTATAGATGATCCCAAACTTCTTGTTCACCCTCATCGAAAAATCCATGTCTTCAAAATACATGAAATACTTGGGGTCAAAATAACCAATCGCACGAAAAACAGACGCTCGCACGCAAAGGCAGCTCCCTTCGGCCATGGATGCCGGACCTTCGACGTTTCCGAAGGAGTCGTGCTTTCTTCCCTGGAAGAGAGAAACTCCAGAGCAGAGCGCGTAGCTGATTCTTGCCCCAGCGCAGTAAATGCAGTCTTTTCTGTCTTTGTAGAGAACCTTCGGGGAAACGATTCCCGTATTCGAATTTCGGCCGAAGATGTCAATGAACGGGTCCACAAAACCGGGCGTCACAACCACGTCGTTATTCATCAGGATAATGTACTCCGCGTTCTTCGAAAGAGCAAAAGCGGCCCCGAGGTTCATTCCGCCGGCATAACCGCCGTTCTCTGACGATTGCACGAAGTGCAGATCGGGGAATGTACTATGTAAAAGCCTGCCGCTGCCGTCTGCTGAGGCATTGTCCACAATAACGATGTGAAGATTCGGATATTCTGCTCTCAGGAGCGAATGAACGCACTCCCTGCTCTCTTCAAACCCATTCCAGTTAAGGACAACAACGAACACACCAGGAGGACTATCGCGCCAATTCATTGTACGCCTACAATGGAGAGGTCAAATCGACGCAATGCGAATCCGATGGAAGAAACCGATGCATTCATTTTCAAAATAAGAAATAGAACCTGTTGAATTGCCACGAGCGCCTTCATGGACGTCAGCGTACGGATCGAAAGAATCAGCGATACAACCCATTCAAGCAGCCGAACGGCAACGCGGGAAAGGAGCCCCGGATCTTCCGGAGAGTGCGCCTCTTGCGCGCTTTGAGAGCGTGATTCATCTCTCGATTTTCGCCGGCATCTTCCTTATTCGAACGCTCGCCCGGTTTGGCCCTGCGGAAGCATCCTGTAATTCACAAAAATCAGCACGCACAGATTCAAGAAGATCGAAAGCATGCCGAGCGCGTGGATGAAAAACGACAGTACCAAAATCGAAACGCCGAATGAATACACCATTGCATTGGCGATGGTCGGCCGCCTCCTCATTGTGTGATACGTGTATCCGATCGTAACGGCGATGAGAAAGGGTATCACTGCAACGCCGATGACTCCAAAATCCTGATAGAACGGCATGAGGAATGAAAATGTATTATAACTGCTGATGAGGAATGGCCGTTCCACGAGCCCAAACTCCTTCGCCAAAGGATGCTTGAGGCCCGTCAAGGCCATGAGAAAATCGAGCGTGAAGTAACCGTAGGTGAATGAAGTCCATTGTTCGACCGAACGGGCAAAATTCTCGAGATTCATGACGATATACATGTACGGCTCGGTAAAGGCCGAGTACGTTTTTGGAAATCTCACGCGTGCGATGACATACGAGTAGTTCTCTACATAACCAATCGAACGGATGGAACGCAAGATTTGAAGGAAGCCGAAGAACCCGGCAATGGAAAGAACAAAATGTTTCAATTTCACCCGATTCGTAGCGTAATAGAGAAAGCAAAGAGTCGGAACACCCCACATGACATATAAAAAGCGCACCAGGAGAAGAGCGAATGATAAAAAAACGAAGGAGTACGCTGCAATCACCAGCGATTTACGACGCTTTCTGCTCCCATCACGGACAAAGACAAAATACTCTGTCGCCAAGAGCAGGATGGTGGGCATCATGGTAACAAACAAGTGCATTCCAAAAAAACCAAAGTCTACTCTTGCCCTGTCAGGCTTGGCCGCAAAGGCCGGAACTCCGCCGGCAACCAGTACTTCGGCAATGAACCCGATCGTGTACAACGATGCAAGTACGATAATGGACCAGAACAGCACCTCTTCGTTGACAGGTCTTTCGAGTATCTTCTTTCGCTGCTCGCGCAGAGAAAGCATCGGTTGATCCAGGAACGTTACCGCCACGATGAAAAAGCCGAGCAATGCGGATCCGACACCGATGAAAAGAACAAACCATGAATACACAGACCATTCACGCTGATAAAAGCTGAACTTGAGGTCGGTGAGGCCAATCGCGAGAAACCAGATGAAACCAAATACACGATACGGTGCAAACACATCCGCGCGCCGGGTAAACGCGGTGCTGACGATCAGAAAACACAACGAAAGGCAAATGATGGAAACCCAGCTCACGATTGTCTCACTTTCCGCCGGAGATTTGTGAATTATTTTCCCTCGCGGCGATGTGCGTTCGTGTTGATTCTTGCGTCCGGGCATCTGTGAACAACGTCGTACCCCTGCCCTCCCCGAAATTCCCCCTGAAATAGTCGAGAAGCCCGGCCTTCGCGGCGACATAGAATCGGGGACGAATCACCTTCCAGAGCAAAAGCTTTACGGCGATAACTGCAAGAAAGTACAGGCTCGCAATGGAACCAGCCAATCCGCCGAATCCTTCGCGGGTGAGCAGCATCCGGTTGCGCACGCAGTAATACAGCTTAAACGCACTGGTCCGTTCCCCCGCCACTTTGTGATAGATAACAGACCCGGGAACATACAACTGCGGATAACCTCGTTTGTGTATTCGCACAGCAAACTCAATATCCTCCAGATACACAAAATAGCGCTCGTCTTGTTCCCCCATTTTTTCCAACAAAGGCACGCGATATAAAGTCATACAGACCGTAATGTATGATACCCTGCGAGGACCTCCTTCGTGCTCTAAATTAAACTTCTCTCCGACGCGCTCATGCAACGCCAGCCCGCGCAGAGGAACAAGCCTGCCTCCGCCAAACCAGATGATATCCCGGCGTTCATATTCGAGGATCGTACCGCAGGCCACTGCAGACTCTGTGTCGTTTTCCATGGCGTCCACCAGCGGTTGAAGAAAACCCTTTTCGACAATGGTATCATTGTCGATCATAAGCAGGTAATCTGGCTTCTTATCGAGGGCCAAGCGTATTACCCGATTGCGAGCACCTGCGGCTCCCAGGTTTTTTTTGCTTTCCAGAATAGACAATAGAGGAAACGCCCGCCGGATCTGGAGCACAGAGTCGTTCGTTGACCCGTTGTCGAAGAGCACCAATTCCTTGTTTGGATAGGAGGAATCCAGGAGACTGGCAATACATTCAATGCTGTCTGAAGGGCGATTATAGTTCACGATACCTATCATGACGAAAGGCACGCCTGCATCTCCACTCCGCCGTTCCCGGCTTTGTGGCCTATTTTGTTCGACGGCCATCATCAAAGAGTTTTTAAATGAAGGAATGATGAAACCACTTTGCTTTCATTCCTGGAAAAGCCTATGAAGGTCAACCCCACGGTCAACACAATCGCCAAAGGGAGGACCACGATCAGTGAGCTGATTCCGCATTGCCAAAGAACTCCGCCGGCAATGAGGAATCCTGCAAACATGAGCAATTGACCCGAATCAATCAGGGGGAACCACTGGCGCATGTGAATTGAAACAAGGCTGATATAGACCAGCGCAATCAAAGCATTTGTTCCCAACGAGACCCACGCGGCTCCAATGATCCCATACCGTGGGATTGCGAAGAGATTCGCTATGACGTTAAGGATCGTGGCGAGGATAACGACAACCATTCGGGAGCGTTGCTTGTTTGCTGAGGTCAACATCATGGCGTACGTTTCCATGCCAAATCGAATCAGCAAGATCACTCCGAAGATGCGCATGACACCGGCTGCCTGCAAAAATTCGCCCTTGCCGTACACGATGGTAAGGATGTCTCCGGGCGAGAGAAAAAAGAGAAGCCCGAAAAACCCACCGATGAGGTGAAGGCTTTTGCATACGACTCCACCGATCCTCTTCCATCGTGCAATGTCCGCAGTGAACGATTCAGCCAACACGGGAATGACAGCTGTGATGGCGACTTCATTAAGAACAAGGACGAGCGCGGTGAGTTTCATGACAGCTTGGTACAGCCCAACCGCCTCTTGTCCTTTCAGGCGGTCGAGAAGTATCGTATCCATCTGAAAATACAAAGTCCCGAAGAGCATGTGGAGTCCGAACACGAGCCCGATTCCCGTCAGGACTCTTGTCTCGCGGCTTTTTGTAAGCCGGAAATTCCATTGCAGATTGGGGAATCGTTTCCGTACCTGGTGCCACAAGGCGAAGAAACCATAGATCCGGCTTGCCACAAAAACCGCGGCCACGGCGAGTAGTGGCAGCCCGAGAACGGCTACAACAACAAGAAGAATCAAGAGCAAGGCGTTTTGCGTAAAGGCTACGCGCGCCTCCGGCAGCACATCCTGGTTCCCCCTGAAGATTGCGGCGACCAGCGTCATGAGCGTGTTGGCGGGAATGCCCACGGCGAGGATGATCATCAGCAATCTTGTCTCCGAGGCAGACTGCGTGATGAAGGCACACGCCACCATAAATACGATTGCCACTCCCGAGAAGAAGATCTTCATCGGCATCACTTTGCGCACAAGATCCTCTGTCATGCGCACATCGCGTCCAATCTCTGAAGCGAGGTAGAAATCGTAGCCGAAGTCGGCGACGAACAACATTAGGGAGAAGTAGACATGGGCGAGCGAAAACTGGCCGAATGCCGCTGCACCGTAGAACCGGGCGATGCCGATGAAGAGAACAGCATTGGCAACCAGGCGCAGGCCGAATGCGAGAAAAGAAAATATTGAGTTGCGCCGGACGACGGCAACACTACTCACGAGGCTCTCCTCGCCGCATGCGCAAACCGAACCAATCCTTTTGAATCGCGCTGCTCAAAGCCACGAAGGTTGAGGGGTATTTGGTCTTGAGCCGTGAGACGGCGTCAAGAAGAAAGACCACAAAGAGGCCGAGAATCGTAGACACCACAAATCCCACGAGGGCAAAAATGGACACCTTGGGCTTCGCCTTCCGTTCCGGCGGACCCGCTTTGTCGAGAACAAGCACGGATGGCGTTTGACGGTTCTCTTCGATCTTGGCCTGCTCATACACTGGAGTCAGGAACTGGAGGATCTTTGCCTGGATTTCAACATCACGATATAGTCTGAAATACTCGGACGCAAGGTCGGGAAACTTGTTGAACGGAACGAGAACCTTTATCTCCCCTTGCTGGTAATTGACCCCGTTGTTCATGTCGTCGAGCTTCTTGCGGAGTTCCTGCGCCTCGGCGCGGGCTTCCTGAACAAGAGGATGGTTTTCAGACAATGTCCGCGCGAGGATTGCCGTCTGGACATCTTTGAGAGCAATCTGCGCCGAGAACTCCGTGAGCGCTTTGAGGGATGCTTCCGTCTGTTCTTTGAGGGCAAGAACGCCGGTTCTTTTTTGAAATGATTTCAGCGAGTCTTCAGCCGAGGCAAGGTCGTTCAAATTCTTCTGGTACCGTTCCTCGATGAATACTCTGTTGCCCCTTGCGTTTTGCACTTTCAATTCCGTGTTGACCCGGTTGAGCTCCGAGACAAAGAAGTTTGCCATGTCGGCAGCGCGCTGAGGACTCTTGTCGTACACCGAAACAGTCAGATTCCCCTCCGGCTCGATGGTAAACTCCGAATTGCTCATCAGCTCCTTTGCAGTCTTTTCCATCGGGTAGCTCGTAATGTCGTAAACGTGAACCAGGTCGAATTTCTGGATAACGGCCGAGAGCACCGACGAACTTTTCAGAATAACGACGTAACGGTCCAAGTCCGGGTTTCCCGACAGCGACGACAGTACTTTGCTAGCCGAAAACGCCTTCGTGAACAAGCCGAGCCCCTCAATGCTCGTAGGCACCTGAGCATCCTCCGCCGGAAAAACAGAAACCGTCGCGAGATACCACTTTGGCAGCAAGAGCGCCAGGACGATGCATCCCACGGTTATTGCCGCCACAAATCGCGATAGAAATTTTCGGTGCCGCAAAACTACTGCTAAGGCGCTGACGATAAAATCGCCGACGCCGACCTGAGTAGCCGTATTGCTTTCTTCCATGTCAATCAACCTTCATAATTTTTTTTCTCTGTATCGTCATTGGACTGCGGGTAAAAATTGATCTTATTTCTTTAGCTGCACCACCAGCACGGTGAGTGTTGCTAGCGTGGCGAGGATACTGAAAAACTGAGTGTAGATTTGCACATTGTAGCTGAACGACCTGTACGGTTCCTTTGGAACCCAAACGCAGTCGCCTTCTTCGATCGTCGTCTCCCCGGGTTCAAGCCATTGTCTCGTGCTTGCCTTTATGATACGAATATCCCCTTTGACGGCATTTTCTGAGAGTCCGCCCGCCCTCTCGACGTAGTATTTATATCCTTGATTTTTCGCGAAGGGAACATGGCCCGGCTGGACGACTTGCCCGAACACAAAGACAGTGTTTGTGCGCTTTCCGATGATGATGTGGTCACCGTCCCGGAGAGTGACATCTTTGCTCCTATTATTGTTTCCGAAGAGGCCCACAAAGTCGACGACAACCAGTTCGCCGTTCATCCGGAGATAGCTCTCATTCAGATAGTACAAACTGTCCTCCTGATCCGACTCCCCTATTCGGTTTTCATATTTCGCAATATCCGTCATCGGCCGAGGCCTTCGGAAGAGTTGAGAGGAGGACAACAGAGCCGATTCTCTGAATCCTCCGGCTCTTCGTACGATCTCGCTCAACATGGTTGAATCCCGGCTCACCGGATAATATCCTGGAAACATCACTTCTCCGCCGATGTACACTTTGTAGTCGCGCAGAGCTTCCGGCCGTTCTTTGATAACAATTCGATCGCCTCGCCGCATCGCGTAGTCGGGTGCCCGTCCGGCTACGATGGCGCTCAAGTCGAGTGTGTCCGTTTCCAGAAATTTTTCCTGCTCATCAAAACGAGTGATTTCGACTCGGCTGCTCTCCGCGAGCGCCGTCAACCCGCGCGCCATCCTGAGAACCGGAACGAGGCTGTCGCCCTCTACGTATTCATAGTCTCCTTCTCCGTTCACCGCTCCATACACTCCGATAAAATCTCTGGCAAGGTTTCGTTTGGGTACAATAATCACATCGCCGTCCTGAAGGAGCGGATTCAGCGAGGATTGCCGCCGAACGAAAAATTTCTCCAGATCCGCGGTCGCCCGCGACCCATCCCTGTGGCGGACAATAATTCTTCTCGAAGATCCGATGGTGTCCGGCTTCACAATCAACTCCCCCGGGTAGCCATATTTCGGTCCGGGCATTTCGTCCTTTATTGAGGTCCTGGTGTCGAGGGAATTCGCCAGCGTGATCGCCTGGTCAACCCTTTCGGTCGCCTGGACGTACACAGTCCCTTCGTGTCGCACGATGCCCTTGACCGTCACCGCCAACATGCGCGGCGTGAACAACGTCAGCGACACTTCTCCCGCGATGTACTTTTTCCGCACCTCCGCGATGACTTTCTTTTTGGCTTGGTCGAGATGCATTCCCCCGACAAATATCTCTCCCACAGTAGGGATGATGAGAGAACCCTCGGGCGTCACAGGAATCTGGAGACTGAGAGGAGGGTTGATCCACATGCTCACGTTGTAAATGTCGCCGGGGCCCACGATATATTCTTTGGGATCAACCGGTCCATCCATCACCGCAAGCTTGAGGTTCTGCAGATTCTGCTGGTACTGGTTCTGCAGCTGATCCTTTTGTGTCGATCCTTGTTTCGTGTCGAGCAGGTCGGTTTGCAGTGCACGCGCGCTCGAGGCCATTGCGAGGAGCACGAAACAAATCGATGTAGATGTTCGAAGTTGCCGTAGCGTCATTGAGATCTTCTCAGTTTTTTGATAAAGTTCTGGCGATGATTTTGGCGATCCGTTCCGAAGCTTTTCCATCCCACAGCTCCGGTATCGTCCCTTTTTTTGATTTACCACGAAAGACCCTTCCGGCTTCCTTGACAACCTTTGCGAACTCAAACCCCATGAGGCGGTTGGTCCCTTTGTCCACGGTGACCGGCCGTTCGGTATTTTCCCGCATCGTGAGGCACGGCACGCCAAGATACGTCGTTTCCTCCTGGATCCCCCCGGAATCCGTGATCACGAGCGCCGAAGACTCGAGCAGACAAAGGAAATCCAGATAACCGATCGGTTCGCACAAAATCATCTTCTTGTTGCGGGCAATTTCATTTGAGAGGCCGAATTCATCCAGCATTTTTCTTGTGCGAGGGTGAAGCGGAAATACGACAGGCTCTGTTTCCGAGATGGTTCCCAGGGCCTCCATAAGTTTGGCGAGGTTCTCTTTGTTGTCGACGTTGCTCGGACGATGCAGCGTGACGAGAGTATACTGATTGGGATGTAACCCCATCGATTTCATTATTCCTGAGTGATGCGCTTTCTTCTGAAATCGGATCAACGAATCGATCATGACATTGCCGACGAAAAACACCTTCGATCGCGGCACTCCCTCTTTCCGCAAGTTCGCCAGGCCGCTTCGCTCCGAAACAAAAAGATAGTCGGCGACCGAATCGGTTAGGATACGGTTGATCTCTTCCGGCATGGTCCGGTCAAAACTCCGAAGACCGGCCTCGACATGCGCCACCGGAACGAGTAATTTTGAACATACGAGGGAGCACGCCACCGTCGAATTGACGTCTCCAACGACAATCACAAGATCGGGTTTCTCCGAAAGGACAATCTTTTCGAATTCAACCATCACCTTCGCCGTCTGAACCGCATGCGATCCGGAGCCCACTCCAAGGTAAACGTCCGGCCGGGGCAGCTCCAGATCATCGAAAAATACTTTCGACATGTTGTCGTCGTAGTGCTGGCCCGTGTGAACGATGCGATGAGTAATCGACGGATATTTCTGAAATGCGAAATGAAGGGGTGCCACTTTCATGAAGTTCGGCCGGGCCCCGACAACGCTGATGATCTTCTTCAAACCGGCTCCTTCTTCAATCGTCCGGCGTACTGTTTCTCGTAATAGTGCTCGTATTCGCCCGAGAGAATCCGCTGCCACCATTCTCCGTGGTCGAGATACCATTGGATAGTGTCAACAATGTCATCCTCAAACCTGCGCGCCGGCGCCCATCCGAGCTCGCGTGTAATTTTCGCGGCGTCAATGGCATAACGCCGGTCGTGCCCCGGCCTGTCCGTGACGAACGTGATGAGTGATTGAGGTTTCTTCAACGCCTGGAGGATCAGATGCACGATGTCGATATTTTTCATCTCGTTATTTCCCCCGATGTTGTATACCTCCCCCTCAACTCCGTTGTGGAACACCAGATCGAGCGCCCGGCAATGGTCTTCAACATAGAGCCAATCCCTTATGTTGAGGCCGTCCCCGTAGACCGGAAGAGGCTTGTCCCGCAGCGCGTTGGTGATCATCAGCGGAATCAATTTTTCAGGAAACTGGTACGGACCATAGTTGTTCGAGCATCGAGTGACAATCACCGGGGTATGAAAGGTATGGTAGTACGAAAGAGCCAACAGGTCGGACGATGCCTTGCTTGCAGAGTACGGGCTGTTCGGGTGAAGCGGCGTGACTTCGCTGAACTTTCCTTCGGCGCCCAGAGATCCGTACACCTCATCCGTAGAGACATGAACGAATCGTTTGGTCGCTTGTCGACGGGCTGTCTCGAGCAATACCGAGGTCCCCACGATATTCGTCTGGACAAACGCGGCCGGGCCCAGGATGCTCCGGTCGACGTGCGATTCCGCCGCGAAGTGAACAATGGCATCGACCTGATAATCGCGGATCACCTTCTCTACTGCCGCGTCGCTGCAGATATCCCCTTTCACGAAGATGTAGCGGGGCGTAAGGTCGACGCCTTCAAGGTTCTCGAGATTACCGGCATAGGTCAAAGCATCAAGATTGATGATCCGGTAGGTCTCGTATTTTCGCAGCATATACCGGATGAAATTGCTTCCAATAAACCCTGCGCCGCCGGTAACGAGAATGTTTCGCATCCAGTCCTTTAGTCCAGTTGGAATATGCTGTCGGTCTTCTCTTCATGACGGATTTCATCGACGGGGGTCTTCCTGTTTTTCCCCGCATAGAGCCGGTTCGGGAGGTTGATCACCGTACCGGGGCCGTCGCCGATGTTCTTGTAGGCATGCACGACTCCCGGCGGAATGATTACCAATTTCGGAGCGTCCACTCCGGCCTTGAATGCATATTTGTGGCCGTGCGTCGGCGAACTTTTCCGATTATCCCAGAGATACACTTTGAACATTGAGGGACCGATAAAGGCGAAGACATCGGACTGATCGACGTGCTCATGCGGTCCCCTGGCAATTCCTGCATTCGTTACGCTGACATACGCCATCGCCGGATTATACTTCTCGTCGATCTCGTCCACCCGATAGAGCTCCGTAAGCCACCCCCGTCCATCGACGTATTTCTTGAGGTCTCGAATGATAACATCATGGATCTCTGCAAGTTGGAACATCTCTTCCGTCCGAAAATTATGGTTCAGATGGATTATCCCGCGCGCAACATATTTTTAAATTTACGAAAAGGGGGATGAAAAATCAATGGAAGCTCGCGCTAAGTCGTTAAGATTCAATGCAATTGCGGACTATTTGCGCGGGCTCGTTTACGCCGAGAATTGGGGGAATGCCAATACTTTGTAGCAAATGAGATGGGGCGAGTTTCCTTTGGCTTGAATATACTGGGACAATATACTTCGGGTGCAATTGAGAATCAACACACGAGGCGGCAGCTCTCGAACAAGGTCTGGGACACTTTTTGCCCAAATCTGGGAGAAGAATCACATTCTCTCGGGTGCGGAGACGCCTAAAATGGCGCAGCCGTTGGCAATCACGATCATGGCCATCCGGCAGAGGGCAAGCCTCGCCTGCATCAATTCCTTATCCTCCCCTATGACTCGATGGAGATGATAGAATCGATGGAACGACTCGGCAACTTCGTGGAGATACGTGG
>CAYLMV010000116.1:0-11274 GCA_964384415.1 uncultured Chitinophagaceae bacterium | reverse complement strand
CCCTTTGCCGACTGGAACAGGCAGGCGTGGGCTGCTGCTTTTGTACTCATTTTTCTTATTACCATCATAAATGTTATATTTCGGTTCGTCACCAGAGGACGCTATGCAGGAACAGGAAACGGCCATTGATGACAGGGTGGCGAAAGCTCCTCTTGTCATCGGTACCAAGCGCGAAGCGGGACATATGATCGAAACAAAAATGTCCACAAAAAATGTGGAAGCCTTTTTCGGCAAGAGCCAGGCGCTCTTTGGGATTTCGCTCGACATCCCCACGAAAAATGTCGTGGCTATCATTGGACCTTCGGGATGCGGAAAATCGACCTACTTGCGATGCTTGAACAGAATGCACGAAGTGGCCGGCGGCACGCGCAAAGGCTCCATCATGCTGGATGGAGAGGAGATCAACGAGTATGACCCGGTGCTCCTTAGGCGAAGGGTGGGGATGGTTTTCCAAAAACCTAACCCCTTTCCGTCGATGTCGATTTTCGATAATGTGGCAGCCGGACTGCGATTAAATGGCACGACGAAGAAAAAGACGCTCGAGGAAATCGTGGAACGTAGTCTCCGCCAGGCGGCGCTTTTTGATGAAGTCAAGGATATCCTTGACAGGTCGGGGGTGAGTCTTTCAGGGGGACAGCAGCAGCGACTCTGTATTGCCCGCGCTTTGGCGGTGGATCCCGAAGTGATCCTTATGGACGAGCCTGCCAGCGCGCTCGATCCGATAGCGACGGCGAAGATTGAAGAGCTTATCCAGGAGTTGAAAAAGAATTATACCATCGTCATCGTAACCCACAACATGCAGCAGGCAGCCCGCGTGAGCGACCTGACGGCGTTCTTTTACATCGGCAAGCTGATCGAGTTCGATGAGACGAACCGGCTCTTTACATCTCCTCAAAAGAAACAAACCGAAGATTATATTACCGGCCGATTCGGATAAGCCATTTGCCGTCACTATTTATTTCTTTCATTTTTTATCTCTTATCTCTTATCTCTTTTCTCTTATCTCTTAATTCTTAACTTCAAATGCCCCGACATTTTGAAATAGAGCTCGATCAGCTCCGTACAAGCATCATTAAGATGGGGAGCCTGGTCGACGAACAGATCGACCTCGCGACGGCAGCGCTGATCGAATCCAACCCGGAACGCGCGCGGCTGGTGATCGAACGGGACCGCAAAGTCGACGAATTTGACAACCTCATCGACTCGCACTGCGAGCGCATCTTCGCTCTGACGCAGCCCGTTGCAATGGACCTTCGCCTTATCATGGCGGCGCTGAAGATCAATCACGAGCTCGAACGGATGGGGGATATCGCGGTGAACATCGCAGAGCGGGCCATACCGCTTCAATACCATATCGGGCTCCTGCGCAAGTCGAGGGTCATTGAAATGTCGAGCATCGCCCGCGAGATGGTGAAGAGGGCGATCGATTCGTTTGTTAATAACGATCCGGAACTCGCGCGCGAAATTCTCCCCAAGGACGATCTGGTCGATAATCTTAACAGGGATATATTCAACTTCCTCGTCCAGGAGATGAAGACGGACCCGGAGATCATCGAACCGGCAGCGCACATCATCGTGCTCTCCCGCCATCTGGAGCGACTCGCCGATCACGCGACCAACATTTCGGAAGATGTCGTATATCTCGTCGATGCGAAGATCGTCAAGCATCACGCAGAACAGTCGGAACAGTAAGCTTGCCCGCCGGCACAATTTTATTGGGGTGGACCCGGAATAGTTTGCCACGTAGCCCCGCGACAAAGCAGCCGTCCGCGGAGTCATGCAGGAAACCTTCCGAGGGCTTATTGACTAAACTGTCAGGAGGCTTTGACCTCGAAACAGATTAAAGAAAAACCCCTCGGAAGGTTCGAATCATCCGGCATATCGCTTCGCTCTCCTCCTTCTTGCATCCTTCCCCCATTTTTAATATTTTCCCTCTGACAAAGTTCCCCCACCCACTTTTCGGAGTTATCCATCAATGCCAGTTATTACTCTTTCCAACGAAGGGAAGACAATCGAAGTCCCCGTCGGCGCGAACTTGAGGCGCGCGCTGTTAAACAATGGAATCTCACCGTATATCGGCATTGCGAAGCTTGTCAATTGCCGCGGGTTCGAGTTGTGCGGCACATGCCGGGTTGAGGTTGTGGATGGAAAGGGAGCTTCGCCAAGACGCGAGGACGAGGAACAGACTCTCATCAGCAGTACTCCGTTCTATGCCCGGAAGATCGAAAAAAATATCAGGCTGTCGTGTCAAACGTCCGTCGTCGGGGACATTACGGTGAAGACATACCCGAAAGTCGTCTTGGATACGGTGCGGACCCGGGCGATGATGATGAAGTCGGGTATCTCCTTCGGTTTCCTCCTCCTCTTCGCCCTTTTCTTTCTCGCAATATTTCTGGACATGATCAAAATCATTTAAAAGTGCAAAGTTCAAAATGCAAAGGGTAAAGTTAAAGGGCAAAATGTAAAGTTGTCGTGCGGCGACGCCTTAGTCAATTTTGAATTTTACATTTTAACTTTGCCCTTTGCATTTTGAACTTTGAATTCCTTCCGCACGTCAATGAAGACTCTTCCGTCATACTTCCGACTCCATTCCGTCCAAACCGGAGCGTTGGTATATTTTCTCTTTGCGGGAGGGCTGACACAGGTCCCTCTCTTTAACTATCTCGGATACGAATTCTCGGCTCTCCTCACAATTCCTGCCGCGCTCATCAGCGGTCTCCTCACGATCGGGTTTGTCCGCGTTGATGCGCATCTTCCGGTATCACGAAGCAAGTTTCTCCGCGTACTCCTGAACTATTTTGCGGTGAACGCGATCCTCCTGCTCATCCCGCTTGCGGTCATCAGCGCAAATGCACTCATCGTAAAGAACTGTTCTTTTACGAGAGGGTTAGCGTATTTCGTCCTGCTGCCAGTCTGCACGATGATTTTTGCCGTGTCCATGGCCGCGGCGATCGCCGTATTTTTTCGCCGTGCGCGTCTTCTCTACGTGGGGGTTATCGCGCTCATCCTCTGCCAGATCGGCTACATCACGTACACCGAACCGCAGCTTTTTGCCTACAATTTTGTTCTCGGCTATTTTCCGGGTATTACCTACGACGAGACCCTCAAAGATCTTTCAACGCTGATTGCGTTTCGTGAATTTACCTTTGTCGCTTCTCTCTTTTTTATCATCGTATTCTTTCTTGCCGTGCGGATGATCTGGTGGGACTACAAGCTGTATGAAAACGTTGAGGCGTTCAGGCTCAGAAAAGGGGACGGTGTGCTGTACGCCGGAGCCGGCGTTTGCCTTGTCCTTCTTCTCTGCGGGCATTTTTGGGGGAGCGTTTTCGGATTTCAGTTCTCTGCCCGCGATATCCAGAATGAACTGGGAGGGATGGCGACCTCGGCGCATTTTACCCTGTTCTATCCGAAAGAAGCGCTCCGCGACCGCGAGGTCCAGGTGCTGAAAGGAGAGGCCGAGTTTCAGTATGCGATCGACGCAGATCGGATGAAGGGATCTCTCAAGCCCGGGGAAAAAATATCCGTCTATCTCTACGCGAGCGCGGAGTCGAAGCGGCAGTTCATCGGCACGTCAACAACGAACATCGCGAAGCCATGGCGCAGGGAAATCCACCTGACGCTTGACTCGTTCGAGGAAACATTCCGGCATGAAGTGGTCCACGTGCTTGCCGCAGAGAGCGGCCTCCCCATCATCTGTGCGAGCAACAGGATGGCGTTAAATGAAGGATACGCGACGGCAATCGACTGGGATTGGGGACGTTTTTCGCCCCATGAGTATGCAGCCGCTCTTCAGCGGGACAAACTGCTCGGGAACCCGGAAGCCTTGTTTGAACTCACCGGTTTTGCCACTCAGCAGGGTGCGTACGCTTATGTCGTCGCAGGTTCGTTTGCCCGCTATCTCATTGACAGGTACGGTATCAATAGTTTCAAAGAAGTGTTTCCCGCCGGCCATTTTTATGAAGTCTATGGAGCGCCCCTCGGTACGTTGATCCATGACTGGGAGGACTTTCTGAGGACGATCGACGTTTCATCCTTGCCCCGGGAAACAGTGGAAACGATCTTTGCTCAGCAATCAATATTTCGGAAGACATGCGCGCGCGTCACGGCCGAACGCAACTCGAATGGAGTTCAATCAATCCGGGTAAAGAACTACCAGGTTGCGGAGGACGAATTTACGGCTTCGTTCGACGACGCAAAGACTGCTTTTGCCCTGCGCGGCTTGTTTCAATCCCTGCTCGGTCAGAAGAAATATGCGGAAGTTGTTCGTCTCTACGAAGCGCTCGACCGGCAATCGCAGCTTCGGTTCAACCCCGGCGTTCTTTTCCTCCTCGGCGACGCCCTCTGGCTCCAGGGACAAACCGGACGCGCCTTGCCCGTGTATCGACAGGTTGAAGATCTGAACTACAGCGACTCGTTTTCCGAAATTGCCTCGCTGCGATGCGAGATCGTCAAAGAGCCTCGTTTGAGCGAAGCCCTCGGCGATTTTTTCTACGGCGGCGGCAACGACTCCTCCCGGATCGCTCTCCTGAAAGATCTTCAGAAATTCGATGATTCGCGGAACGGAGCGACGTACCTGCTGGCGGAAGAACTGCTTTCGAAAAAGAAGTACGATGAAGCCGCGATCGCGTTCCAGAGGGTATCACCCAGCTTCGGGGACCGGGTACTTGTGCAAGCACGGCTGATGAACGGCGCCAAGGCATTCTACAGCGCCGGCGAATTTGAAAAAGCCAAGAGCTGCTTCTGGGAGGCTCAAAACTACGCATTCTCGACGACAAGATTAAGAAAGATTGGAGAATGGATCGACCGATGCGATTTCGTCTCGGCGAACATGAACTAGCAGTTCTTCGATGGACGGCCGCAATGCTATCGGCCTGTTCGATGTTGCTCACCGGATGTGTCTCTAACCAGGAAATCGCCGGAGAATGCTACTATATGGCAAGATCTGCGATGCGAACTCTCCCGAAAAGCAACATCTACGTCATCAACGTGGACTCGAAAGAGGGGAGCCGGCTCGACGTCTATTTCCAGATTCCGTATTCACGAATACATTTTGAAAAGGATCAGGATCTCTTCAAGGGATCCTACAGCGTCTCGTTCGTACTTCGCGGAGCGGATGAAGCTGTTGTTCGAACGCGGGACCTCGACCGCACAGTGATTGCACAGTCGTACAACGAATCCATTTCTGGCCGGCACGATGCGTTCCTCGAGGTCTTTCCGGTCGCTCCCGGAAATTATAGTATGAGCATGGTTGTTACTGACAACCGATCGAAACGGCAATTCCGCCGGCGGTTCAGAGTGGAAGCAAGGGATTTCTCCAAAACCAGTCTGGCGCTGGGCGACTACTTGTTGTTTGAACGCGCTCATCCGGCCAAAGGGAGCATCTCGATAACCCCTCTCTTTCCTTCGGACCTTTCATTCACTCAGGATTCGATCGGCTTGTTCCAGGAACTCTATCATATCGAGCGCGGCGACACGATTCTGCTCCGGATAACATGCGGGGCCACAAAGCCAAATGCGCCGAGCGATTCAATCGTCCCTACGCTCTCTCCTCCTTACAGCCCCAATTTACCAGAATGCCGGCATCCTGTCGATTCCGTCTACTACGTATCCGATTCTGCTTTTGTCGTCGTGGAAGGAGGAAAACTGCAGTTGTTCCAGTACTTTCCGAAGCCGAAGGAAGGCATCACGACTCTCACGAGAACGGTGTATCGGTTTCACAACGGAGCGGTCGACAGCGCTGTGACACTACAGAAGCTTCCTCTTTATCCATCCTCTTTTCCCAGGGTCAATGGTGTCGGGGAAGAGATCGCCGCCGTCAGCTGCATCGCCCGGCCGGACGAGTACGCGACGTTGCGCGATGCGAAGACGCCGGCTGAGAGGACGGCGCAACTCGACAAATTCTGGGAGCAGCACGGCGGCGGCATCAGAAGAAAGGAATTTCTCGACCGGGTTGCCGAGGCGAACGAATTATTTTCTTCCTGCGCAGAGGGATGGAAAACTCCCATGGGAATTGTCTATATTGTATGTGGTCCGCCGGACTATGTCGAATGCCGGGGAAGGGTAGACGAAGTATGGTCGTACGACCTGGGTGGAAACAGCGCATTCGTGGTACCGTTCCGGCAGAGTCTTGTTATTGATTACGACCGGTATTTTGAGCTTCCTCCATTTTCCATAAACGAATTCACCTGGGACCAATTCGTCGATCGATGGAGAAGGCAATAGGTTTCGCCGTGTGAAGTTTTCGATTCAGGGGAGAGCAAACGTACGGGGAATGAGCCTCGACCGCGATAAGGCGCCTCTCCTGTTGTCACGCAATTTCAATCCCAATGGAAAAAACATACAACCGGATTCTATTAACACGTCTGAAGTTTATCGGAGACGTTGTTCTTACAACTCCGCTCATCCAGACACTGCGGGAAACTTTTCCGTCCGCGTACATCGCATATCTGGGCGATAGTCAAGCGGTCTCGCTGCTGGAAGGGAACCCATACCTCGACGAAATTTTTCCCGTTGACTTTTCGAAAGGCGGCATCATGAGCCGCACACGGCTCTTTTATACGCTCAACCGGCGCCGCTTCGACCTTGTGATCGACCTCTTCTGCAATCCCCGTAGCGCCCTCTTCTCGTACGCCACGAACGCCGCTGTTCGGGTGGGAGGAGATTTGCCCGGGCGGGGAAAGCTCTATACGATCCGGATAAAAGACGACGGCACCCCGAAATCGGCGATCGCGTTCCACTACCAGTCCTTGAAAGCAGCCGGGATAGACGCGAAGAGTTTTGAAACAAAGATTTTCTTGACGGAAGAAGAGAAGAAGGAAGCCAGGCGGTATCTCGAGTGGCAGGACATCGATTTCTCCAAACCGATTGTCGCGCTTCACCCGGGGGGGACGTGGCCCGCGAAGTTGTGGCCCGCAGAGCGCTTTGCCGAACTGGCGGATCTGCTCCGGGCGAAAACCCATGCCCAGATTCTCCTGACGAGAGGTCCGAACGACAGCGAGACGGTCGGGAAAGTCGAAAGCGCTGTTGTCGGGCATGCGCTGTCATTGCCCGTGATGCCGCTCCGGCAGCTTGCGGCGATTATTTCGCATTGCTCTGCGTATGTTGCGAATGACTCGGGACCGATGCACATCGCCCCGGCGCTTGGCGTTCCCACGATCGGAATTTTCGGACCCGGCGAAGAAAATATCTGGTTCCCGTACACGCCGGCCTTCCCCGGAGGATCAAGCAAGCACGTTGCCCTCCGGCGAGACGTGCCATGTCATCCCTGTCATCTCAACGTCTGCAATCGCCCCGGGGAGTCATACATGGAATGCATGAATCTTTTGCCGGTGCAGGATGTCTTTAACGCCGTGCGAGAACGACTCTAGGAAATCTCGAATGCCTTCCACAATAAAAGCGCGTGAAGAGTCCCTGAGAGGAACCCTTCATAAAATCATCTTCACGAACAACGAGAATGGATACCTCATCGGGCTGCTGAAGACGGATGATGGAACGATCTCCGTCGTCGGCCACATCCTCGAACCGAGGGAGGGGGACGAATACGTTGTCACAGGCGCATGGACGACTCATCCGAAGTACGGAAGACAGTTCAAGATAGAAAGCTACACCGTGAAGCAGCCGACGACGCTTCACGGCGTGGAAGAGTACCTCGCATCCGGCCTGATTCACGGCGTCGGGCCGGCGCTCGCCTCACGGATTGTGAAAACGTTCGGCGTCAAGACTCTTGACATCCTCAACAAAACACCGGAACGGCTTCTGGAGATCGAAGGCGTCGGGAAGAAGAAGCTCGAGAAGATCGTCGAGTCGGCCTCGTCTCTCCGCGACATGCAGGACGTGATGACGTACCTGAAATCCTACAATATCACGACGAGCCAGGCGATCAAAATCTTCAAGCAGTACGGGAAGGGAGCGACCGGCGTTGTCAAGAATAACCCTTACCAATTGATCGACGACGTTCAGGGGATCGGTTTTCAGATCGCAGACTCGATTGCGCAGCGAGTGGGAGTTGAATCGGAAAGCGCGTACCGTCTTGAGGCCGGGATCAGGTTCGTGCTTAATGATGCGTGCCGGACAGCGGGGCATTGTTACCTCCAGAGGGAAGAACTCGCGCGCCGATCTGCCGAACTTCTCGGCGTCGATGAGGCAAAAGTCGAGCGGGCGATCGACGAGACAGTTCAAACCGGCTTTCTGGTCGCGGAGGAAGACAGACTCTTTCCGTTTCTGCTTCACCGCGCCGAAGTGGAGGCGGCTCATCATATCGAGCTGCTGATGCGAAAAGGCTCAAAGCCATTCTCCGAAAGAAAACTTCTCGACTCACTTCTCCATATCGAGCGGCGCCACGAAATCGAGTTCGACGCCAAACAGCGGAACGCCATTCTCCATTCGATCCAAAAACCGATTACGATTCTGACCGGAGGACCCGGCACGGGCAAGACTCTCTGCGTGAACGGTATCATAGAGCTGGCGGATGAACTGGGAGTCGAATATGTCCTCTGCGCGCCGACCGGGCGCGCTGCGAAGAGGCTTTCGGAGCTCTCGAGCCGCGAGGCGAAAACGATCCACCGGCTGCTGGAGTTCGAACCGCAATCGGGGATGTTTCGCAGAGACGCCCAGGCGCCGCTGGAGTGCGACATGGTGATCGTCGACGAAGTTTC
This sequence comes from uncultured Chitinophagaceae bacterium, assembly GCA_964384415.1. Lineage (GTDB taxonomy): Bacteria > Bacteroidota > Ignavibacteria > UBA10030 > UBA8401 > JAGVPT01. Next base: position 2,620 of record CAYLMV010000116.1, on the reverse strand, counting down.
CATGGTCGACATCGAGCTCTTTGCGGTTTTGCTCGACGCCGTGAAGCCCGAATCTCAGCTCGTCCTTGTGGGAGATGTGGATCAGCTTCCCTCCGTTGGCCCGGGACAGGTCCTGCGCGATCTCATCGACGCCAAGAACATCGGAACCGTCCGGCTTGACACTATTTTCCGGCAGTCGGAAGAAAGCACCATCATAGCAAATTCGCACCGGATAAACTCCGGAGAAATGCCCCTCTTCTCTGAAGATTTCAAACTGCTTGAGGAAACATCGGCAGAGAACATCCAGCAGACGATTCTTCGTCTCTGTTCGACGATCCTTCCTCAAAATTACCGCTTCGATCCGTTTACCGACATACAAGTGCTCGCGCCGATGCATAACGGCGCCGCCGGAGTGCGTGACCTCAATAAGGAACTTCAGCGGGTCCTGAACGGACAAGCAAAAGTTTGCTGGCAGGGGAGCGAACGGAAGTTCCTGATGGGCGACAAGGTGATGCAGGTGAAGAACAATTACGACAAAGATGTCTTTAACGGCGACCTGGGCCGCGTTTCCGGGGTGGACAAAAATGACGGCCTGCTCCTGGTGGATTTCTACGGCAAGACGATCGATTACTCGTTCGAACAACTGGACGAACTCACTCTCGCTTATGCGATGACGATCCATAAAAGTCAGGGAAACGAGTTCCGTGCGGTGATCGTGCCGGTGGCGATGTCCCACTATATTATGCTGCAGCGAAATTTGATGTACACCGCTGTCACGCGTGCACGCGAATTGCTTATTATCGTAGGAGAGCTGAAAGCGCTCGCGATTGCGGTGAGAAATGATGAAGTGAGGGAGCGGAATACTTCGTTGCGAAAACGGCTAGTGGGGGGATGAGGGGGAGGGGAAAATGGGAAATGGAAGATGGAAGAGGGGAGATGGAAAAGGGAAGAGGGAAGAGGGAAAAAGGATGAGGAAAACGGGTGGCTTTTTCTGTCCCTCATCCCTTTTCCATCTTCCCTTCTGTTCTACGTCACACTTTCTGCGAATAGGCTTGACATTTCTGGAGCCATTCTATAATTTGAATCGAGTTGAAACTCCTTTCTACCTTGCTTGAAAAATTCCCTAAGCGACTATTCAATCTACGATAATAATTATTTGTGAAAGGACACCGTGATGAAGAACTTTACTACTATAATCAGAGCGTTCATTCTCGTTGCGCTCATGGGCGCCACGGCCTTCGCTAGTTCCATCAGCAGCAACGGCACGGGAGGGGGGGCCTGGAGTCTCACGACCACGTGGGTTGGCGGTGTTGTTCCAACATCATCTGATGATGTGACCATAGCAGGGAGCGACCTTGTGACGGTTGACGCTGATGCAGCGGTTCACAATTGCACAGTGACATCGCTTGGTACGCTCGATGCGGCAGGTCACACGCTGACTGTTAATGGGACATTACTGAATTCTGGCCAGCTTTTCGGATCGACGGGATTGGAAAGCGGGAGCGGCGTTTTCAGTTGCGCGGGAAACTTGACAAACAACGGCAATATTGATATCGGGACTGGAGCTGCCACTTTTACCTTGAGTTTTGTCGGCTCTAGTTCTCAGACCATAAGCGGGAACGGTGCAGGTGATTTTTATTCTGCAAACTTGATCATCAACAACAGTGCGGGCGTAGTCCTGAGTGCTTATCTCGAATTGTACAGCGGGACGCTTTCACTCCTGAACGGAACCTTCAACAATGGTTCAAATCTCAAACTCGATGCAAGTGAGAATATCATTCGGTCTGCGGGATCGCTCACCAATGCGCCGACATTTGGGTCCGGCATCAACGTGACGTACACGGGAAATGTAACCACAGGCAATGAACTTCCTTCGGGATCATTTGACCTCGGCAACCTCATAATAAATGCAAGCGGCACCGTTACATTAGGCGCGCCAGCCACTGTTAATGGCACGCTTACCCTTACCAGCGGCAAACTCGCCTTGGGATCGAACGACTTGACGATGGGGAGTTCGCCAGGAACTATTAGCGGCGGGTCGGCTACGAGTTACGTTTTGACAAATTCGACAGGATACATGATTCAAAATGTTGGCAGTTCCGACGTTACGTATCCAGTTGGAAGTGCGATAGGCTACGATCCGGCTATTTTGAACAACAACGGAGGAACTGCAGACAACTATTCTGTGCGGGTTGCAGCTGTTACCACAAACGAACATGACGCCACCAAAACGGTCCATGACCAATGGACAATCAATGCTTTGAGCAATATATCGAACAATGTTACGGTTACGTTAACATGGAACTCGACGGACCAGGGGGTCTCGTTCGCAAGTGGATCGGCCCAAATTGGCCGATGGGTTTCGGGCTCAAATTGGGCTCTCCTTGCCACAGGGGCTGTTTCCGGTTCAGATCCATACAGTGTCTCAAATACCAATCCGATAACCAGCAGCTTTTCAAATTCGATTTACTCGATTAGCGGCCCCGGGACAGGGCTTCCGGTCGAACTCACCTCCTTTGCTGTAACGCCGGTCGGTGGCAAGGTAGAACTTGCCTGGGCAACGGCGACAGAGACGAATAATTATGGGTTCGATGTTGAACGAGGAACAATCAACAATCAACAATCAACTATCAACAATTGG